>CAZCPD010000189.1:0-6114 GCA_964500425.1 uncultured Rhodocyclaceae bacterium
GATAGGGATGCGGGCCGGCGACGGTGCCGATGATGTAGAAAGTGTTGGAAATGTTGGTGACCCAGTCGCGCATGGCCTCGTTGAGGGCGTCCTTGAGCGTCTTCGAGCCGCTCTCCACGGGGACCACGGTGGCGCCGAGCAGCTTCATGCGATAGACATTGGCGGCCTGGCGCCGGATGTCCTCGCTGCCCATATACACCACGCATTCCATGCCGTAGCGGGCGGCGACAGTGGCCGTCGCGACGCCGTGCTGGCCGGCTCCGGTTTCGGCGATGACGCGCGGCTTGCCCATGCGTCTGGCGAGCAGGGCCTGGCCGATGCAGTTATTGACCTTGTGGGCGCCGGTGTGATTGAGGTCTTCGCGCTTCAGGTAGATCTGCGCGCCGCCAAGCTTTTCCGACCAGCGCTTGGCGTGATAGATCGGCGACGGCCGGCCGACGTAGTGCTTGAGATCGTATTCGTACTCGCTGCGAAAGGCCGGATCCTTTCTGGCGATTTCATAGGCGAGTTTCAGTTCCTCCAACGCCGGCACCAGCGTTTCGGCGACGAAGCTGCCGCCGTAAGGGCCGAAATGGCCGCGTGCATCGGGCAGATTGTAGGCTTGCTCATGCTTCTGCATTGCGTACTCCAGTGATGAATGCGGCCATTCGCGCCGCATCCTTGATGCCCTTGTGCGTTTGGCTTTCCACGCCGCTGCTGACATCGACCGCCCACGGCCGCACGATACGCACCGCTTCGCCGACATTGGTGGCGTCGAGTCCGCCCGAAAGGATCACGGGCAGCGGCAGCGCGGACGGAATCAGATCCCAGTCGAAGGTTCTTCCGGCGCCGCCATAGCCTTCGACGAAGGCGTCGAGCAGCAGGCCACGGGCATCGGGGAACGAAGCCGCGTATTCTAGCAAATCGAGGCCGGGCCGTACGCGCGCCGCCTTGATGTAGGGCAGGCCGAACTGGCGGCAGTAGGCGGCATCCTCCTCGCCGTGGAATTGCAGCAGCTGCAGCGGCACCTGGGCGATCGTCTGGCGCACCTTGTCGGCTTCCTCATTGACGAACAGGCCGACCAGGGTGACGAAGGGGGGCAGGGCGCGCGCCAGGCGCGCGGCGTGTTCATTGTCGAGGAAGCGCGGGCTGGGCGGGTAGAAGACGAAACCGAGCGCGTCGGCGCCGAGATCGACGGCGGCGCGCAGGTCTTCTTCGCGGGTGATGCCGCAGATCTTGATGCGGGTGCGGTGGTTTGCTGGAATCGACACGGCCGGACTCATCTCTCGAGCAAAACGGGAATCATACGTTCCGCAGCCGGGATATTCCAGTGCGGGGGATATTCGACGCCGGCGAAATACAGGCCGGCCGGCGAGAAGGTTGGCGCGGCGCGGGTGCGGTCGCGGCAGGCAAGCAGGCTGGCGATCGACTCGACCGGCTCGCGGCCCTGACCGACATAGACCAGGGCGCCGACGATGTTGCGCACCATGTGCTGGAGAAAGGCGTTTGCGCGAAATCCGAAGACGATGGTGTCGCCAAGTCGCTTGATATCCGCCTTTTGCATGGTTTTCACAGGAGATTTGGCCTGACATTCCGCAGCGCGGAAGGCCGAGAAGTCGTGTTCGCCGAGCAGTGCCTGGGCTGCCTCGTGCATGCGCTCGGCGTCGAGCGGGCGGTGATGCCAGCCAACGCGACCATGCTCGAGGGCCGGGCGCACCGGATGGTTGCGCAGCAGGTAGCAGTAGCTGCGCGAGACGGCATCGAAGCGGGCGTGGAAGCGGTCATCCACGATACGCGCCCAGCGAATCGCGACCTGTGGCGGCAGGTGGGCGTTGCCGCCGCGCACCCAGGCCTGGTCTGGCCGGATCGCGTTGCAGTCGAAATGCACCACCTGGGCCAGCGCATGCACGCCGGCATCGGTTCGTCCGGCGCAGGAGACGCGCACCGGCTGTCCGGCGACCTCGGCGAGAGCGCGTTCGAGCACATCCTGCACGGTGTTGCCGTGGGGCTGCGCCTGCCAGCCGTGGAAGGCGGCGCCGTCGTATTCGATGCCGAGGGCGATGCGGGTCATGGGGGAGTCATGCAGGTGCGGATGTCCACCAGTATGCCGCGCCGAGACCGAACAGCGCCAGCAGCATGACCAGTCGGTCGATACCGCCCAAGGGCGCAGCGTGCAGTTCGATCGGCGGGTAATCGTTCAGTGCGTCGAGCGCCGAGGCCGCGCCCTGGGGGGCGAGCCAGTATTGCCAGCCGGGCTGTGTGCCTTTGCCGCGTTGAGCGCGGCCTTGCTCGACGTATTCCAGAACCAGCAGCAGGCGCAGCGCCATCTGGCTGCGCCGCCTGCTGGCGCCAAGCGGCGCCAGCAGCGCATACAGCCCGGCGATCAGGGCGGGTATGCCGAGTCGTTCCAGCAGTACGGCGAGCAGACCGAGCAGCAGGGTCAGGCGCAGGAGATGCGTCGCCGCCATCTCGGCGCCCTCGCCGGTGATGCCAAGCTGACCGGCCACTCCGGACAGGGCGCTGCCCGGAGTAGCGAGGGCGAACAGAACGACGACGGAAAGCAGTAGCCAGCGCGCGCGGCGCAGCAGCAGGCGGAAACGCGCGCCGGCCAGCCCCAGCGCGGCCGGAAAGACCAGCGCGGCCAGCCCCAGCAAGGCAGGTAATGCCAGCCATTGCAGGGCCAGGGCGAGAGAGAGCCAGGCCAGCAGCAGGCTGGCGGGGTGCAGAGTCACGATGTGGGAAAAGGCTGCGGCGAGGGGGCTGGCTGCGGGCGCCCGAGTCTCGGTGTCGAGCGGCGCATCTCCTCCGGACGCCCCACAAAGGGCGTCCGGAAGCAGGGGTCAGCCGAGCTGTCCGAGTTTGCTGCGTGCGGCAGCTTTCTGAGTTTCGTTGCCTTCATTGAGCACTTCCTGGAGCAGCTCGCGCGCACCGTCCTTATCGCCCATTTCTTCATAGGCGCTGGCCAGTTCGAGCTTGGTGTCCACTTCCGGCGAGCCCGGCGCTTCGTCCGCGGCAACCGGCGGCGCAGAGGTCGTCAGCGGAGCGGCGAGGGACTCCGCAGCGGGCGAGAGCGGCGGAATATCGAGCGGCTCTTCGATGGCTGCATTGTCCAGCGACAGCACCGGTTCGGCAGCAACGTTATCTTCGAGTTCGAGGCTGATCGAGGAAAGATCGATGCCGCTGGCCGCCGGCGCGAGGGCCGGCGCTTCGTCGGGCGCGCCCATGTCGAACTCGAGGCCGGCATCCGCCACGGGTTCTATGGACGGCGCTTCGAGGTCGAGGCCCTCGTCGAAGGTGGGACTCGCGCTCAGGTTATCCGCTGCCGGCGCCGGTATCGAGGCGTCGAGGGTGGCGGACGAGCCGCTACCCAGATCGAAATCCATAACGGAGTCTTCCACCGAGGTGGCAGTCGCATCTGCCGGTTCCGAACCCAGATCAATGATCTCCTCTTCCGACGTGGCAATCTCGCTGCCCAAGTCGAGTTCGAAGTCTAGTGATTCCGGCACTTCTTCTTCCGGTGGCTGCTCGGGTACCACGGTGGATTCGGCTTCCATCCCGGCGCCGGCGAGCTTGTCGAAGTCCTGCGGCGTCATCACCATGGTAGCGGCGGGGTTGTACTCCTCCTGCACTGCGGGGGCGGCTCCGCCGCCCGCACCATACAGGTTGTTGGCCGGGTCGATCGAACGACCCAGTTGTGCCGCTTGCTCCCATTCCTCGCCGCTGCCGCCGGTCTGCTCGCGCAGATCGCTGGCGATGGTCTCGAACTGCTTCAGGCTCTTGCGCGCGGCGTAGATTTCCAGCAGCTTCAGATGGATCGCAAGGCGCGTCGGGTCGGTTTTCAGTGCATCGAGAAGAATCTCTTCGGCCTGGGCATTGCGTCCGTAAGCCATGTACACGTCGGCTTCGGCGATCGGGTCAACACCTTCGTTGGTGTCGGCCCCGCCGACGCCAGCGACGCTGAAGTCAGTGTCGAGAGAACTGATTGCGGCAGTGCTGCCGGTGTCAACGACCTGACCGCCGGTGCTGCCGAATACCGAATTGATCGACGGCTCGCTCTGGCTGATCGGGCCGGTGACATCCTCTGGTCGGGTTTCCCCACGCTTCTTGCGCAACCGGGTGAAGCCGAGGTAGCCGAGCAACAGTGCGATGAGACCGCCACCGCCAAAGACCAGTTCGGGATTGTCGTCGATGAAGCTGGGCTCGGGCGGCGGAGGCGGCGGCGGGGTGGCCACCTTCTGGCGCGGCGGCTTGGCGGCGGCGGGTTTCTCCGGGGTCGCTGCGGCAGCCGGCGCTTCGGCGGGTTTGGCCGGGGCGGTGGCTTCAGCGGGTTTTTCGGCCGGCGCTTCGGCGGGTTTCTCTGCGGCGGCGGGCGCCGGCGCGGCATCCGGCTTCTTCGCCTCGGCGGCAGGCTGAGCCGGCGCGGGCGCCGGTGCTGCCGCAGGCGCTGGAGCTGGAGCTGGAGCGGGCTTTGCGGCCTGCTTCTGCGCCTCGGCCATGCTCTGGCTCTTCAGCTCGAGCATCTTCTTCATGTCGGCGAGGTTCTTGTCGAGCTCGGCGATACGGGTGTTGGCTTCCTTGAGTGATTTTTCCCGGGCGATCAGGTCTTCCTCGATCGCGGCCGTGCGTGCGGCCGGCGACTTCTCGGCACTCGGCTTGGCGGCAGCGGACTTGGAGACTTCGAGCTTGTCCTTGCCGGCGGCCGGGATAGGCGCCTTGTCCAGCACCTGCGGTTCGATCTTGCCGGTGACGGCCTGTTTGGGCGCTTCTTCCTTTGCCGCCGGGGCGGCTTCGGTGGCAGCGGCGAGCTTCTTGCGGTAGGCGGCGAAATCGGCGGACTGCGCGACGATGATTTCCTTGGCTTCCTGTGCGCCGATGGCGGCGACAGTTTCCTGATCCGGGATGGCGAGTATCCTGCCGGCCTTGAGGCGGTTCATGTTGCCGGCTTCGAAGGCGTCCTTGTTGCTGCGGAACAGGGCGACCAGCATCTGGTCGAGATTGACGCCCTCCGGCCTCGTTTCGGCAGCGATCTTGCCGAGCGTATCGCCGCGCTTGACCTGGTGGGTGGCGGTTCCGGCCGGCGTTTCCGGTGGGGCCGCCTTGACGATGCGCTGGACGCCGTCGGCGCCGCGCACCACCTTCATTTCCTCGCCGGGTTTCTTCTGGGCGGCCGGCGCTTCGGCCGGTGCGGGAGTGGGCGCCGGGGTCGATGCTGCAACGGGCGCCGGCGCCGGCGCAGGAGCAGGCGCCGGAGCGGCCATCGGCGGCGTGACCGGCGCGGCTTGCGGCGCCGGCTTTTGCAGCGATTCGGGCGGGTCGAGCAGGAAGGTGTATTCGCGCTGCAGGCGGCCGGAAGCCCAGTTCATCTCCAGCAGCAGATCCAGGAAGGGCTCATTGATCGCCTGGTCCGACCTCAGAAGCAGGTAGGGCCGGCCGTCGGCACGTTTGTCGATGGAGACGCGGAGGCCATAGATCACGTTCGAGTATTCGATGCCGGCCTGGCGAAAGGCTTCGTACGAGGCGATGCGCGCTGCCAGCGTGGGAATCTCCTCACGGCTGGCGCTGATGTCGACTTCGGCGCGCAGGGGTTGCCCGAGTACCGAAAGTACCGTGATCTTCCCCAGCCCGGCAGCGCCTGCCCCCAAGGGCAGCGATGCCAGCGCCAGGGCCAGGGCGGATGCTTTCAGGTTCATGCGAAGCGTCGATTTGGTCACAATGCCTCCCGCGAGGGAATTGTTCGAACAATGAAAATAACATCATGAATTTAGCTATGCAAGCTAAACCTGAGTCTTATGTGTGTGATATTCCCCGAACTGTCTGTATTCAGTCAACCAGAATTCGCAGCATGCGGCGCAGGGGTTCCGCGGCGCCCCAGAGCAGCTGGTCGCCGACGGTGAACGCCGACAGATATTCGCCGCCCATCGACATCTTGCGCAGGCGGCCGACCGGCACCGTCAGCTTGCCGGTGACGGCGGTCGGCGTCAGTTCCTTCATGGTCACTTCGCGCTGATTGGGTATTACCGAAACCCAGTCGTTGTGCGCGGCGAGCAACGCTTCGATTTCCGCGATCGGCACGTCCTTCTTCAGCTTGATGGTCAGCGCCTGCGAGTGGCAGCGCATCGCGCCGATGCGCACGCA
>CAZCPD010000190.1:0-6109 GCA_964500425.1 uncultured Rhodocyclaceae bacterium
CTGCTCTGGCACGAAGTGCTGGCCGACTGGGAAAAGCGCAAGAGCCGCGGCGAAGTGCCGATGCCGGCAATGTACGAGGCGATGGACGGTGTGCTCGAACAGCAGTCGGACAAGATCGCCATCACCCGCCGCATCAGTGGCGACATCAAGGAAATCTGGGCGCTGCAGCCGCGTTTCGACAAGCGCAGCGGCAAGATGCCCTTGCGCCTGATCGAACAGCCGCGCTTCCGCGCCGCCTACGACTTCCTGCTGCTGCGCGCGAAAAGCGGCGAGGTGCCGATGGAACTGGCCGACTGGTGGACACGCTTCCAGGAAGTCGACACCGACGGTCGCCTCGCCATGCTGCTGCCCGACGACGCCCGCGGCCCCAAGAAACGCCGCCGCAAGAGCCGCTCGCGCGGCGCGAAGGCGACGGACGGCGCTGACAGTGGGGACAGTGGCAGCGGCGGCAACGAACCCGGCGGAGCCGCGGAGCCCGACGCGTGAGTCTCAGTAGTAGCAGCACCGTCGCCTATGTGGCGCTCGGTGCGAATCTCGGCAACCCGACAAATACGATCAAGGCCGCCATCGGCGAGCTGGCGACGCTGCCCGGCACGCGCCTGCTCGCCGCCTCCTCGCTGTATCGCACCGCGCCGGTGGGACTCAAGCATCAGCCGGACTTCATCAACGCCGTCGTCGCGTTGGAGGTCATCGACACGGCCGCCTTGAGTCCGCAGGAACTGCTCGCCGCGCTGTTCGCCATCGAGTCCCGCTTTGGCCGCCAGCGCAGCGTGCCGAATGCCGCGCGCACGCTCGACCTCGACCTGCTGCTCTATGACGACACGGTGCTCGACGGGCCGCAACTGACCCTGCCCCATCCGCGCATGCATCAGCGCGCCTTCGTCCTGGCGCCGCTGCTCGAAGTTTCCCTCGCCCCGGCCGGCATCGGCATCGACATCCCCGGCCACGGCGCGGCGAGTGCGCTGCTCGCGGCCTGCGCCGACCAGGCCATCGAGAAGCTCGCCGACCGCATCTGAAGGAGCCGCGCCATGCCGCAATTCCCGAACCTGCCCATCGTCCTGCAGGCCGCGCTGCTGCTCACCGCATCGAACGTCTTCATGACCTTCGCCTGGTACGCGCATCTCAAGAACCTCAATGACAAGCCGTGGTGGCTGGCGGCGCTGGCCTCCTGGGGCATCGCCCTGTTCGAATACCTGTTGCAGGTGCCGGCCAACCGCATCGGCCACCAGGAGCTCGATCTCGCCCAGCTCAAGATCCTCCAGGAAGCCATCACCCTGATGGTGTTTGTGCCGTTCGTGATCTTCTACATGCAGCAGCCGCTCAAGCTCGACTACCTGTGGGCCGCACTGTGCATCCTGGCTGCGGTATATTTCGTTTTTCGTTGATACGCTGATCCCGATGTTCGTCGTTCACGAAACGTAGAATCGCAGAAAGGATCCCGCAATCATGAGCTATCTCGCCACGGACAAGCCCGTCACCCTTCACGAACTCGCCACCAAGCACGCGGCCGGCGAGAAGATCACCACGCTGACCGCCTACGACGCCAGCTTCGCGGCACTGGTCGACCGTTGCGGCATCGACGTCATTCTCGTCGGCGATTCGCTCGGCAACGTCCTCCAGGGCCACACCACCACCCTGCCGGTGACCATGGAGCACATGATCTACCACACGGAGTCCGTGGTGCGCGGCGCCAAGCGCGCCTTCGTCGCTTCCGACATGCCGTGGGGCTCCTACCAGGAAGGCCGCGAGCAGGCGCTGCGCAACGCCAGCCGCCTGATGTCCGCCGGCGCGCAGATGGTCAAGCTGGAAGGCGGCGCCGTGATGGCGGAGACCGTGCGCTTCATGAGCGAGCGCGGCATCCCGGTCTGGGCGCACATCGGCCTGACGCCGCAGTCGGTGCATGCCCTCGGCGGCTACCGCGTGCAGGGCAAGGGCGACGATGCGGCGCAGCGCATGAAGGACGACGCCATCGCCCTGCAGCAGGCCGGCGCCTCGATGCTGCTGCTCGAAATGATTCCCGCCGCGCTTGGCAATGAGCTGACGGGCATGCTGAAGATTCCGACCATCGGCATCGGCGCCGGCCCCGGCTGTTCCGGGCAGGTGCTGGTGTTGCACGACATGCTCGGCGTCTACCCCGGCAAGACGGCGCGCTTCGTGCGCAATTTCCTGCAAGGCGCCGAGAGCATCGATGCCGCGGTGCGCGCCTACGTCTCGGCCGTCAAGGACGGCAGCTTCCCGGCCCGCGAACATACTTACTGAACGCCATGAATATCTGCGAGACCATCGATTCCCTGCGCGCCGCGCTGAAGACCGCCAACCGCATCGCCTTCGTGCCCACCATGGGCAACCTGCACGAAGGCCATATCGCCCTGATGCGCCAGGCGCGCGGCCACGGCGACTGCGTGGTCGCCAGCATCTTCGTCAATCGCCTCCAGTTCCGTCCCGGCGAGGACTTCGAGAAGTATCCGCGCACCTTCAAGGCCGACTGTGAAAGACTCGAAGCCGCCGGCGTCGACGTGCTGTTCTTCCCCTCGGAAAGCGAGATGTATCCACAGCCGCAGCAATACCACGTCGAGCCGCCGCCGGAGCATGTGAACATCCTCGAAGGCGAATTCCGTCCCGGCCATTTCCGCGGCGTCGCGACGGTGGTGACCAAGCTGTTCAACATCGTTCAGCCCCAGGTCGCCCTGTTCGGCCGCAAGGACTTCCAGCAGCTGATGGTGATCCGCAACATGACGCGCGACCTGGCGCTGCCCATCGAAATCGTCGCCGGCGACACGGTGCGCGCCGAGGACGGCTTGGCGCTGTCGTCGCGCAACGGTTTCCTCTCGGCAGCCGAACGCGCCGAGGCGCCCAATCTCTACCGCATCATGAGCGCCATGCGCAAGGCCCTCCTGGCCGGAGAGAATGACTACACCCGGCTGGAACAGTCCGCCATGACCGAACTGACCGGGCGCGGCTGGCGCCCCGACTATGTTGCAGTGCGCGATAAAGCCGCCCTCCAAGTCCCCACCGCTGGCGCTGCCGGACTCGTCATCCTCGCCGCCGCCACCCTCGGCAACACGCGCCTGATCGACAATCTGGAAGTCTGAGCAACCACATCGGGCAGCGCCGGGATCGCCACGAACGCATTTGCTGCATTGCCACATTTCTTGCGGTAGACTATAACCTTGGATATATGAAGCGAAGCACCGGCCGCGGTACTTCGCCGCCACGGTCAGAGAGGTCCACCGCCATGCAACGCACCATGCTCAAGTCCAAGCTGCACCGCGTTACGGTGACGCATGCCGAGCTCCAGTACGAAGGCTCCTGCGCCATCGATCAGGCGCTGCTCGACGCCGCCGACATCAGGGAATACCAGCAGATCGACATCTACAACGTCACCAATGGCGAGCGCTTCACAACTTACGTCATCGGCGCCGAACGCCACAGCGGCGTCATTTCCGTGAATGGGGCGGCCGCTCGGCGCGCTGCGCCCGGCGACCTGCTGATCATCGCCACCTATGCCAGCTACAACGAAGTCGAACTGGCCAAGTTCCGACCCGATCTGGTGTATGTCGACGCCCGCAACCGCATCATGAAACAGAGCGGGGAAATTCCGGTTCAGGCTGCCTGAATCGGGTAACCAGATACCGCGGCGGTGTTGCATCGCGCGATTTCGCGTTAGAATCGTCCGGCTGAATCCGCCTCGTGGCGGGTTTGACCAGTCCAGCCGAAAGCTTGCATACGGCATAACGATAATAACAAGCTCGCGGGATCAACAATTCGCATGATGCACAAGCTGCCACGGAAAACCGCCTGGCTTGCGGCAGGCTTCGCCTGCCTGGCCGGTCTATCCCTTTCCGGCTGCGACTCCAAGGAGCCGGCCGGCAAGTCACCCACCCTTTCATCGGCAAGCAGCGCCGCCGGCGAAACCGCTTCGTCCATCGCAATCGTCGAGCTCGCGGAAAGCGATGTCGTCAGTGTGCGCGCTGGCGACATCGAACAATCGCTGCGCGCCAACGGGACGCTGCATGCCGTCCAGGAAAGCCTGGTGCGCTCCAAGGTAACCGGCGAAGTCAATTCGGTGGCCGTGCGCGAGGGTGAGCACGTCTCTGCCGGTCAGGAGCTCGCCCGCATCGACGATCTCGAATACAAGGCGCGTCTCGACGACCGCCACGCCGCGCTCGAAGCCGGCCGCGCCCAGGCGGCGCTGGCTGAATCGACGCGCAGCAAGAACGAAGAGCTGCTGCAAAAGAAGTTCCTCTCCAGCCTGGCCTACGACAATGCCAAATCCGCATCCTCGGTCGCCAGCTCCCAGGTGCAATCGCTCCAAGCCCAACTGACCCTCGCGGAAAAGGCGCTACAGGACACCGTGGTGCGTGCGCCGATCTCCGGCTGGATCGCCGAACGCTCCGTGCAGCGCGGCGACAAGACTTCACCGGATGGCAAGCTATTCACCATCGTCGACCTCTCGCACCTCGAGCTCGAAGCCCTCGTCCCCGCCAATGAGGTATCGCGCGTCGCCATCGGCCAGACCTTCACGACCAGCGTCGAAGGCTTTGCCGACAAACGCTTCACTGGCCACGTTTCGCGCATCGGCGCTCAGGCCATCCCCGGCAGCCGTGCAGTCACCATCTACATCGCCATCGCCAACCCCGATGCCGCGCTCAAGGCCGGCCTGTTCGCCGAAGGCACGCTGAGCCTCGGCCGTAGCAAGGCGCGCGCACTGGTGCCGCTCACCGCCCTGCGCAGCGAAGCCGGCAGCGACTTCGTGTATGCCATCGAAAACGGGCAGATCAAACGCCTGCAGGTCGAGATCGGCATGCAGAGCGAAGCCGCCGGCCTCGCCGAAATCCGCAAGGGCGTCGATGCCGGCATGCAGGTGGTGGCCGTGAATCTCGGCCCGCTCAAGGAAGGCGCCAGCGTCAAACTCGTCTCGACCTCGCCTGCCGTCGCCAAGGGCAAAGCCGCCGACACCGCTGAAACAGCTGAAACCGCTGACACTGCCAGCACTCGGACCCAACGGAATCGCTGACGCGCCATGTGGCTCACTCGTGTCAGCATCAGCAACCCGGTCATGGCGGCCATGCTCATGTTCGCGCTCGTCGTCATGGGTGTGTTCTCCTACAACCGCGTCCCGGTCGACCAGTTTCCCAACGTCGAGATTCCTGTCGTCGTCGTCAATACCGAGTACCCTGGCGCCGCGCCCGAGTCGGTGGAAAACGACGTCAGCCGCAAGATCGAGGAAACCGTCAACACCATCAACGGCGTCAAGCAGATCCACTCGCGCTCGTACGAAAGCTTTTCGGTCATCATCATCGAGTTCGAACTGACCGTCGATCCCGCCCAGGCCGCCCAGGATGTGCGCGAGAAGATTGCCGGCATCAAATCCAAGTTCCGCCGCGAGGTGAAGGAACCTAAAATCTCCCGCTTCGATCCGGCGGACCGCCCGGTCATCTCCTACGCCATCACCTCCGTGGGCAACAAGCGCAGCTTGCGCGAGCTGACCACGATCACCGACCAGATCATCAAGAAACGCATCGAGAACGTGCGCGGCGTCGGCTCGGCCGCGCTGGTCGGCGGCGTCCGGCGCGAGGTGCACATCAACCTCAAGCCGGCCGCGCTCGAAGCCTATGCGCTCTCCGCCGACCAGGTCCTCAACGCCGTGCGCAGCGCCAACCAGGAAGTGCCCACCGGCGCGCTGCGCTCGCAGGCCCAGGAGCGCGTTGTCCAGATCAAGGGCAAGCTGACCAGCATCGACAGCTTCAACCGCATCGTGGTCGGCAACCGCGGCGGTCAGCCGATCTACCTGCACCAGGTCGCCATGGTCGAGGACGGCGCCGAGGAACAGGAAAGCCTGGCGCTGATCAACGGCGAGCGCACCCTGGCGCTGGACATCCTCAAGGCGCAGGGACAAAACACCATCGACGTGATCGACAGCATCCGCAAGAGCGTGGAACGCCTGGAAAAGGACCTGCCCCCGGACATCAAGCTCTCGGTGACCAAGGATTCGGCGCTGGCGATCCGCTCCAGCGTCAGCGACGTCGAAAAGACCATGCTCGAAGGCGCCGCCCTCACCGTGCTGATCGTCTTCATGTTCCTCAACTCCTGGCGCAGCACGGTGATC
>CAZCPD010000191.1:0-6065 GCA_964500425.1 uncultured Rhodocyclaceae bacterium
TCGACCACGCCGGCGGCGTTTCCGGCAAGCGCCGTGCGTCGATGCCGCCGACCTCGTCCGACATAATCAGGGACGATTCGGCATTAAACTGGTGGATTCTGCTCAGCCTGAGCATCCCCGCGCATTCTCGAATCGGTGACAGCATGAAGCCATCCCCTTTCCCTGCCACGCCCCTGCTCACCGGCGCCGACGCCGAAGCGAAGCGCCGGCAGATCCTCGAATACTTCCACGCCACCTTCGACCGCTACGAGCAACTGTTCGAGGCGCTGGCCTGCGACGAGGCGTATACCGTCAAGCCGATCTCCCTGCGCCACCCGCTGATCTTCTACTTCGGCCATACCGCCACCTTCTTCATCAACAAGCTGACGCTCGCCGGCCTGATCGAGCAGCGCCTCAACCCCGGCTTCGAATCGATGTTCGCTGTCGGTGTCGATGAAATGAGCTGGGATGATCTGAACGACCAGCGCTATGACTGGCCATCCGTCGATGCGGTGCGAGACTATCGCCAACAAGTGCGCGCGTTGGTCGACCGCTTGATCCGCACCCTGCCGCTGAACTTGCCGATCGGCTGGGAAGATCCATGGTGGATCATCCTGATGGGTGTCGAGCATGAGCGCATCCATCTGGAAACCTCGTCGGTGCTGATCCGCCAGCACCAGCTCAAGTATGTGCGCACCCATCCGGCATGGGAGCCGTGCCGGAACACCGGCAGCAAAGCCGCGCCGCAGAACACGCTGATCGACATTCCGGCCGCCACGTTTCGCCTCGGCCGCGAACGCAGCGAGCCGCTGATCTACGGCTGGGACAACGAGTTCGGCCGCCATGAGGCGAACACCGCCGCCTTCAAGGCGAGCCGCCTTCTCGTCTCCAATCAGGAGTTTCTCGCCTTCGTCGAGGCTGGCGGCTATGCCGACGATACGCTGTGGCAGGAAGAAGGCGCCGCCTGGAAGAAGTTCGCCGGCGCCGAACACCCGACCTTCTGGGTGAAGGATGGCGCGCAATGGCGACTGCGCCTGATGCTGGAGGAAGTGCCGATGCCCTGGAACTGGCCCGTGGAAACCAACTACCACGAGGCCAAGGCGTTCTGTCACTGGAAGGCGCGCCACAGCGGACAGGCGGTGCGCCTGCCCAACGAAGACGAATGGCAGGCGCTGCGGCGCTTTGCCGGCGTCGGCGAGCTACCCGACGATACCACCGAAGATTCAGCGGCCTTCGCGAATATCGGGCTCAACCAATACGCATCGAGCTGTCCGGTCGACCGGTTCGCCCACGGCCCGCTGTTCGACGTCATCGGCAATGTCTGGCAATGGCTGGAGACGCCCACCTACCCGTTCAATGGCTTCGCCGTCCATCCGATCTACGACGACTTCACCACGCCAACCTTCGACGATCGCCACAACCTGATCAAGGGCGGCTCGTGGATCTCCTGCGGCAACGAAGCTTCACCGCTGTCGCGCTATGCATTCCGAAGGCATTTCTTCCAGCATGCCGGGTTTCGCTACGTGGTTACCGATGCGCCCGCCAGCCAGCCCACCTCGCACCATTCACGCTACGAAACCGACCGGCTGGTTGCCGAATACATCGAGTTCCACTACGGCGACGAATATTTCGGCGTGGCGAATTTCCCGCGCGCCCTGGCGCGACTCGCCATCGAGGCGATGGGAGACAAACCCGCGCGCAAGGCGCTCGACCTAGGCTGTGCGACCGGCCGCGCCAGCTTCGAGCTGGCGCGGCATTTCGATCGAGTGACGGGCATCGACTTCTCGGCGCGCTTCATCGGCATCGGCACCCAGCTCGCCGAGCAGGGCCGCCTGCGCTACACCCTGACCGAGGAAGGCGAGCTGGTCAGCTACAAGGAATGCGCGCTCGCCGAGCTGGGGCTGGCGGATGTCGCGGCCAAGGTGGAGTTCTTCCAGGGCGACGCCTGCAATCTCAAGCCGGTCTTCGCCGGCTACGACCTCGTCCTCGCCGCCAACCTGATCGACCGCCTCTACAGTCCGGCGCAGTTCCTGGAATCCATCCATCAGCGCATCAACCCCGGTGGCCTGCTGCTGCTCGCCTCGCCCTACACCTGGCTGACGGAACACACCAAGCGCGACGAATGGATCGGCGGCTTCAAGAAGGACGGCGAAAACTTCACCACGCTGGATGGCCTGAAAGCCATGCTGGGCGGGCATTTCCGCCTGGTGCGCGGCCCCGCGTCGGCGCCCTTCGTCATCCGCGAGACGCGGCGCAAGTTCCAGCACAGCCTGTCGGAAGTCACGATCTGGGAGCGCGCCTGAAATGAACGACTACGTTGCGCTGTTGCTTGGTGTCATTTGTGCCGGAATCGGCGGTGAGCTTTTCGTCAAGGGCGCCGTGGGTATCGCGAGCATGGCAAGAATATCGCCCGGGATCATCGGCGCAACCATTGCCGCGTTCGCGACGTCGAGTCCCGAATTGTCGGTCTCCATAAGCTCCGCCCTGGCCGGGAAACCTCAGATCGCACTCGGCGATGCGCTGGGGAGCAACGTCGTGAACGTCGCGCTGATTCTTGGTCTGGCGCTGGTCATCTCGGGCATCCAGAGTCCGCGCGACTGCGTGAAGCGCGATCTTCCCGTAGCCTTGCTGATTCCCGTCATCACCGGTGTCTTCTTCCTCGACGGAGTTCTGTCGCGAGCAGATGGCATGTTGATGCTGGGCATGTTCGCCGCGTGGCTTGTTGCGGCGGCTCTTGAGGCCCGAAGACAGCGGAACGCTGCGGATACGATGCTTGGCACGCATTCGAAATGGCTCGTCGCAATATTCTGCCTGACCGGTCTCGCACTGCTCGTGGCGGCGGGCAACCTGATTGTCCATGGCGCGCGGGGAATTGCCGTATCGTTCGCAATCAGCGAGTTCGTGATTGGCGCAACCATCGTCGCCATCGGAACGTCGGTGCCCGAACTTGCAACCACCATCATTGCCAGGATACGCGGACATGAAGAGGTGGGGCTTGGAACGGTGCTGGGTAGCAACATATTCAATGGACTGTTCATTGTGGCCGTTGCCGCCGTGATTCATCCAATCGCCGTGCCGCTGCAAGACATCGCCGCCGCACTGGTCTTTGGCGCCCTGGCTTTGGCTTTCATCTACCCGCCGCGCAATGGATTTATCGAACGCAGGCGAGGCGCCCTGCTTCTCGTCTTGTACATCGGCTATGTCTTTACCGTTCTTCAGGGCGGAGACGCATGAGATCCGTGCCCATGCAATCCTGCAAACAATCACAAGGAGGCTTGGCATGAACCCAAACCGACACACCATGAGCAACCTGTTCGCGCAACTCGGCCTGCCTGCCGATGCGCCTTCCATCGAGAAGTTCGTCAATCTTCACCGCCCCCTTGGAAACGAGGTCGCCCTTTATCGCGCGACATTCTGGACTGAAGCGCAGCGAGGGTTTCTCAAGGAAGAAATCATCGGCGATGCAGACTGGGCGGGCGTCATCGACGAACTCAATCGCTGGCTTCATTAGTGGATCTGACCTACGCTGCGCGGACTTCAACCCTGCCCGGGTGAACCCGGAGCAACTTCCCATACGGTGCCGACGATGAGCGATCTACGAACGGAACGCGACTCCTGCGGCAGCATCGAGGTGCCGCGAGAGCGACTCTGGGGCGCGCAGACGCAGCGCTCGCTGGAGCATTTCGATATTTCCACCGAGCGCATGCCGGTCGAAATCGTGCATGCCCTGGCCGCGATCAAGCGCGCCTGCGCGCAGGTGAATTGCGAACTCGGCAAGCTACCAGAGGACAAGGCGCGGGTGATCGTCGCCGCTGCCGGGGAGATCCTCTCCGGTCGGCACGAGCACGAGTTCCCGCTGTCGGTCTGGCAGACCGGCTCCGGCACGCAGACCAACATGAACGTGAATGAGGTTCTCGCCAATCGCGCGTCCGAGCTGCTCGGCGGGGCGCGCGGCGACAGCCGTCTGGTGCACCCGAACGACGAGGTCAATCTGGGGCAGTCGTCGAATGACGTCTTTCCCACCGCCATGCACCTCGCTTCGGCACTCGGCATCACCGGCTCCCTGCTGCCCGCCCTGACCCGCCTGCGCAAGACGCTGGCGGCCAAGTCGGCGGAGTTCACCGATATCGTCAAGATCGGCCGCACGCATCTGCAGGATGCGACGCCACTGACGCTGGGGCAGGAGTTCTCCGGCTATGTCGCGCAACTCGACCACGCCGAATCGCTGATCGTCGGTGCCCTGGCTTCGCTCTATCCGCTGGCCATCGGCGGCACAGCGGTCGGCACCGGCCTGAACACCCACCGCGAGTTCGGCGGGCGCGTCGCCGCGGAACTGGCCCGCTCCTGCAATCTTCCGTTCGTCAGCGCCGACAACAAGTTCGCCGCGCTCGCCGCGCACGACGGCATCGTGGCCGCCCATGGCGCGCTCAAGACCCTGGCGGTCGCGCTGATGAAGATTGCCAACGACATACGCTGGCTGGCGTCGGGGCCGCGCGCCGGACTCGGCGAGATCCGGATTCCGGAGAACGAACCGGGCAGCTCCATCATGCCGGGCAAGGTCAATCCGACCCAGTGCGAAGCCCTGACCATGCTGTGCTGCCAGGTCATCGGCAACGACGTCGCCATCGGCATCGGCGGCGCCTCCGGCAACTTCGAGCTGAATGTCTTCAAGCCGCTGCTGGCCCATTGCATGCTGCAGAGCATCCGCCTGCTTGCCGACGGCATGACGAGTTTCGAAGCGCATTGCGTGCGCGGCATCGAAGCCGACCGTGCGCGCATCGATGAGCTGTTGCAACGATCCCTGATGCTGGTGACGGCGCTGGCGCCGCACATCGGCTACGATCGCGCCGCCGAGATCGCCAAGAAGGCGCATCACGACGGCAGCACATTGCGCGCGGCGGCCCTGGCGTTGAACCATGTCACCGAGGCGGAGTTCGACCGCTGGGTGCAGCCGGCCGGGATGCTACACGCGAAGGAATGATGGCCGGCAAGGGCTGCCCCCCCGATGCCGCCAGCGTTCAGCGCCGCAACTGTCGCACCCGAGGATCCAGCCGATTCGGCGCAAGCCGCCGGGCAGGTAAACTTGCCACGACCTGACCCGACTTCCGGACTCAACGCGATGCCCCAGTTCCCCCGCCCGATCGCCTCACGCCTGCCCCAGGTTGGCACCACGATATTCAGCGTGATGTCGCGCCTTGCCCAGGAGCATGGCGCGCTCAATCTGTCCCAGGGTTTCCCCGATGACTCCGGCCCGCGGGAACTGCTCGACGCCGTCGCACGACACATGCGCGCCGGCAACAACCAGTACGCGCCGATGGCCGGCGCCCTGCCGTTGCGCGCAGCCATCGCCGAGAAGGTCGCGACGCTGTATGGCGCCAGCTACGACGTGGATAGCGAGATCACCGTCACCGCCGGCGCGACGCAGGCGATCTTCAGCGCCATCGCCTGCATGGTGCGGCCCGGCGACGAGGTCATCGTCTTCGAACCGGTGTATGACAGCTACGTTCCCGGCATCCTGCTCAACGGCGGCACCCCCGTTACGGCACGCCTGTCATTCCCCGATTACCGGCCCGACTGGGAGCAGGTGCGCCGCCTGATCACGCCGCGCACGCGCATGATCATCATCAACTCGCCGCACAACCCAACGGGCAGCGTCCTGGATGCCGAGGATCTGCGGCAACTGGAGGCCATCGTCCGCGACACGGATATCGTGATCGTCAGCGATGAAGTCTATGAGCACATGGTCTACGATGGCGTTCGCCACGAGAGTCTGGCGCGACATCCGCGCCTGGCGGAACGCAGCTTCATCGTCTCCAGCTTCGGCAAGACCCATCACGTCACGGGATGGAAGATCGCCTGCTGCCTGGCGCCGCGCGAACTCACCGCAGAGCTGCGCAAGGCGCATCAGTTCATCACCTTCTGCGTCAACACGCCGTGCCAGTTCGGCCTCGCCGAGTTCATGCAGGCGCGGCCCGACTGGTACGCGGAGCTGACGCACTTCTACCAGCAGAAGCGCGATTTCTTCCGCGCCGCGCTCACCGCCTCGCGCTTCGAGCTGCTGCCATGCCGCGGCACCTATTTCCAGT
>CAZCPD010000192.1:0-6062 GCA_964500425.1 uncultured Rhodocyclaceae bacterium
CTGCGAAGGGCGTGGCGCTGGGCATCGCTTTCCAGAAAAAACTGGGCGCGGGATTTTTTGGCGGCGAAGGTTTCATCATGGAAAAGCTCGAGGGCGACGGCATGGCCTTTGCCCATTCCGGCGGCACGGTGATCGAACGCAACCTCGCGGCGGGCGAGGTGCTGCGCATCGATACCGGCTGCGTGGTGGCCTACACGCCGAATGTCGACTTCGACATCCAGTTTGTCGGCGGCGTCAAGACGGCGCTGTTCGGCGGCGAAGGTCTCTTCTTCGCCGTGCTGCGCGGGCCGGGCACGGTGTGGATACAGTCCTTGCCCTTCGCCCGCCTCGCCTCGCGCATCTTCGCGGCGGCGCCGCGCACGCAGGGCGGCAGCGGCAGTGGCGGCGAACAGGGCGGTCTGCTGGGGACGATTTTGAACGGCGACAATTGAGGGGATGTGAAAACATCACGTTGCTTGCGGTGGGAGTCCCTCAAGGGATGGCCCAAGGCCACTTCCTACGGGGCGTTTCCTTTGGTTACGGCCGCCAGGCCGCGAGTGGTGGCCGTGCGCACCGAGCGATTCGCGGCCTGGAGGCCGCTCCCACGGATGCCCCTCCGAGCATGGCGCTCGCGACAGATTTTCACAACCTCTGCGCGGCGGCTGGGCCGGGTGTTCGCGCTGCTGTGGTCACGCTCAGTGGACAGAGTGCTGCAATAGTGCAATAGGTGTGTAACCTGGTTCGTCCAGCATGTGTGCCGTACCGTCACTGCCGGAGCATTGCGCCATGAGCCTGATCATCGACATCCTTAAACCCTATCGCATCATCGACCGCGTTCTCGACGAGATCTTCAGCTACGCGCCGAAGATCTGGTGGCTGGACGGGCTGTAGGACAGCAATTTCGTCGCGCGCTGCGTCGTGTTCCGGCGCGGCGCGCGCTGGCTTGTTGGCCGGAGAGCCAGCAAGGATGCGCTTCTCCGGCCTGCATGCGCCAGCATCGAGCAATGGCGCGGCTCCTGGAGGGGGTGTGTTTTCAGCGCACCTGTTCGGCCGCCGCCACGCCGCTGCGCACGGCCGCCTCGATGGTGCCGGGGTAGTCGCCGGCGATGTAGTCGCCAGCCAGCAGCAGGCCGGGCAGCGCGGTGGTGGTGGCGGGGCGCGGCAGGTCAGGCGTGCAGGAGTATGTGGCGCGTTTTTCGGTGATGACTTGCGACCATAGCGGCTTGGGCAGGTTGGGAACAATCCCGGCGATTTCGGCGTGGATGCGCGTGGCGAGCTCTTCGTGGGACAGCGCGAGGTGCTGGCCGCGGGCGCTGATGACGGCGGCCAGCAGGCCGGGCGGGCCGCCGAGCTGGTTGGTGATCTGCTTGCGGTCGAACAGCCACTGCATGATTCCGTTGGCTTGGCCGAGCATGGCTTCCGGCAGCTTGACCTGCGCCGGGTAGGCAAGGTAGCAGGTGACGATCGGTTGGTAGCGGAAGCCGGCGAGCATCTTCTGCAAGCCGTCCATTCCCGGCAGGCCGCCGAGCAGCGTCGGCAGGTGGTAGGGGGCGATGGCGCAGATGACATGACTGAAATTGCTGAACAGGCCGTGCGCGGAGCTCTCTTCATGCAGGCCCCAGCGATCGCTTTCCTGGACGAGGCGACTGATCGCCAGGCCGTGGAGGATGCGGCCGCCGTGCGCGGTGACGTATCGCGCGGCGGGGTCGGGGAACAGCGCGCCGAGGTCGACGCGCGGCAGCAGCAGGTCGCTGGCCTGACGGTCGGCGGCGAGGCTGTCGCGCAGGACGTTGAGGAATATCCGGGCCGAGGCCATCTCCGCCGGGGTGTTGAGCGCGGCGACGCAGAGTGCATCCCAGAGATATTCGCGCAGGCGCGGCGGCTGGCGGTGAATGTCGAGCAGGGCGCTGACGGTGATGTCGTTGCTGCCGTGCGGTAGCTGAAAGCGCGCGGCTTTCAGGCTCTGCATGAAGCGGATCGCGGCGAACTTGTCGCGCCAGCTCAAGCCGTGCGCGCCGAGCAGCGCCCAGGCCAGGTGCAGGGGCGCGGGCAGGTTCGGGGCGGCGACGCGCAGCTCGCCCGGATACTCCATGGTTAACGGCAGGCGCAGCAGCAGCTGTGCCGGGTCGGCGCCGACCTTTCCCATCAGGCGCAAGGTTTCGCGGTAGGCGCCGATCAGGATGTGCTGGCCGTTGTCGAGGGTGATGCCTTGCATCGCGACGGCGCGCGCACGGCCGCCAAGTACCCGGGAGGTTTCGAAGACCGTGACCGGCACGCCGCGATCGGTCAATTCGACGGCGGCGCTCATGCCGGCATAGCCGCCGCCGATGATGGCGACGCGCGCTTCACTCCTCATTCGTTATGCCTCACGGAACCAGGTGCGCCAGGCCAGCCAAAGCTTGTGCAGCGACGACAATGCGATGCGCCGGTCGAGGACGCGGCAGCCGTCGCGCTTGATTTGCGCGAGCAGGCGCCGGTAGATGGCGGCCATGATCAGGCCGGCGCGCTGTGCCTTGCGGTCGCTGGCGGGCAGCTGCGCGAGCGCCTGGGCGTAGGTCTGTTCGGCGCGCTCGATCTGGAATTCCATCAGGCGGCGGAAGTTTTCGCTATAGCGGCTGGCGAGGATGTCGCCGAGCGGCACGCCGAAACGCTCGAGTTCGTCGAGCGGCAGATAGATGCGGCCGCGCTGTGCGTCCTCGCCGACGTCGAGGATGATGTTGGTGAGCTGGAAGGCGAGGCCGAGATCGTGGGCGTACTTCAGCGTGCGGCGGTCCTGGTAGCCGAAGATTTCCGCGGCGATCAGGCCGACGACGCTGGCGACGCGATAGCAGTAAAGGTGCAGTGCCTTGAAATCGGCATAGCGTGTCTGGTCGAGATCCATTTCCATGCCGTCGATGATTTCGAGCAGCTGCTCGCGCGGCAGGTTGAAGTGGCGCAGCGCTTCGGCAAGCGCCAGGGTGACCGGATGGGTGGGTTTGCCGGCGTACAGGGCGTCGATCTCGCCGCGCCACCAGTCCAGCTTGAGGCGCGCGACGCGCGGCTCGCGGATCTCGTCGACGACGTCGTCGACCTCGCGGCAGAAGGCGTAGAAGGCGGTGATCGCCTGACGCCGCCGCGCTTCGAGGAAGCGGAAGCTGGCCGTGAAGCTCGATCCGCTGGCTGCGGTGCGTTGTGCGCAGTATTGGTTGGCTTCTTCGTGCGTCATGGGTTTAGTTACTGCGTTACGGCGCGCCAGAGCAGTCGCAGCCAGTCGGGGCCGTGCAGTTCGGGGCGGCGGCGGAACACGTCGTAATCGACGGCCTCGATTTTATCCAGAATGCGCAGGCCGCCGGCGACGATCAGGCGCAATTCGAGGCCGATGCGCCCGGGCAGGCTGCGGCCGAGCGGCGCGCCTTCCAGCATCAGGGCGCGCGCGCGGTCGACCTCGAAACGCATCAGCGCGCGCCAGTTGGCGTCGGTCACCGCTCCGGCAGAAATAAGGCCTTCCGTGACGCCGTAACGCTGGAGGTCTTCTTGCGGCAGGTAGATGCGCCCCGGTGTCTTGGCGTAGTCGATGGCGACGTCCTGCCAGTGGTTGATGAGTTGCAGGCTGGTGCAGATGGCGTCGGACCAGGCGAGTTGCTGCGGGCTTTCGGCGCCGGAGTTTTGGCAGAAAAGGCGCAGCAGCAGGCGGCCGACCGGGTTGGCGGAGCGTCGGCAGTAGTCGAGCAGTTCCGCGTAGGTCGCGTAGCGCGTCTGCACGACATCCTGGCGGAAGGCGTCGAGCAGATCGTGAAGCAGCGGCAGCGGCAGGTCGTGGGCGGCGACGGCCGCCGCGAGATCCCGGAAGAGCGGCTCGTCGCAAGGCTGGCCGGCGGCGATGCGGTCGAGTTGCAGGCCATAGGCGGCAAGGCGGCGCAGGCGTTCCTCGGCCGGCAGATCGCCTTCGTCGGCGATGTCGTCGGCGTTGCGCGCGAAGCGGTAGAGCGCGGTCACCGGCGCATGCAGATGGCGCGGCAAAAGCCAGGAGGCAACGGGAAAGTTCTCGTAATGGTCGACCGGCATGGGGGCAGGCAGGTGGGGTTCCGGTGGGTGTGGCGTTGCCGGCGGGCTGTCAGTATAGAGGCGATTCCGCTAGAATGGCGGCCGCTTCGACGCAATGACGCATCACGGCATTACTGCACTGCTGTGCAGTGCATCGCGGCTGGCCCAGGTGGCGAAATTGGTAGACGCAGCAGGTTTAGGTCCTGCCGCCTCACGGCGTGGGGGTTCGAGTCCCTTCCTGGGCACCAAGATTTCATGCGGCGCGATCTTGTCGTGTAAAATACAGAGATAAGTTGAGAAATTGCCTTCGCCTGCTTGCCGCCCGTCTTTTTCGGCGCATTCCCCGAGTCTTTCTCTATCTTGCAAATTTTCGTTGATCGATGACGGTGTGATGCCGTTGTCTTTCTTATTTCTTCTTTTCAGCCAGTCATCAGGATTAGGATCAGGAACATGCAGACCACTCAGGAAATCAGCGGGGCCGCCCCGCAGGCCAATCCCGTCGTGAATCCCCTGGAGCGCCGCCTCGACATGACGGTGTCGCTCGACACCATCGAGCAGGAAGTCGAGCAGCGTCTCAAGCACATGTCGCGCACGGTGAAGATGCCCGGCTTCCGCCCGGGCAAGGTGCCAATGAAGATGGTGGCGCAGCAATATGGTTATCAGGCGCGTTCCGAGGCGATCGGCGCGGCCGTGGAAAAGGTGTTCGGCGATTCCGTGCGCGAGCAGAAGCTGCGCGTTGCCGGTTATCCGCGCTTCGAGCCGAAGGAAAGCAGCGACGCCACGCAGATGGGCTTCTCGGCGGTGTTCGAGGTCTATCCGGAGATCAAGCTGGCCGACGTTTCCGATCGCGAGATCGAGAAGTCCGCACTGACGGTGGGCGATGCCGAAGTCGACCAGACGCTGGAAGTGCTGCGCAAGCAGCGCACCACTTATGTCGAGGCGGCGCGCGCCGCGGCTGACGGCGATCGCGTGGTCATCGACTTCATCGGCCGGCGCGACGGCGAGCCGTTCCAGGGCGGCTCGGCGAGCGATTTTGCGATGCTGGTTGGCGGTGGCCAGATGCTGCCGGACTTCGAGAAGGCCGTGCTGGGCATGTCCGCCGGTGAAACCAAAAGCTTCGATCTGGCTTTTCCCGAGGATTACCAGGCCAAGGATCTTGCCGGCCAGACGGTGCAGTTCGAACTGACCGTGAAGCGCGTCGATGGCCCGCAACTGCCGCCGCTGGATGCCGACTTTGCCAAGTCCCTCGGCGTTGCCGATGGCGATCTCGCCAAGATGCGCGAGGAGGTCAAGGAGAACCTGGAACGCGAGGTGAAGAAGCGTCTCAATGTCCGCGTCAAGAACCAGGCGATGGATGCGCTGCTGAAGGCGAATCCGATCGACGTCCCGCAGGCGCTGATCGCCGCCGAGTCGCAACAGATGGCCGATGCCGCGGTGCGCGATCTCGAGTCGCGTGGCATGTCGGCGAAGAACATCCCGGTGCAGCCGGCCTGGTTTACCGAGCAGGCGGTGCGCCGCGTCAGCCTTGGCCTGATCATCGCCGAGCTGGTCAGGGAGAAGCAGCTGTTCGCCAAGCCTGAGCAGGTGCGCGCGGTGATTGAGGAGTTCGCCGAGACTTACGAAGACCCGTCGGAAGTCGTGCGCTGGTACTATTCGCAACCGCAGCGCATGGCCGAGGCCGAGTCGCTGGTGCTGGAAAACAACGTGGTGGATTGGGTGCTGGCCAATGCCAAGGTGTCCGAGAAGCCGGTGAGCTTTGACGAACTGATGGAAGTCAAATCATGATGATGCCGACCGGGCAGGACAGGCGTGGCAATGAGCAGGAGCCGAGCATGCTCGGCCTGGTGCCGATGGTCATCGAGACCAGCGGCCGCGGCGAGCGTGCGTATGACATCTACTCGCGCCTGTTGCGTGAGCGCGTGATCTTCCTGGTCGGTCCGGTGGATGACGCGACGGCGAATCTGGTCGTCGCCCAGTTGCTGTTCCTGGAGTCGGAGAACCCGGACAAGGACATCCACCTCTACATCAACTCCCCGGGCGGCGTGGTCACGGCGGGCATG
>CAZCPD010000193.1:0-3047 GCA_964500425.1 uncultured Rhodocyclaceae bacterium
TGAACAACGCTTCGGTGCTCGGCTGGCGCGCGCAGAAGGAGCAGGCGCACTACGCCGCGGCCAAGGCCGGCGTGATGGCGCTGACGCGCTGCAGCGCGGTCGAAGCCGCGGACCATGGTGTGCGCATCAACGCCGTGTCGCCGAGCATCGCCCTGCACGAATTCCTCAAGAAGTCCGCTTCCGAGGAACTGCTGCAGAAACTGACCGCCAACGAAGCCTTCGGCCGCGCCGCCGAAGTCTGGGAAATTGCCAACGTCATCATGTTCCTGGCGAGCGACTACTCGTCGTACATGACGGGCGAAATCGTTTCGGTGAGCAGCCAGCGCGCTTGATTTAAAAGCGCCCTCTCCCCCGGCCCCTCTCCCATGAATGGGAGAGGGGAGCTGTGGCTCCCTCGCCCCCTTGGGGTGACCGTAGGAAATCCCTGCGGGAGAGAGGGCTGGGGAGAGGGGGTGAGTTCGCACCTTCAGAAAACAGGATATCGAACCATGACCACCGTCTTCTCCTCCGCCCAGGAAATCCTCGACGCCGCAGGCCGCGACCTCGGCGCCACCGAATGGGTCGAACTGACCCAGGAGCGCATCAACAAGTTCGCCGACGCCACCGACGACCATCAGTGGATCCACGTCGACCCCGAGCGCGCCAAGACCGGCCCGTTCGGCGGCTGCGTCGCGCACGGCTATCTGACGCTGTCGCTGGCCAACCTGTTTCTGCCGCAGCTCGTCGAGATCAGGAACATGCGCATGGGCGTCAACTACGGCTGCGAGAAGGTGCGCTTCCCCGCGCCCGTCAAGGCCGGCAAGCGCATCCGCGGCCGCGGCGAAGTGATCGCCGCCGACAAGGCCGGCGAGGGCGTGCAGGCCACCATCCGCATCACCATCGACATCGAGGGCGAATCCAAGCCGGGCTGCGTCGTCGATACGATCAGCCGCTACTATTTTTAACCAGACGCGTCGGGTTACGCTGCGCTAACCCGACCTACGCGGAAAGTGTGCCATGCCGAGCAACGATGAAATGAAGGCCGCCATGCGCGCCTATGTCGAGCGCCTCAATGCCGGCGACCTCGACGGCGTGATGGCGCTGTATGCCGATGACGCGACGGTCGAGGACCCGGTCGGCGCGGATGTGCGTCGCAGCGCCGCCGACATCCGTGCCTTCTACGATCAGGCCATCGCCAGCAACGCGAAGCTGCGCATCGTCGGGCCACAGCGCGGCTCGTCCGGCAGCTTCGCGGCGATGCCGCTGGAAGTCGAAGTCGCCCTGCCCGGCGCGCCGAAGATGCTGATCGGCGTCATCGAAACCATGCGCTTCAACGACGCCGGCAAGGTCGTCGAGATGCGCGCCTACTGGGGCAACGAGGACATGACCGTGTCCATGGAATGACCTCGCTTGCCCTCTCCCCCAACCCCTCTCCCACGAGTGGGAGAGGGGAGCAACGAGAATACTCACCGAACGTACGTCGCAAGGAACCGCCATGTCGCAGATGCCGCAAACCATCCCCGGCCTGATCGCCGCCGCCGCGCAGAATCATCCGCAACGTATCGCCATCCGCGAGGAAGGCGTCGAACTGAGCTTCGGCGCGCTCGACGCGCTGCGCCTCCAGGCGGCGCGTGCGCTGATGAGTGCGGGCATTCAGGCCGGCGACCGTGTTGCCGTCTGGGCGCCGAACTGCCACGAATGGGTCGCCGCTGCGCTGGGCATCCACAGCGTCGGGGCGATCCTGATTCCGATCAACACGCGCATGAAGGGCGTCGAGGCGGCCGACATCCTCGAACAGAGCGGCGCGCGCCTGCTGTTCTGCGTCGGCGAATTCCTCAACGACTATTTTCCGGCGATGCTGCAAGGCCCGCAGTTGCAACAGCGGACGCCGGCGCTGGAACGCGTCGTCGTGCTCGGCAAGTCGCGTGAGACAAACGCCCCGGATACCACGTGGGCCGACTTTCTCAAGCTGGCGGAGCAGACGCCCGAGGCCGCCGCGCGCGAACGCGCCGCCGCCGTCAAGCCGGAAGACCTCTCCGACATCATGTTCACCTCCGGCACCACCGGCCGGCCCAAGGGCGTGATGACCTGCCACGGCCAGAACATCCGCGCCTTCGACGAATGGTCGCGCTGCGTCGATCTGCAGGCCGACGACCGCTACCTGATCATCAATCCGTTCTTCCATTCCTTCGGCTACAAGGCGGGCTGGCTGGCGGCGCTGATGCGCGGCTGCACCATCTATCCGCTGGCGGTGTTCGACACCGACGGCGTGCTGGGGCTGATCGGCCGCGAGCGCATCAGCTTCCTGCCCGGCTCGCCGACGCTGTTCCTGTCCTTCCTGGCCCATCCGCGCCTCAAGGAATTCGACTTGTCCAGCCTGCGCGTCGCCGTCACCGGCGCTGCGGCCATCGCGCCGTCGATGATCCACCGCATGCGCGACGAACTCGGCTTCAAGATCATCGTCACCGCCTACGGCCTCACCGAATGCTGCGGCGTGGCGACCATCTGCGACCGCGACGCCGACGCCGAGACCATCGCCAACACCAGCGGCCGCGCCATGCCCGGCATCGAGCTGCGCTGCATCAATGATGCCGGCCAGCCGGTGCCGGCGGGCAGCGAGGGCGAAGTCGTGATGCGCGGCTACAACGTCATGCAGGGCTACTTCAACAACCCGGAAGCGACGGCGGAAACCATCGACGCCGAGGGCTGGCTGCACACCGGCGACATCGGCATCCTCGATGCCAACGGCAACCTGCGGATCACCGACCGTCTCAAGGACATGTACATCGTCGGCGGCTTCAACTGCTACCCGGCCGAGGTCGAGCGCATCCTCACCGCCCATCCGGCCATCGCCCAGGTGGCGGTGATCGGCGTGCCCGACGAGCGCCAGGGCGAAGTCGGCAAGGCCTTCGTCGTGCTGCGTCCGGGCGCCACGCTCGACGCCGCCGGTCTGGTCGCCTGGTCGCGCGAGAACATGGCCAACTACAAGGTGCCCCGCCACGTCGATATCGTCACGGCGTTGCCGATGAATGCTTCGGGCAAGGTGCTGAAGTATCAGTTGCGCTGAG
>CAZCPD010000193.1:3147-5999 GCA_964500425.1 uncultured Rhodocyclaceae bacterium
AGCACGTCGTGCCCGGCGACGACCTCGCCGCCATCGTGCTCGACGGCCTGCGGCGCAATGGCTTGCAGGCGTGCGGCGGCGACGTGCTGGTGGTGGCGCAGAAGGTCGTCTCCAAGTCCGAAGGGCGCCTTGTCGAACTCGACTCGGTGACGCCGTCGCCGCGCGCGCTCGAACTCGCGCAGGTGGTGAAGAAGGATGCGCGCCTCGTCGAACTGGTGCTGTCCGAATCGACCGACGTGCTGCGCGCGATTCCCAACGTGCTGATCGTGCGCCACCGCCTCGGTTACGTGATGGCCAACGCCGGCATCGACCATTCGAACGTCGAAGGTGGCGCGGGCGAGCGCGTGCTGCTGCTGCCCGTCGACGCCGACGCCTCGGCGGCAGCGCTGCGCGAGAAGCTCAATGCCGCGCTCGGTTGTGAGGTCGGCGTCGTCGTCAGCGACAGCTTCGGTCGTCCCTGGCGCAACGGCGTGGTCAATGTGGCGATCGGCAGCGCAGGCCTGCCGGCGCTGATCGACCGGCGCGGCGAGCAGGACATGTATGGCCGCACCCTCGAAGTCACCCAGGTGGCCTATGCTGATGCGATTGCTGCCGGCGCCGGCCTGGCGATGGGCGAGGGCGCCGAAGGCACGCCACTGGTGCTGGCGCAGGGGCTCTCCTGGCGCGCGCCCGAGCGCAACGCGCAGAGCCTGATCCGGCCGGTCGGCGAAGACCTTTTCAAATGAGCCTCATGCCGTGTCCTTACCGTTCGGGATGGTCCTCCGCGTGCAAATGCTTCCGCTCCCCTCTCCCCTCGCGGGAGAGGGGCCGGGGGAGAGGGGGAAGGCGCGGCCATGACTGATCTGCGCCGCGTCGTGGCAATTTCCGGCGGCGTCGGCGGCGCCAAGATGGCCCTCGGCCTGATGCATGTCGTCCCGGCCGGCCGGTTCAGCGTCATCGTCAATACCGGCGATGACTTCGAGCACCTCGGCTACTGCATCTCCCCCGATCTCGACACCACGCTGTACACCCTTGCCGGCCTGGCGAACCCGGAGACCGGCTGGGGGCGTCGCGACGAGACGTGGACCTTCATGCGTACGCTCGAATCGCTGGGCGGCGAAACCTGGTTCAAGCTCGGCGACGGCGACATCGCCTTGCAGGTCGAGCGCACGCTCCGTCTGAAACAGGGCGCGTGCCTCACCGATTTCACCGCCGAAATCGCGCAGCGTCTCGGCGTAACCACGCAGATCCTGCCGATGAGCGATGCGGCGGTGCGCACGCGCGTCACCACCGACGTCGGCGAGCTGGATTTCCAGGATTACTTCGTGCGCCGCCAATGCCAGCCGCGCGTCGCCGCGCTGCGCTTCGCCGGCGTCGAGGCGGCCGCGCCGACGGCGCAGGTCTGCGCGGCGCTGACGGCGCCCGATGTCGATGCGATCATCATCTGCCCGTCGAACCCTTACCTCAGCATCGACCCCATCCTCGCCCTGCCCGGCATCCGCGAATTGCTGAAGCAGGCTTCGGCGCCGGTGCTCGCCATCTCGCCGCTGGTCGGCGGCGCGGCGGTGAAGGGGCCGACCGCCAAGATCATGGCCGAGCTGGGGATCTCCGTCTCGCCGCTGGCTGTTGCGCGACATTACGGCGACCTGCTCGACGGCTTCGTGCTCGACGTGCGCGATGCGGCCATCGAAGCCGAACTGCGCGAATTCGGACTGCCGACGCTGGTCACCGATACGCTGATGAAGACGCTCGCCGATCGCCAGCGCCTCGCCGCCGAAACGCTGGAGTACGCGCTCACCCTGAACAAGCGCAAGGCGGGAAGAGCATGAGCTGCTGGGCGCTGGTGGCGCTGAAGGCGCCCGCCACCGCCAAGGGACGGCTGGCCGAAACGCTGAACGCCGCCGAACGCAACCTGCTGGTCGGCCTGATGTTCGACAACGTGCTGCGCGCCTTGCGCGCAGCACGGGGCATCGCCGGCATCGCTGTGGTGACCGCCGAGCCTCTGGATGCGGAGGGCGTCACCGTGCTCGCCGACCCGGGGCGCGGCCTCAACGAGGCGCTCGAACACGGTGCGCGCGAACTGGCGGCGCGTGGCGTCACGGCATTGCTGGTGCTGCATGCCGACCTGCCGCTGGCGACCGGCGCCGAGATCGACCGGGTCGTCGCGGCTGGCCGTGCGCAAGGCCTGGCGATCGCGCCCGACAAGCTGGGGCAGGGGACCAACGCCTTGTATGTCGGGTTGCCGCCGCCCTTCCCCTTCCGCTTCGGGCCGGGCAGCTGCCAGCGGCACCTGGGCGAAGCGGCGCAGCGCAACCTGGCCGTGGCGCGGGTCGAGTCGCCCGGCCTCGCCTTCGATGTCGACGAGCCGCAGGATCTGGAGCGTTTGCTGGCGGCGGATGGCGAACCCTACGGTTTTCTGCGCGCGGCCCTGCAGCGTTGCGGCTAGCGGCATGGCGTTTCGCCACTGCGGCATAGGGTCGCAATCGCCTCGCGGAATGTGCGGAATGTATGCCGAGGTTGAAGTTATCAGCCATAATTGGTATTTTCCCGCCTCGGTAGTCGCGAGGCGATGCAGGTATCGTGCGCATGCAGCGCGCGGAAGAACAATAAGGCAGGAGAAAACATGAAATATGCGGGGCAGCGGAAAGGGCCGGCGAATCATCTGGTCGGCTTCACCATGGTCGTGCTGCTGCATGTGGTGACCGCCTACGGCCTGATGACGGGGCTGGCGCGCAAGGTCGTCGAAGTCGTCCGCGCGCCGATCGAGACCAAGATCATCGAAGAGATGAAGAAGGAGCCGGAGGCCGACAAGCCGCCCCCGCCGCCGCCCAAGCTGGCGCCGCCGCCGCCGCCCTACATCCCGCCGCCCGAAG
>CAZCPD010000194.1:0-5911 GCA_964500425.1 uncultured Rhodocyclaceae bacterium
CCGACGTAGCGGTTCTCGACCAGGTCGAGGCGGCCGATGCCGTGCTTGCCGCCGATCTGGTTCAGCGTGGCGAGCAGTTCGTGCGCCTTCATGCGCTGGCCGTTGATGGCGACGAGATCGCCATGTTCGAAATCGAGGTCGAGATACTCGGCGGCATCCGGCGCCTTCTCCGGCGAAACCGTCCAGCGCCACATCGATTCCTCGGCCTCGGCCGCCGGGTTTTCCAGATGGCGGCCTTCATAGCTGATGTGCAACAGATTTGCGTCCATCGAGTAAGGCGAGCCGCCCTGCTTGTGCTTCATGTCGACCGGTATGCCGTGCTTCTCGGCATAGGCCATCAGCTTCTCGCGCGACAGCAGATCCCACTCGCGCCACGGCGCAATGACCTTGATGCCGGGCTTCAGCGCGTAGGCGCCGAGTTCGAAGCGCACCTGGTCGTTGCCCTTGCCGGTGGCGCCATGCGAGATCGCATCGGCGCCGGTCTGGTTGACGATATCGATGAGGCGCTTGGCAATCAACGGCCGAGCGATCGAGGTGCCGAGCAGGTACTCGCCCTCGTAGAGGGTGTTGCAGCGGAACATCGGGAAAACGAAGTCGCGAACGAACTCCTCCCGCAGGTCGTCGATGAAGATGTTCTCCGGCTTGATGCCGAACTGGAGCGCCTTGGCGCGCGCAGGCTCCAGCTCCTCGCCCTGACCGAGGTCGGCAGTGAAGGTCACCACCTCGCATTGATAGGTGTCCTGCAGCCACTTGAGAATGACCGAGGTATCCAGACCGCCCGAATAGGCCAGCACTGCTTTCTTGACGTCGCTCATGGGTTAACTCCGGTGAGGAGTGAGGGGGAGGCGTGAGGAGTGGCGCGGTTTACGCCTTACTCCTTACTCCTCACTCCTCACGAATTGATTCTGCCGAGGAGCAGGAACTCCATCAGCGCTTTTTGTACGTGCAAACGGTTCTCCGCCTCGTCCCAGACCACGCTCTGCGAGCCGTCGATGACGGCGGCGGCCACTTCCTCGCCGCGGTGCGCCGGGAGGCAGTGCATGAACAGCGCTTCCGGCCTCGCCTGGCGCATCATCTCGGCGTCGACCTGCCAGTCCTCGAAATCGCGCAGACGCTCTTCGTTCTCGGCTTCGAAACCCATGCTGGTCCACACGTCGGTGGTCACAAGATCGGCGCCGCGCGCCGCTTCCAGCGGATCGGCGAATTCTTCGTAGTTGTCGGTGCCGTAGAGGCCAGCGCGCTCGGGCTCGACTTCATAGCCTGGCGGCGTCGACACATGGACGTTGAAGCCAAACACTTCTGCGGCTTGCAGCCAGGTGTTGCAGACGTTGTTGGAGTCACCGATCCAGGCCACGGTCTTGCCGGCGATCGAGCCGCGATGCTCGATGAAGGTGTAGATGTCGGCAAGAATCTGGCAGGGGTGGTATTCGTTGGTCAGGCCGTTGATCACCGGCACGCGCGAATTCGCGGCGAAGCGCTCGATGATCTCCTGTTCGAAGGTGCGAATCATGACCAGATCGCTCATGCGCGAGATCACCTGCGCCGCGTCCTCGACCGGCTCGCCGCGACCGAGTTGCGAATCGCGCGTGTTGAGGTAGATCGCGCTGCCGCCGAGCTGCTGCATGCCCGCTTCGAACGAAAGGCGCGTGCGCGTGCTGGCCTTCTCGAAAATCATCACCAAGGTACGGTCGGCCAGCGGCCAGTAGCGCTGGTAGGCCTTGAACTGTTCCTTGATGATGCGGGTGCGCTCGAAAAGATATTCGAACTCGGCGCGGCTGAAATCCTTGAACTGCAGGAAATGTCTGACGGGAATCATGTTCGTTTCACCTACTCGCTGACCTGCACTTGCTGCACTTGCTGCACTTGCTGCACTTGCCAAACTTGCCGGGCGTTCCGCTCGATGCGCCGGGCTTACGCGGCGACGAACTCGCGGATCAGCCGGGAGAGCGTGCTCACCAGCTCGGCGGCTTCGGCGTCGCTGAAGATCAGCGGCGGCAACAGGCGCACCACCTTGTCGGCGGTGACATTGATCAAAAGACCGGCATCCAGCGCACGCTGCACCAGCTCGCCGCAATTGCGATCCAGTTCGACGCCGATCATCAGGCCGTCGCCGCGTATCTCGACGACCGCCGCGACGCCGTCCAGCGCATCGCGCAGGCCGTTGCGGATGGTTTCGCCGAGGGCGTGGGCGCGCGCCATCAGGCCGTCCTGCTCGATCACGTCGAGCGTGGTCAGCGCGGCAACGCAGGCGAGAGGGTTGCCACCGAAGGTCGAGCCGTGATTGCCGAGGCCGAACACGCCGGCCGCCTTGCCGGCGGCGAGACAGGCGCCGACCGGCACGCCAGAGCCGAGGCCCTTGGCCAGCGTCATCACATCCGGCAGGATGCCGGCGTGCTGGTGAGCGAACCAGCGCCCGGTGCGACCGATGCCACACTGCACTTCGTCCACCATGAACAGCCATTCGTTGTCCGTGCAGATCTTGCGCAGGCCCTGCATGTATTCGTCGTGCGCGAGACGGATGCCGCCTTCGCCCTGAATCGGCTCGAACAGCACGGCGACGACATTGGCATTGTGGCGGGCGACCGCCTCGACCGCTGCGAGATCGTCGTAGGGCACGCGGATGAAGCCGGCGACGAGCGGCTCGAAACCGGCCTGCACCTTGCGGTTGCCAGTCGCCGACAGCGTCGCCAGGGTACGGCCGTGGAAAGCCTTTTCCATGACGATGATGGTCGGCTGCTCGATGCCCTTGCCGTGGCCGTAATAACGCGCCAGCTTGATCGCTGCCTCGTTGGCCTCACAGCCGGAATTGCAGAAGAACGCCTCGGCCATGCCGGAATGCGCAGCGAGCTTGTCGGCCAAGCGCTCCTGTTCGCGCACGCGGTAAAGGTTTGACGTGTGGATCAGCCGCCCGGCCTGTTCGGCGAGCGCCTTGACGAGACGCGGATGACCATGACCCAGCGTATTGACGGCAATGCCGGCCAGCGCGTCAAGATAGCGGCGCCCGGACTCGTCATAAAGATGAGCGCCTTCGCCATGGGTAAAGGCAACGGACTGGCGGGCGTAAACATTCATCAAATGCGTCATGGCGGGCGGCTTTGCGAAAAAAAGAAAAGCTATCGTTCCAAACGGCGACGGCGGCTTGCGCCGCCGTGAATATCAGAACCCAAACACTTTCGAGAAATCTGCTTAGAGACAAGCGAACACCCACCAGAACCGGCGGTCCGCCAGAGCCGCAGAAAGGCCGCATGCTTCAACCGCAGTGCAACCCACCCGCCGGGGAGAAAATCCCCCACGACGGGGCAAAAGCGGGATCAGAGCGCCTTGATGGCGGCCGACAGGCGGCTCTTGTGACGCGCAGCCTTGTTCTTGTGAATGATCTTCTTGTCTGCGATGCTGTCGATGGTGCTCATCGAATCCTTGAACACGGCCTGAGCGGCGGTCTTGTCGCCGGCGAGGATTGCCTTCTGCACCTTCTTGATTGCGGTACGCAGGTTCGAACGCAGGCTCATGTTATGAGCACGCTGGTTGACTGCCTGACGGGCGCGCTTGCGCGCTTGTGCGCTATTTGCCATGTGTATTGTTCCAGCTAGGGCGGTGAAAACCGTGCATTATAAGTGGATTCAAGACTCCACACAAGCACATCGCAAACTCCGCGTCCGCCCTGGAGGAATGCGTTCTTCCGGCGCTCACCGCAACTCCACCGACACCGCCCCGCGATAGTCCGACTGGCAGACCGCCTGATATCCCGAGCTGCCGAGCGAACAGACGACGCGAGCCCACGATGGCGCGGTGCGCCAGGTCTTGCCCGTGGCATAGCCGGCGGGCAGATAGAACTCGGTACGCCCCCCACCCTGCGCGGCATCCGGATTGTTGTGCCAGCGATAGCCGAACCCCGCGCCGTCCAGATCGAAATTGAGCGGCCGCCCGGCGGTCTTCTGAGGATAGGGGCGCGCCTTGAACACCGCCGCGCGCAATTGCATGCGGTCGTCGACGATGCTCAGATCCTCCATGTTCCAGCCATCCTTGGCCTGCGCCGTCCAGCCGGGCGTATAGCTCCATTGCGTTGCCGAGACGAGTCCATTATCCAGCCAGCGGTAGATGGCGGCGATGTAGGCGGCGCTGTTGCGCACCTCCGGAAACACGCCGAACTCGCCGAGCAGCATGGGAATGTTCCAGGCGTCGGCCTTGTTCTTCCATTGCTGCAGCACCAGCCCCGGTGGGTCGCCGAGCCAGAGCTTGAGCGTAAACAGCTCGCCGTTGTAGTAGTGCGGCGCCAGCACGACGTTATCCAGCGGCGGCGGCCGGACGCCCGACAAAGGCACCGGCAGCAGCGGCCCGATGACCGGCAGTTCGGGCTCGAAGAACAGCATCGCCGAGGGATGCATCTCGCGCAGCGCCGAACCGGCGCGGGCGTAGAAGGGATTCAGCGTCGCCGCGTTCGTCCAAGGCTCGTTGAGCATGTCGTAGCCGATCACGTTGGGGTAGCGCGAAAGGCGCGCGGCCACACGCTTGAGCATCGCCAGGTAATGCGACAGCGCCTGCTTGTCGTTCTTGAAGAATCGACTGAAGACCGTGTAGTTCTGCGGGCTGAAGGTCGCCTTCGATCCCCAACCGGCGCAGTTGGGGCCGTTGTCCGGCAGCGCCGGCGTGACGCGATCGGTCAGCGCCCAGAGCGGGGCGCCCTCGCCGCAGCCGTCAAGCGCGTAGCGCGAAAAGCCGTCCTGGTGAAAATCGACGATGACGTAGAGACCGCGCTCGGCCGCCCATTTCACGGCCTGCTCGTAATAGGCCAGGTAGTCTTCGCGGAAGTCGCATGGGGCCGGCTCGAACGCCTCCCAGGTGAACAGGAAACGGATGGTGTTGATGCCCCAGCCGGGCAGCGGATCGAGCAACGCCGGCGAAGTCAGCGTCTTGAACGGCGGAATCTTCGCATCGCCCGTGGCGTTGACGCCGCGCAGCATCACATAGCGCCCGTCGGTCGCCCGGAAATGACGCCCTTCGGCGCGCACCAAGGCAGCGGCCGGGGCTGCCGGGCGCGCCGGGTCGCCGCCGCAGACACTGGCGACGCCGTCAGCGAGCTGAATCTCGGTCGACTGGAGCACCGCTGCGGCCGTCGCCGCGTCCTCCGCGCGCGCAATCGCTGAAACGCAAAGCCCCGCCGCCAACGCAACGCACATCATCCATCCGGCTGCTCTCATCGTGCCCTCCAAGATCGTGGCGCCCGCATCGGGCAAAGCGCAACACTATACCCGGATCAATCGGTGCAGGCATTCCCCGAAGAACCGCATACAGCGCATACGCATTCGCTGCCGGCCAAGCCGTGCCGGAGAGCCGCACCCATGCCTGTGACCGTGAGGAACGACTTGCGAGGCCTCCGGCTTCGGGCAACGGCCGATCGGGATCAGCGCTTGAGTTTGGCGAACGCCGCGGCCATCGCGCCGGCGGGCTCGGGTTCGCGTTGTTGCGGGCGCGCGGCGGGTTTGTGGTTGCCGCCGCCGCGGTGGCCGCCTGCGTTGCCACGGTCGTGCTCGCGCGCGCCGTTGCCGCCACCCTTTACCAGTTCGTCACCGAGACGCATGGTCAATGCGATGCGCTGGCGTTTGACGTCCACCTCGATCACCTTGACCTTGACCACGTCGCCGGCCTTGACGACTTCGTGCGGGTCCTTGACGAAGCGGTTGGCGAGCGCGGAGACATGCACAAGACCGTCCTGGTGCACGCCGATGTCGACGAAGGCGCCGAAGTTGGCGACGTTGGTGACCACGCCTTCGAGCAGCATGCCCGGTTGCAGATCCTTGATGTCTTCGACGCCGTCGCGGAAGGTCGCGCTCTTGAATTCGGGGCGCGGGTCGCGGCCGGGCTTTTCGAGTTCCTTGAGGATGTCCTGCACCGTCGGCAGGCCGAATTTCTC
>CAZCPD010000195.1:0-5904 GCA_964500425.1 uncultured Rhodocyclaceae bacterium
CGGCGAGGATGAAGTCGCACATCATTGCCAGTTCGCAACCGCCGCCCAGTGCGTAGCCGGCGACGGCGGCGATGATCGGCTTGCGGCAGCGCGAAATGCGGTCCCAGTTGGCGCTGATGTAGTTGCCCTTGTAGACGTCCATGAAGCTCAGGTCCTTCATGGCGCCGATGTCGGCGCCGGCAGCGAAGGCCTTCTCCGAGCCGGTGATGACGATGCAGCCGACCGCCTCGTCGGCCTCGAAGCCGTCGAGCGCACGGCCGATCTCGTCGATCAGCGCGTCATTGAGCGCATTCAGCGCCTTCGGCCGGTTGAGGGTGATCAGGCCGACCTTGCCGCGCGTTTCCGCAATGATGTTTTCATAGGTCATGATGTGTCATTCCTTGTGTAAGTGTTAAGTCACCGCCTGGCTGCTAGAGCGGCGCTGGAGCGGCTTCTGTGACCGGCTGACCAGAGGGCGCGGAGGGCGTCTGCTCGCCTGCCTTGCTCTTTGGCTGGATCACGGCGCGCACCCGCGTGTCCTTGCCGGTCGTCGCGGCCACCGAAGCGCCGGGCGGACCGCTGGTGACCAGGTAATTCTCGGTCTTGCCGTCGTAGGAGATGTACTGGCCGCGGACTTCATCGCTGCCGCTCTTGATTCGCGCGCGCTGGAAGAACTCGGTCCGTTCGGCCTTGCCGTCATGCACGATGCGCTCCGCCTCGCCGTCGATGTACTCATCCTTGCCATCGCGGCGCTGCTTGAAGCGCGCCAGTCCGCCAGGGCCACCCGTCGCGGTTCCCTTCTGGAAGCCGTCGCCATCCTGAGTGACGACGAGTTTTTCGCAACGGATCATCAGGGTGCCCTGGACCAGTTGCACATTACCTTCGAGGATATGCAGTTTCTTCGCCTCGTCGACGGTGATGCGGTCGGCTTCGAGATTGACCGGTTTGCTGCGATCCGTTTTGTCGGCCTGGGCGGATAGCGGGGTCAGCGACAGATAGCCGAGGACGAGGAGCGGGATGATGATGGCGTTGGATTTCATGGTTTCCGGAGAAAGCGATGGCTAGCGAGTTGGCTGCTGGATGGTGCCTCGCACGTGCCCCAGCAGGGTGAAGAGCTGGGTGCGGTTGTTGGCTTCCAGGCCCCTGCCGCTGAGGGTGCTCTGGCCATTGACGATGGTCACCGGCTTGTCGGTTCGCGCGATCTCGTCATCGGGAAAAACGCTCAATTCGGCGCTGCTGACTACGAGTGCGGGCCGGGCGGCGCTGGCTTCGCGCACCATGCGGACATCTTCGATGAGCCGGACTTCCTTGCCATCCCGGCTGACCCAGGCCAGTTTCGCGCTGACTCGGGTCGGCGGCGTCTGGTCGAAATAGACCAGGGCGGGTGCGTTGACCTCGGTGGTTTCGTCGTCCGGGTAGTGAAGCATCCGTTGCGCCGAAAGCATGTGCTGCAGGCCGCCGTCGAGATTGAAGCTGCGGGTGGTGAAGTTGTCGATGACGTAATCGGGATCGTGGCGGTTCTTGCCGTTGCCGGCATCGCTCTCGACGCGTGTGACGCGTTCGAGCCAGAAGGTGCCCCCCGCAAGCAGCGCCAGCAGGAACAGGGGCAGCAAGGGGGCGGTCGACGGCTTCATCGCGTCGAGTTGGTGCTGGTCGGCGGGTTGCCCAGATAGGGCGCCAGCGCCGCGTCGAGCTTGCCTTGGGCGGCGAGAATCAGCTCGCAGACTTCGCGCGCGGCGCCGCGACCCGCTTCGGCGCGGGCCACGTAATCGACGCGCTCACGCACCAGGATGTGGCCGTTCGGCACGCTGGCCGAGAAGCCGCAGGCGGTCAGCACTGGCAGGTCGACGACATCGTCGCCCATGTAGCCGGCTTCCGCGAAGCTCAGGCCATGCTCGGCGAGCAGCTGGTGCATCGCGCTGCGCTTGTCCTCGACGCCCTGCAGCAGGAGCTGGATGCCGAGATTGGCGGCGCGCAACTCGACGGCGCGCGAGCGGCGGCCGGTGATGATGGCGAGTATCACACCGCTTTCGGCGAGCATCTTCAGACCATGGCCGTCGAGGGTGTTGAAACCCTTCATCTCGTCGCCCTGCGAGGAGAACCAGAGCGTGCCGTCGGTCAGCACGCCGTCGACATCGAAGCCCATCAGACGGAGGGGCCTGGCCCGGGCGTGGGCGCGTGAGTTCGTCATCAGACCACCTTGGCGCGGAACAGGTCGTGCATGGTCAGGGCGCCGCACAGATTGCCGGCGGCTTCGCGTTCGTCGACCACCAGCAGCTGGGTGATCTTGTGCTCTTCCATCAGTTGCACGGCTTCGACGGCGAGCTTCTCCGGCGCTATGGTGCGCGGATTACGCGTCATCACCTGGCCGACCGGCGTGGTGCGCAGGTCGCCGAGTTTCTGCATGGCGCGGCGCAGGTCGCCGTCGGTGAAGATGCCGCTCAGATGGCCCGCGGCATCGCGCACGGCGACCATGCCCATGCCGCCCGCGGAGATGGCGCCGAGCGCCTCGACGATGGGCATGGTTTCCGGTACCAGCGGCACGTCGGCAACCGGGCGCATGACATCGCCGACATGCGTCAGCAGGCGCCGGCCGAGCGCGCCGCCCGGATGGGAGCGGGCGAAATCCGCCGCGCCGAAGCCGCGCGCATCGAGCAGGGCCACCGCCAGGGCGTCGCCGAGCGCCAGTGCCGCAGTGGTGCTGGCGGTGGGGGCGAGGTTGAGCGGGCAGGCTTCTTCCTTGACGCCGGCATCGAGACTGACATCGGCTTCGCGTCCCAGCGAGGAGTTCAGATTGCCGGTGATGGCGATCAGCTGGCCGCCCTGACGCTTGATGAGCGGCACGATGAGCAGCAGCTCGTCGTTCTCGCCAGAATTCGAAATGGCGATGACGATGTCGTTATGGGTGATCATGCCGAGGTCGCCATGCACGGCTTCGGCGGCATGGACGAAATAGGCAGGGGTGCCGGTGCTGGCCAGGGTGGCGGCGATCTTGCGGCCGATGTGGCCTGACTTGCCGAGGCCGCAGACGATGACCCGCCCGCGGCAGGCAAGGATCATGTCGACGGCGCGCAGGAAAGCCTCGCCGAGCCGCTGCCGCAGCGTTGAGATGGCCTCCGCCTCGATCTGCAGGACGCGTTGCGCCATTTCGATCGGGCGAGGCGTTGATGAGGCTCGGGACGCGCCGGATTGGCTCATGGGAGTGTTACAGTTATGAAGACGCTAATTATAACAAACCGCGCCGCTGCCCTTCGGGCATTGCGTCCGGAGGAGTCGATGCAGGCTTGATGTCACCTCGCCCATGAGCACCACACTGGAACTCGTCCTGTTGCTGCTGGCTTCCGCCGTGCTGGTGGTGGCCCTGTTTCGCTCGCTGCATCTGCCGCCGGTCATCGGCTATCTGCTGGTCGGCGCACTGATCGGCCCGAAGGCCCTCAACCTGGTGCCGAATGCGGAAGGCGCGCGGCATCTGGCCGAATTCGGCGTGGTGTTCCTGATGTTCACCATCGGCCTCGAGTTCTCGCTTGCGCGCCTGTTCAGCATGAAGCGCCTGGTCTTCGGCCTCGGTCTGGCCCAGGTAACCGTCACCATGCTGGCGATCCTGCTGCTTGCCGCGCTGGTCGGTCTGCCCTGGCGCGGCGCATTGGCGCTCGGCGGCGCCCTGGCCATGTCATCGACGGCGGTGGCGAGCAAACTGCTGGTCGAGCGTTCCGAGCTTGATTCGGCGCATGGCCGCCAGGTGATGGGCGTGCTGCTGTTCCAGGATCTCGCCGTGGTGCCGCTGCTGATCCTGCTGCCGGCGCTGGCCGGGGCCGGCGACGAGCTGTTCGGAACGCTCCTGCTCTCCGTGTTCAAGGCCACGGTCGTCCTGACCATCGTCCTGTTTCTCGGCCAGCGTTTGATGGGGGTCTGGTTCACCATGGTCGCGCGGCGCAAGTCGACCGAGCTGTTCATCCTCAATGTGCTGCTGATCACCCTCGGCCTCTCCTGGCTCACGGAAAAAGTCGGCCTTTCGCTGGCGCTGGGCGCTTTCCTGGCGGGCATGCTGATCTCGGAAACGGAGTACCGCTTCAAGGTCGAGGAGGATATCAAGCCGTTTCGCGATGTCCTTCTCGGCCTGTTCTTCATCACCGTCGGCATGTATCTCGATCCGGCATTGATCGGCCGTCACTTCCTGTTCGTGCTCGCGCTGCTGGTCGGGCTGCTCGGTCTCAAGCTGCTGATCGTCGCCGGTCTGTCGCGGTGGTTCGGCGCGACGCCCGGCGCTGCGCTGCGATCCGGCCTCTGGCTGTGCGCCGGTGGCGAGTTCGGCTTCGTGCTGCTGACGCTCGGCATGGAACAGCATCTGCTCAGCCCGGCCGTGACGCAGAGCGTGCTGGCCGCCCTGGTGCTCTCGTTGCTCGCCGCGCCCCTGCTGATCCATTACAGCGACAAGATCGTGTTGCGCTTTGTCGCTTCCGAATGGCTGTTGCGTTCGATGGCGCTGACGCAGGTTGCGGCCCGCGCCATCACCAGCGACAAGCATGTGATCCTGTGTGGTTACGGCCGCACCGGCCAGCATCTGGCGCGCTTCCTGGAAAAGGAGAACATTCCGCTCGTCGCTCTCGATCTCGATCCCGAGCGCGTGCGCGAAGCGGCGGCCGCCGGCGACTCCGTGGTGTATGGCGACGCCTCGCAGCGCGAAACGCTGGTGGCCGCCGGCATCCTGCGCGCCGATGTCGTCGTGGTGACGTCGAACGATCCGCAACTGGCGCTGCGCGTGCTGCATCATGCGCGCGAATTGCGCCCTGAGTTGCCGGTGGTGGTGCGTGCCGCCGAGGAATCCGATATCGCGCGTTTCGAAGCGGCCGGCGCCGCCGAAGTGGTGCCGGAAGCGCTTGAATCGAGCGTCATGCTGGCGACACATGCGCTGGCCCTGCTGGGGGTGCCGATGCAGCGTGTCATCAATCTGCTGCGCGAGGCGCGCAAGCAGCATTACGCCTTGCTGCGCGGCTTTTTTCACGGCGCGACGGACGTCGGCGCGCATCTTTCCGATGCCGAACAGGTGCGTCTGCATACCGTGGCGCTGACCGCCGGGACCCATGCGATCAACCGGCGGCTTGGTGATCTGGACCTGGCGCAGTTCGACGTGACCGTCCTCGCCCTCCGCCGGCGTGGGGCGCGCAGCATCGCGCCCGGTCCGGAAATGCAGCTCGACGACGGCGATATTCTGGTGTTGCAGGGAACCGGCAGCGGGGTGGCGGCGGCCGAGGAGAAATTGCTGCGCGGAAAGTAACTGGCCTGGAAGGCGCGTCGTTGCTTGCTCTCAGGGCAGGCATGCCGGAGAGGCGGATGAATGCTTGCTTGTGGAGATGTCGTACCGTCTTGAGTCGGCGTGTCGGATTACGCTGCGCTAATCCGACCTACTTGTAGATCTCGCCCGGATCCTTCAGCACCGGCTCCACGTCCTGCCATTGCCCGTCGACGAGCTTCTGGAAGAAGCAGTTGCGCCGCCCGGTGTGGCAGGCGATGCCGCCGGTCTGCTCGATCTTGAGGAGGATGGTGTCGCTGTCGCAATCGAGGCGGATGTCCAGCACCTTCTGCGTGTGGCCGGATTCCTCGCCCTTGTGCCAGAGCTTGCGCCGCGTGCGCGACCAATACACGGCCTCGCCGCGCTCGACGGTGAGTTGCAATGCTTCGCGGTTCATTCAGGTGAACATCAGCACCTCGCCGTTTGTCGCATTCTGGGCGATCACCGGGACGAGGCCCTGCTCGTTCCATTCGATCTTCTTCAGCCAGTCGGTCTTGGTGTTCACAGACGTACCTCGATGCCCTGCGCGCGCATGAATTCCTTGGCCTGGCGCACGGTATATTCGCCGTAGTGGAAGATGCTGGCGGCGAGCACGGCGTCGGCCTTGCCCTGGATCACGCCGTCGGCGAGGTGCT
>CAZCPD010000196.1:0-5772 GCA_964500425.1 uncultured Rhodocyclaceae bacterium
GCCGTTGCGGAACGGCCCGAGCTGGCCGGAGCCGACCATCTGCTTGAGCTTCTTCTGCACGTCGCTGAAATAGCCCGGCGAGGAGTTCGGCCAGGCGGAAATCGACTGCGCCAGCTCGGAGGTGGCCTTGGGCGAGGCCGACAGCGCGGAGACCACGTCCACCCAGTCGAGCGCATGCAGATGGTAGAAGTGCACCAGGTGGTCGTGGGCGAACAGCGACAGGTGCATGATGTTGCGGATGGTGTTGGCATTCTTCGGGATGCCGATGCCGAGGGCATCCTCGACGGCGCGCACCGAGGCCAGCGCATGCACGCCTGTGCACACGCCGCAGATGCGCTGGACGAAAGCCCAGGCATCGCGCGGGTCGCGGCCCTTGAGGATCTGTTCGAGGCCGCGCCACATGGTGCCGACGGAAACCGCATTGCGGATGACGTTGTTGGCATCGACGTTGACCTCGATGCGCAGATGTCCCTCGATGCGGGTGACGGGGTCGATCGCGACGCGGCGCCCTGAATTGTCGAGCGTGAAACCGTTGGGGGTGGTGATCTGGGTCATGAGCCGGTCGGGGTCTTGTTGTCGGTGGCGGCCGGTTCCTTGGCCTCGTTGTCGCTCGCCGGGGGGACGGTGATGGCGCGCTTGACCAGCGTCGCGCCAGCCTGGACCGCGATGGTGGCGCCGAGCGCTGCCGCGCCGATGGCGGCGACCTTGTCGGCATTCGATTCGATGCCCCATTGCTGCATGTCGGGCAGGCGTTCGTAGAACGGCCCGCGATCCCAGAAACCTTCCTCGGAACAGCCGATGCAACCATGGCCCGACTTGATCGGGAAGCTGACGCCCTCGTTCCAGCCCATCGAGGAGCAGGCGTTGTAGGTGGTCGGGCCGCGACAGCCCATCTTGTACAGGCACCAGCCCTGGCGCGCGCCTTCGTCGTCCCAGGCCTCGACGAACTGGCCGGCGTCGAAGTGGGCGCGGCGATAGCACTTGTCATGGACGCGTTGGGAATAAAACATCTTGGGGCGCAGCTGGTTGTCGAGTTCGGGCAGGCGGTCGTAGGTCAGCATGTAGGTGAGCACGCCGGTCATCACCTCGGCGATCGGCGGACAGCCGGGAACGTTGATGACCGGCACGTGGCTGACCAGCTTGTGCACCGGCGTCGCCCTTGTCGGGTTGGGGCGCGCCGATTGCACGCAGCCCGAGGAAGCGCAGGTGCCCCAGGCGATGATGGCCTTGGCATGCTTGGCAGCCTCGTCGAACTGCTGGTGGAATGGCCGGCCGCCGACGATGCAGCACATGCCGTCGTTGGCCAGCGGAATGTTGCCCTCGACGGCGAGGATGTAGGCGCCGCGGTAATCGCGGATGATGTCGTCGATGATGGCCTCGGCCTGATGGCCGGCGGCGGCCATGATGGTGTCGTCGTAATCGAGGGAGATCATGCTGGTGATGATCTCGCTGGCCATCGGGTGTCCGGAGCGGAGAAAGCTCTCCGAGCAGCAGGTGCATTCGAGGCCGTGCAGCCAGAGCACGGGGATGCGCGGCTTGGTCTCCAGCGCGTGGGCGACGGTGGCGATGCCCTTGGGGCCGAGACCCAGCATCGTCGCGGTCACGGCGCAGAACGTCATGAAATCGCGACGCGAGACGCCGCGCTGGCTGATGACGTCGAAAAAGGTCTCAGGCTTGGACATCGGGATTCTCCGGGGACGTGGCGTGATGCTGCCCGAATGCTAGCAGTTTTCTTCCGCGGGATAAGTAGGGTTTTTCCGACCGCGTTGCGACAGGGAATAGCCACGGTATCGGCGCGTGGGTGTGAGACAATCGCCCGTCACATTCCCCTTCTCCTCATTGAAACCCGCTTCAGCCATGGCTTTCAGTGCATCGCCCGGCACTCGGACCGCACGGCAATGACGGCGAGAACCGCGCGCCACATCCGCGTCGGCGGTCTCGTCCAGGGCGTCGGCTTTCGTCCCTTCGTCTGGCGCCTGGCCCATGAACTTGGCTTGACCGGCTGGGTGAGGAACGATGCGCGCGGCGTCGAAATTTTCGTGGAAGGCGCGGCGGCGCAGGTTGACGCGCTGATTGTCCGCCTGCGCCGCGAAGCGCCGCCGCTCGCGCGCGTCGATGCGCTGGAAGTGCTTGAGTCATCGCCTGCCGGGCTGCGCGACTTCGTCATCGTCGACAGTCTGCCCGGTCAAGTACGCACCGCCGTCGGCCATGACACCGCGCCGTGCGCCGACTGCCTGGCGGAAATGTGCGACCCCGGCAATCGCCGCTGGCGGCACGCCTTCATCTGCTGCACGCATTGCGGCCCGCGTTACACGGTGACGCAACGCCTGCCTTATGACCGGTCGCAGACCAGTCTGGCTGCCTTTCCCCTTTGCGCGGCCTGCGCGGCGGAATACGCCGATCCGGGTGCCCGGCGTTTTCATGCCGAGACCACCTGCTGCCCGCAATGCGGCCCGAGCCTTTCTCTATGTGACGCGGTAGGGAGAAGGGACGATGGCGGCGATGCGATCGCGGTGGCGCTGGACAGGCTGCGCGCCGGCGCCATCGTTGCCGTCAAGGGGCTGGGCGGCTTTCATCTGGTTTGCGATGCGCGCAATGCCGCGAGCGTGGCGCGCCTGCGGGACAACAAGGATCGTGCCGCCAAGCCTTTCGCGCTGCTGACCGCGAATGCGGCATCGGCCGCCATGTTCGCGGAATTGTCGGAGGTTGAAACGGCTCAGCTCGAAGCGGCGGAGCGGCCGATCGTGTTGTTGAAGAAGCGCCCCGGCGCGGATGTCGCATTGCCCGGCATTGCCCCCGGTCTGGCCTGGCTTGGCGTGATGCTGCCGTCGACGCCGCTGCACTATCTGCTCTTTCACGAGGCGGCCGGCCGGCCGGCCGGCCGCGACTGGCTGGCGGCCCCGCAGCCGCTGGTTCTCGTCTGCACCTCGGCCAATGCCGGCGGCGAGCCGATGCTCACGGACAATGACCGGGCCATCGCGGCGCTGTCCGGAGTCATCGCCGGGGCCGATGCCTTTCTGCTGCATGACCGCGCCATCGTCGCGCGCTGCGACGATTCCGTGGTGCGCGCCACGCCGGATGGCCCGCGCTTCATCCGCCGCGCGCGCGGTTACGTGCCGCGCGCCATGAGCTTGCGCCTGCCGCGCGCAGGGCCGAGCATCCTCGCCACGGGCGGTCATTTCAGGAACACCGTCTGCATCACCCGCGGCGACGAGGCCTTCGTCTCGACGCACATCGGCGCGCTCGACAACGCGGCGACCTGCCGGGCGCTGGAAGAGGAGGTCGCGCATCTGCTCGACATTCTCGACGTGCAGCCCGAAGTCGTCGCCCACGACGCGCACCCCGATTTCTTCAGCAGCCGCTTCGCGGTCGAATTCGCCCGGCGCCATTGCCTGCCGCATGTCGCCGTCCAGCATCATCATGCCCACATTGCCGCCGTGCTGGCCGAGCACGGCGTTGCGGACGACGAGCCCGTGATCGGCCTGGCGCTCGACGGCGTCGGCCTCGGCAGCGACGGCGGCGCCTGGGGCGGCGAACTGCTGCGCGTCGATGGCGCATCGTTCGAGCGCGTCGGCCACCTGCAACCCTTGCTGCTGCCCGGCGGCGACCGTGCGGCGCTGGAGCCGTGGCGCATGGCGGCGGCCGCCCTGCATGCGATCGGGCGCGGCGACGAGATTGCCGCGCGCTTTCGCGGGCAGCCCGCGGCGGCGACCGTGGCGCAGATGCTGGCGCGCGGCATCAATGCAGCGCCGACCTCCAGCCTGGGACGCGCCTTCGATGCGGCGGCCGGCCTGCTCGGCGTGTGTACGCACAATGCCTACGAAGGGCAGGCCGCCATGCTGCTCGAAAGCCTCGCGGAAATTCATGGCGGGGTCGATGCCTTGCTCGGCTCGCCGGAAGCGGCCTGCGACATGACCGCCGACGGCCTGCTAGACTTGCGGCCGCTTTACCGCCGGCTCGCCGATTGCCCGGATGCCGCCCATGGCGCGGCGCTCTTCCATGCCGCGCTGGTAACGGGGCTGGCGGAATGGGCGGCCGACGCGGCGCACGCGGCCGGGGTGGGTATCGTGGCATGCGGCGGCGGCTGCCTGCTCAACCGGATGCTGGCGAGTCGTCTGGCGGCGCGCCTTGCGCAACGGGGCCTGCGCGTCCTGCTGGCCGAACGCATGCCGCCCAACGATGGCGGCCTCAGTCTCGGCCAGGCCTGGGTGGCGCGGCTGATCATGGAATCAAGGCTGGAAAGGAAGGGTGTCTGAAGATGTGCCTGGCTCTGCCTGTTCGTCTCGTCGAGAAACTCGAACATGAGATGGGTATCGTCGAACTCGGCGGCGTGCGCAAGGAAATCTCCCTGGCGCTGCTCGACGGGAATGAAATCGCGGTCGGCGATTACGTCATCGTGCATGTCGGTCATGCGCTGACGCGCCTCGATGCCGAGGAGGCGGAGCGCACCCTGGCGCTGTTTGCCGAGGCGGGGCTGGAGTGATGGGTCGCGCTGGGGTGGCGTGGCAGTGGCCCGGAGAAGCGCATGGATGCTTGATCTCCATAGGGTATGCCCGGAGAACCGCATGGATGCTTGATCCTGGCGAGGGCCCACGTTGAAGTTCGTCGACGAGTTCCGCGACGGCAAGCTGGCGCAAGGGCTGTCGGCAGCCATCGCGCGCGCGGTGGAACCAACGCGATGCTACCGGTTGATGGAGTTCTGCGGCGGTCACACGCATGCCATCGCGCGCTATGGGCTGACCGACCTGCTGCCCGACAGCGTGCGCATGATCCACGGTCCCGGCTGCCCGGTCTGCGTGCTGCCGATCGGCCGCATCGACAACGCGATCGGGCTCGCCGTCGAGCGCGGCGTCATACTCTGTAGCTACGGCGATCCGCTGCGCGTGCCGGCTTCCGCCGGCTTGTCGTTGCTCAGGGCGAAGGGGCGCGGCGGGGATGTGCGCATGGTCTATTCGCCGGCCGACGCGCTGCGCATCGCCGGCGAAAACCCGCAGCGCGAGGTGGTGTTCTTCGCCATCGGTTTCGAGACGACCACGCCGCCGACGGCGCTGCTCATCAAGCAGGCGCAGGCGGCGGGGCTCACCAATTTCAGCGTGCTGTGCAACCATGTGCTGACGCCCGCCGCGATCACCCACATCCTCGAAGCGCCGCAGGTGCGCGAGTACGGTTCGGTGCCGCTCGACGGCTTTGTCGGCCCGGCGCACGTCAGCGCGGTGATCGGCAGCCGTCCCTACGAATATTTCGCCGAGGAGTATCGCAAGCCGGTGGTGATCGCCGGCTTCGAGCCGCTCGATGTGATGCAGGCGATCCTGATGTTGGTGCGCCAGATCAATGCCGGCGAGAGTCGCGTCGAGAACGAGTTCACGCGCGCCGTGACGCGCGACGGCAATCGCAAGGCGCAGACGCTGGTGGCCGAGGTCTTCGAGCTGCGCCGCAGCTTCGAATGGCGCGGCCTCGGCGAGGTGCCGTATTCGGCGTTGCGCATCCGCGCCGATTTCGCGGAGTTCGATGCCGAGCGGCGCTTCGGTCTGGAGTATCGCCCCGTGCCCGATCACAAGGCCTGCGAGTGCGGCGCCATCCTGCGCGGCGTGAAGCGCCCGCAGGACTGCAAGATATTCGGCACCGTCTGCACGCCGGAGAATCCGATGGGGTCGTGCATGGTGTCGAGCGAGGGCGCTTGCGCGGCGCATTACACGTATGGTCGGCATGTGGGCAGCGAGGAGTGAGGAGTGAGGAGTGAGGAGTGAGGAGTGAGGAGTGAGGAGTGAGGAG
>CAZCPD010000197.1:0-1460 GCA_964500425.1 uncultured Rhodocyclaceae bacterium
TATCAAAGGCTGAAAAAGGCGATCGCCATTCCGCTCATGCTAGGGCGTGTTCTCATTCAGGCGACGGTTGCGACTGAATGAGAACACGCCATAGGCGCGACTGTCGCGATGTCAGAACCGAAAACGCCGACCGATTCCTACGAAGTTGCAGTGCTATACACCAAAGACACCAAAGACAATCTGCACTTTGCGTGGCCAATTTTCAGTATTGCAAATGACGCCGATACCGACGGGTCATAGACAAGGATCGCGACGACCGGACTGTGGGCCCCATCTCAAGCGCACAGCGATAGACAACACTCCCCTATCCCGCGTGCGCGAGAGGGGCCGGTGGAAAAGGCTGCCCTTTGTGAGCAATTGCATCTTGCCGCTCAGCAAGAAAGCGCCTCACCCGCCCCCCCCCTGCAAGGTTCGACCGACGACACAAAGGGCCGACAGCCCCCCTCTGCCCTACCCCTCTCCCCGAAGGGGCGAGGGGAAAGCCATCATCAGAACCCCTCCACCTTATGCACTTCCTTCCACACGGCATTCGGCAGCAATCGCCGCATGATGTAACCCATGCGCGTCCCCTTGCCCGGCAGACACCAGAACTCGCCCTTCTCCAGTGACACTTCGAGGGCTTCAAGGACTTCTTCGGGCTTGATCGGCGGATTGCCGTCGAGCAGCTTCGGCCAGGCGGTATCGACGGCCTGCTGGAGCAGCGGCGTCTTGACGGCGGGCGGGCAGACGCAGACGAAGCGCACACCCTTGTCGCGGTTCTCGTGGTAAAGCACTTCGGTGAAACATGAGACGGCGAACTTGGTCGCGGCATAGCCGCCGGTCAGCAGCGTCGGCATCTGGCCGAGCATGGAGGAGAAGCTGACGAAATCACCCTTGCCGCGCTTGAGCATGCCGGGCAACGTGGCCTTGGCGACATTCACCAGACCGCCGTAATTGATCGCCATCAGCCGATGGATCTGTTCGGCCGGCTGATCGAGCAGCTTGCCGAAGGGCATGATGGCAGCGGCATTGATCACGCGGTCGATCGGGCCCAGCTCCCGTTCCACCATCGCGACCGTCTGGTTGACGGCTTCGATGCTGGTGACATCGAGCACATAGGTCTTGATGCTGGGCTGACCTTCGGCGGTCTGCGCGAGACCCTTTTCATTGATGTCGAGCGCCGCGACCTTGGCGCCGGCGGCCGCCAGTCGCCGCGCCGCGAGTTGCCCCATGCCGCTGCCGGCGCCGGTGATCAGCGCGACCTTGCCTTTGAATGCCATGATATTTCCTCTTCAGAGTGGGTGATCGGATCGTTGCCGGTGATCGCCATCGAGCGCGACCGGCCAGCCGCGAAGAGCCCGCGCATCTTAATCAGGCATGGCCCCGGCGTGCCGGGAAGGTTCCTAAAACGGGCACCCGCCGCCAAGCGCGTCCCGACTCAGGGAAGAGGTGGAAGGGGGGAAGACCAGCCGCCCCGATCC
>CAZCPD010000197.1:1560-3491 GCA_964500425.1 uncultured Rhodocyclaceae bacterium
CGGAGAACAAGCACTGGCGCGCCTCTCCGGGCGTGCCAAGGAAATCAGCGCCAGTTCCAGCGTGACATCGCGTTCATGGCCCGTTGCGCCATGCTCTCCGCCATATCGGCGCCGAAGCGGCTGGAGAAACGCTCGGCGAAATTCTGCTTGATCGTGTAGTCGCGGATGTGCTCGGACTTGATGACGTCGCGCGCCACCGAGTCGACCGTGCCATAGCCATCGACCAGTCCCAACTCGACGCTGCGGGCGCCGGTCCACATCAGGCCGCTGAAGAGCTCCGGAGCATCCTTGAGGCGTTTGCCGCGCCCCTTGCGCACGACATCGATGAACTGCTGGTGGATCTCATCGAGCATTTTTTGCGCGTGTTCCTTGTGGGCCGGCTCCTGCGGCGAGAACGGATCGAGGAAGCCCTTGTTCTGACCGGCGGTCAGCAGACGCCGCTCGATGCCGATCTTGTCCATCGCCCCGGTCAGTCCGAAACCTTCCATCAGCACGCCGACGGAGCCGACGATGCTGGCCTTGTCGACAAAGATCTGGTCGGCCGCAGCGGCGACGTAGTAGCCGCCGGAGGCGCAGTAATCCTCGACCACCGCATACAGCGGCACCTTGGGATACTTGGCGCGCAGACGATTGATTTCGTCGTTGATCATGCCCGCCTGCACCGGGCTGCCGCCCGGACTGTTGATGCTGAGGATGACGCCCTGGGTGCCCTTGTCCTCGAAGGCCGACTGCAAGGCGCTGATGACATGCTCGGCGCTCGCCTCACCCTTGGCCTGGATGACGCCGTGCATCTCCACCAGCGCCGTGTGACGGGTGCCGTCACCGAACTTGTCAACCGAACCGCCCCAGTCGCCAAGTATCGCCAACAACAGGGCGAGATAGGCGAAGCCGAGCAGCTTGAAGAAAATGCTCCAGCGACGATGGCGCCGCTGCTCGGCGATCCCTTCGAGGGCGATTCTTTCGAGAACCTTGCGTTCCCAGTTTCCCTGGGCGTCGATGTTGGGCGCTTCCATGTCATTCTTTCAGGTAGATGTTGCCGTCATGCTCGCTGACGGCGAGCGGTGTCAATCCATTGCCATTGCAGCGCCCGCCCAGGCAGTGGCCGCTTTCTGGGGAATACATCGCGCCATGCGTTGCGCAGATCAAGTATAAGCCGGAGAGGTCAAAGAACTTGCCCTCCTGCCAGTCCAGTTCGATCGGCACGTGGCCGCAGCGATTGATGAAGGCATGCGCGACTCCTCGATAGCGGACAACGAAGGCCGGCTCCTCGACGCCGTGGCGCATCACTTTGAATCGCACGCCGTCGCCGCCATCGACCAGCGCGGCGCCGGCGCAGATCAGGCGTTCCGCATCAGCCATGCATGCACTTCCTCGACACTCCCGGCGCACAGTAGCGGCGCCTCTGCCTCCAGCACTTCCCGCGGATGGGCGCCATAGGCCACCGCCAACGCCGGCACCCCGGCGTTCTTCGCCATCAGCAGATCGTGAGTGGTGTCACCAATCATCAAGGTCCTTTCGGGCGCCACGGCGAATTCGTCCATCAGTTCCAGCAGCATCTGCGGATGCGGCTTGGAATGACACTCGTCGGCGCAGCGCGTGGCGTGGAAGAAGCGTTCCAGGCCGCTGCCGGCCAGGGCGCGCAGCAGGCCGGGGCGACTCTTGCCGGTGGCGACGGCGAGCATGAAGCCGGCCTCGCCGAGCGCCTCAATCATCTCGAAGGCGCCGGCGAACAATTCCAGCTCGTGGTCGCACGCCAGGTAATGATGTCGGTAGCGGTTCGCCACCTCCGGGTAACGCGCCGGATCGAGATCGGGCAGCACGCCGCGCAGCGCGTCGTGCAGGCCGAGGCCGATGATGTGGCGGGCGCGCTCGTCGCTCGGCGGTTCGATGGCCAGGTCGCGGCAGGCCGCCTGGATCGCGGAACTCGGGCC
>CAZCPD010000197.1:3501-5763 GCA_964500425.1 uncultured Rhodocyclaceae bacterium
CGGCGACGATCGCCGCCGCCGAATCCATCAGCGTGCCGTCCCAGTCGAAGACGATCAGTTCATATCGCTTGGCCATGGTCTTTCTTCTCGTTGCGTTCGAGTTTCTCCAGGAAGCCGCGCAATTCGGGCGGCAGCGGTGCTTCCAGGGCAATCGGCGGAGCGTCCTCGTGCAAGGGGTGATCGAAACGCAGCTTCGCCGCATGCAGAAACATGCGTTTCAACCCTGCCTTCTGCAAATCCTTGTTGAGCGCGAAGTCGCCGTACTTGTCGTCGCCGGCGAGCGGAAAGCCCAGATGCGCCAGATGCACACGTATCTGATGCGTGCGCCCAGTCTTGAGTTCCACCTCGACCAGGCTGAAATGCTCCCAGCGCGCCATCAGGCGGACGATGCTGTGCGCCTCCTTGCCATCGTTCGACACCATCACGCGCCGCTCGTCGTCGGCCGTCAGGTACTTGAGCAACGGCAGCTTGACGTGCTGCTGCGGATTCATCCAGCGCCCCTTGACCAGCGCCAGATAGCGCTTGTTGATGCCGCCGTGGCGAAAGGCATCATGCAGCCTGGCCAGCGCCGAGCGCTTCTTGGCGACGATCAACAGACCCGAGGTCTCCCGGTCGAGCCGGTGGGCGAGCTCCAGCATGCGCGCCTCGGGCCGCATGCGGCGCAACTGCTCGATGATGCCGAAGCTCACGCCGCTGCCGCCATGCACCGCCACGCCGGCCGGCTTGTCGAGCACCAGCAGGGCATCGTCTTCATAAGCGATCTCGAATTCACGCTCCGGAATCGCCGCCGCCGGCGCGGCTTCCGCCTTCGCCGCCAGGCGGATCGGCGGCACGCGCACCCGGTCGCCGATCCGCAGACGATATTCGGGACCGACCCGCCCCTTGTTCACCCGCACCTCGCCGCTGCGCAGGATGCGATAGACGTGGCTCTTCGGCACGCCCTTGCAGACGCGCAGCAGGAAGTTGTCGATGCGCTGGCCATCGGCCTCCTCGCCCACTTCCAGCCAATTCGCCGAATCTTTGCTTAAGCCCTTCATTTCCAATATACTGTCTCCGGTTTGCCGTCCTTAGGCAAGCGTGCCCGACGGCCCGAAGCGGCGTTGGTGACGCACCGGGGACGTTGCCGACGCCACATTCCGCATTCCATCGTTGTGTGTTTCGTTGCGCCCCCGTTACCGCTACTGAGTAACCCGCGGCCAGATGGAGCTTGGTTGGCGCCGGCATTGCGCGATGGCCGTGAAACCAGTCCAGACAACCGGACTCAGACATCGAGCGCCACGAAAGGCGCGAGATTATCACCCGCCGCACAGCAAACCACCAAGGTTATTTCGCTCGCCGGAAGTAGCGATGAGACAAACTTTTATTTGCGCGCACAGAGCAGAGCACCGCAAGAATGCCCGACTTCCAGACAGCGGCGGCCACCCCGCCAAAGGCTTGAAGCAGCTTTTTTATAAAGACAATTCCGATCATTAGCGTTTTTTGGTTTCCCCGAGGCGATCACCGACTCATGCCCCTGAAACTGCAATCCTGATGCGAACGTCCGCCGGGCCGCCGTAAGGCTCCTGGCGTATGCTGGTTTTGTCTTGCCCGTGCCGTGCGCGCGGGAGCAAACATGAAACGCATGCTATTCAATGCGACGCAGGCCGAGGAACTCCGCGTCGCGATCGTCGATGGTCAGAAACTGATTGACCTCGACATCGAATCGGCCAACAAGGAACAACGCAAGAGCAACATCTACAAGGCCGTCATTACCCGCCTGGAGCCCAGCCTCGAAGCTGCCTTCGTCGATTACGGCGCCGACCGTCACGGCTTCCTGCCGTTCAAGGAAGTCTCGCGCGCCTACTTCAAGTCCGATATCGACCCCGGCAAGGCGCGCATCCAGGACGCCCTGCAGGTCGGCCAGGAAATCATCGTCCAGGTCGACAAGGACGAGCGCGGCAACAAGGGTGCGGCACTGACCACCTTCGTCAGCCTCGCTGGCCGCTACCTGGTGCTGATGCCCAACAACCCGCGCGGCGGCGGCGTCTCGCGCCGCGTCGAGGGCGAGGACCGCCAGGAACTGCGTGACATCATGGATCGCCTGGAAGTGCCGCCGGGCGCCAGCCTGATCGCGCGCACCGCCGGCATCGGCCGTACGTATGAAGAACTGCAGTGGGACCTCAACTACCTGCTGCAACTGTGGACCGCCATCGAAGGCGCGGCCAACTCCCAGAGCGGCGCCTTCCTGATCTACCAGGAATCCAGCCTGGTGATCCGCGCCAT
>CAZCPD010000198.1:0-2753 GCA_964500425.1 uncultured Rhodocyclaceae bacterium
ATGTTCCCTATTTCGTCATGGTACAGAACAAGACCCGGTCCAACGGCGCCGGCTTCTGGACCAAATATTCCACCCCCGTCGTCGACGCCAACACCTCCACCGTCTATCAGACTGGCCTGAGCGGAGGCTACGGCTGGTTCAACGTCGGCGTCGACAACCTGAAGAGGTTTGCGGGCGTCTATGGCGGCATCAAGCTCAACTGGAAGCAGCTCGGGGACAGTGGCTGCGGCACGGCATGCGCCAAGACGGCCGCGGCTTCAGTGCTCTGGCTCGGGCACGGGGTCGGCGCCTTGCAGTCCCAACCAACGCACTGGTATGGCGTGACGGCCGACCCCGGCGACACCTGGACGGTTACCGGCCTGGGCAACAATATCTATACGCTGGCCAGCGCCATCAATGGCAAATGCATCGCCAAGGATACCGTCGGCAGCTACCTGTTGATGACGGCCTGCAACGCCGGAAATGCCGCTCAGCAATGGCAGATCATCGAATTCAACCCGAGCGGCGCGACCGGCGGCGTCTCCTTCGTCAACCCGGCGACCGGCAACTACGCCCACCTGGTGCCCACGGCCGGCACCCAGGAAACCTACGTCGATGGCGTGGGCAACAACTGGAAGGGCGTGTTCTTCCTGACCGCAGCGACACCACCGGACCATTTCCGCTTTGAGTTCGACAAGAACGCCTTCCTCACCTGCCAACCGGTCAACATGACGGTCAAGGCATGCCGCTACCCCACAGCCACCGAACCCGGCTGCACCACGCTCTATCCTTCCGGCATCACGCTCACGCTGGGGGCGACCAACAGCGCGACCTGGAACGGCACGACCACGGCGCCGACCCGCACATTCATCAGCTCGGATCCGGTGACCCTGCAAGATTCGACAGCCGAGGCGACGACCCTGAGCTACTCGTCCACCTCGGTGATCCCCACCAATGCCACACTGGAATGTTATGACACCTCGACATCGGCCGCCGTCAGTTGCACCCAGACGTTCGCGTCGTGCTCCAGCTATTTCGACGCGGTCGAAACGACCACCCCGGTCTCGGTGAAGGGATCCAATCTCTACACCAAGCTGGCAGGCGTCGGCTTCAGTTTCGACGTGGTCGGCCCGCCCGCCTATACCAGCACCGTGACGGTCGATCTGGTGGACGCCAGCGATGCGCCTTGGGACTGCACCTCGGGAGCGCCGACGACATTGTCGAATGTCAGTTTCTCGGCGCCGAGCGTGGTCATCAACGCGCCCATCACGGCTTCATTGAGCACGATCGACGCGACCACCCTGACGCGCCGCAACACCTTCACGGCGCAGTACGCCAATGCCGCGAAGAAAGTGCGCGTGCGCATACTCGACGGCATCGGCAACTGTTACCACTCCACGGACCATTTCAGCATCCGTCCGACCTCGCTGAGTCTGACGACCGACGCCGTCGACACCGCCACGCACGTCGCCGTGGCCGGCTCTGCCGGGAGCACGGCGATGTCGGGCAGCCTGGGGATCACCATCGCCGCGACAGCGCTGAACAATTCAAGCGCCGTCGCCACCGCCTACATCGGCACGCCGCAGCTCAACTCGGCCAACTCGATCACCGACTGGACGGGCGGCGCGATCGCGGCGCTGCCGAACCCGGCAACCAGCCCCCCCGCCTCACCGACGACCGCGCGCACTCTCTCCTGGAGCTCGAACAGCGGATTCGCCGCGGCAAGCACTGGCGTCGCGACGGGAACCTTCTATTACAACGACTTCGGGCCACTGACGCTGCCAGCCAACACGGTGATCGACAACACCTTCACCAGCGCGTCAACCGACCAGACCAATGTCGATTGCATTTCCGGTTCGACCTCGAACGCCCTGAGCGGCGGCAAATACGGCTGCAACGCAGGCTCCGCATCGCTCGTGACACCGCGCTTCCGCGTCGATCATTACGCCGTGACCAACACCATGAGCGACACCTGCAACGGCGGCGGCACCACCAGTGTTTACATGGGTCAGGGCGTCGCCGCCGTCAACGTGACGGCGCGGAATGCGGATAGCGGCCAGATGACGCGCCTGCTTTCGGGCGCGGCGACCTACTACGCGACGAACTATCCGGCGGTGACGTTCCCGACAATCAACCTGACGAACGACGGCGCGGCATGGTCGCCGTCGTCCTCGACCATCAACTTCACCGCGCCGGCCTGGCCGGCGGCGACGCCCGGCGGCTACTATGACGCGAACACCAACTCGCCGACCTGCACCGCGACGTCTTGCCCCTATTTCCGCAGCCCGACGAGCAAGACAGCGCCGGTCTCCCTCAAGCTGAGGGTCCAGATTACCGACAGCGATGCCGGCACGGCCAACATCAAGGACATCAACGGCGCCGCGGTTCAATATGCCTACCCCAACAACACCAATGCGGCAATCAGCTTCCGCCATGGAATGCTCAAGCTCGACAACGTCTATGGCTCCGAACTCCTGCCCGCCTACGTCCCGATCACGGCGCTGTACTGGAATGGCGGGGGCTGGCAGAGGAACACCGACGACTCCTGCACACGCATCTACCGCAGCAATATCGGCCTGAATGGCACGATACCGGCGTCGCTGAGCGGCAGCGTCAACATCCTGTCGCCGGCCTCGGCCTCATACATCACGCTGTTGAACGGCCAGGGCTCGATGAAGTTCAATCAGACCGGAACTGGCAATGTCGGCAGTGTCGATGTCGCCATCAACCTCGGCAACGGCACGGCACAGGACGCCTCCTGCGTCAGCGCTGCG
>CAZCPD010000198.1:2853-5704 GCA_964500425.1 uncultured Rhodocyclaceae bacterium
TTGACGATCACGCCGTGGCCGGCGGCGATCATGGTCGGGACGAAATGGCGGATGACATTGGCCACCCCCTTGATGTTGACGTCGATCACCGTATCGAATTCCCGCGCCGGCACCTGCCACAACGGCGCATTGCGATTGACCGTCGCCGCATTGTTGACCAGCAGATCGGGCGCGCCGTGGGACTCCAGCACCGCGCCGGCCCAGGCGAGCACCCGAGCGTCGTCGGCGACATCCACCACATCGAAACGGTGCGGCGCGGGCAGGCGGGCCGACAGTTCGGCAATGGCCCGGGCGTTGCGTCCGCAGCCGATGACGACATGGCCGAGGCGCGCAAACTCCTCGGCCATCGCCCGCCCGAGCCCGCGCGTCGCACCGGTGATGAGGATGCGCCGCGGCGCGGCCGGATGATCCTTTCGAGTGGCCATCGCAATCTCCTTCGCATGCTGAAAATGAAAGTATGGCGCAAACGAGCAGCCTATACTTGGCGCTGAACCTTCTTCCTCGCTAACGGACATGACTTTGAAGAAGACGCCCCGAAGCATGAAACTCATGTCCGTTTTCCTCACCCCCAACCCCTCTCTCCCGCAGGGATTTCCTTCGGTCACCGTGAGAGGGAGAGGGGAGCTTCCAGAGTCGCTTGCGCGACTTTCACGTTAAAGGAATCCCGCATGCAGATCCGTCATTCCACTTTCATCGTCACCGGCGGCGCCTCGGGGCTGGGCGCGGCGACGGCGACGATACTCGCCGAGAACGGCGGCAAGGTCGTCGTCGCCGATCTCAACGAAACCGCCGGCATGACGCTGGTGCGCCAGCTCGGCCCGGAAGCGCGCTTCGTGCGTACCGACGTGAGCGACGCCGCCAGCGCCCAGGCGGCCATCGATGCGGCGCTGAAAGAATTCGGCGCACTGCATGGCCTGGTGAACTGCGCCGGCATCGCCCCGGCTGAAAAGGTCGTCGGCAAGGCCGGGCCGCACAGCCTGGACAGCTTCTCGCGCACCATCGCCGTCAATCTGATCGGCACTTTCAACATGATCCGCCTTGCCGCCGACGTCATGAGCCGCGCGACACCCAACGCCGACGGCGAGCGCGGCGTGCTCATCAGCACCGCCTCCGTCGCCGCCTTCGAAGGCCAGATCGCCCAGGCCGCCTATGCCGCGTCGAAGGGCGGCGTCGCCAGCATGATGCTGCCCATCGCCCGCGAGCTGGCGCGCCACGGCATCCGCTGCCTTGCCATCGCGCCCGGCATCTTCGAGACGCCGATGCTGCAAGGCATGCCGCAGGAAGTCCAGGATGCGCTCGGCCGCACCGTGCCCTTCCCCGCGCGCGCCGGCCACCCCGCCGAGTACGCGCATCTGGCGCGCAGCATCATCGAGAACCCGATGCTCAACGGCACGACCATCCGCCTCGACGGCGCGCTGCGCATGGCGCCGAAGTAACTGTAACCGCGAAGGAGAAGACATGAACACCACACCCGATCCCATCGTCATCGTCGCCGCGCGGCGCACACCGATCGGCGCCTTCCAGAACGCGCTCTCTTCACTCGCCGCGTCGCAACTCGGCGCTGCCGCGCTGCGTGCGGCCCTCGCCGACAGCGGCATCCCCGGCCTGGACATCGACGAGGTGCTGATGGGCTGCGTCCTTCCCGCCGGCATGGGCCAGGCGCCGGCGCGACAGGCGGCATTGGGCGCGGGACTACCGAACTCGGCGCCCTGCACCACGATCAGCAAGGTCTGCGGCTCGGGCATGAAGGCCGTGATGTTCGGCCACGACCAGATCCTCGCGGGTTCCGCCAACATCGTTGCCGCCGGCGGCATGGAGTCGATGAGCAACGCCCCCTACCTGCTGCCCAAGGCGCGCGGCGGTTACCGCCTGGGCCACGGCGAAGTGCTCGACCACATGTTCTTCGACGGCCTGCAGGACGCCTACGAAGGCCACCTGATGGGCCACTACGCCGAGGAGGCCGCCGCGCGCCACGGCTTCGGTCGTAAGGAGCAGGATGACTTTGCGCTGGAATCCGTACGCCGCGCCCAAGCGGCCGTACGCGACGGCCTTTTCGCCACGGAGATCACGCCGCTGACGGTGGCGGGCCGCAAGGGCGATGCGGTCGTCGCCGAAGACGAAACGCCGGGGAAGTGCGATGCGACGAAAATCCCGCAACTCAAGCCGGCCTTCCGCAAGGATGGCACGGTGACAGCGGCGAACTCCTCGTCGATCTCCGACGGCGCCGCAGCGCTGGTGCTGATGCGCGAGTCCGAAGCGACACGGCGCGGCCTGCAGCCGCTGGCGCGCATCGTCGGCCAGGCCTCCCACGCCGACGCGCCGGGACTGTTCACCGGCGCGCCGGTTGGTGCGATCCGCAAGCTGCTCGACCGCGTCGGCTGGCAAGCGCAGGACGTCGACCTGTACGAAATCAACGAAGCCTTCGCCATCGTCGCCATGATCGCGCTGCGGGAACTGGGTCTGGCGCACGAACGCGTGAACCCGAACGGCGGCGCCTGCGCGCTGGGCCACCCGATCGGCGCCAGCGGCGCGCGCATCCTCGTCACCCTGATCCACGCCCTGCGTCGACGCGGCCTGCGGCGCGGTGTGGCGAGTTTGTGCATCGGCGGTGGCGAGGCGACGGCAATGGCGTTGGAGGTGGTGTAAAGATCGCCCGATAGACTTGCGGACGTTGCGGTCAGCTTGTCGTCAGGGCGACCGCAACCGAGGGAAACGCACGCAGCAGCTTGCCGTCCATGGTGACTAGGCGAGTGCCCAGCGACTTGGCGAGAGCGACGAACTCACAGTCATAGGCCGAGCAATCGCTGTTGCGCACGAATTCGAGAACCTGCCGCGATTCAACTTCATGTTC
>CAZCPD010000199.1:0-5693 GCA_964500425.1 uncultured Rhodocyclaceae bacterium
AGATTCCCGATGGCGAACTTCTGGAGGGGGATCTGCCAAAAAGACAAATGAAACTGGTTCAAGCCTGGATTGAATTGCATCAGGACGACCTGATGGCCGACTGGTATTTGGCAAGCACAGGTCAAACGCCATTCAAGATTGACCCGCTGCGTTGAGGAGACTGACAATGACCCCGGACGTTATCAAGGTTGTGCCGACGCCGGACTACGTTATCGTAGCCGAGTTTGAGACCGGGGAGGTACGGCGATTCGATATGCGCCCTTATCTTGATTACCCTGCGTTTGCCGCGCTCAATGAGTCGGCTCTGTTTATGCGGGCCCATGTCGCGCATGGGACGGTGGTCTGGTCAGAAGAGATAGATTTATCTCCCGATACGCTCTACCTACGCGGTCAGCCTGTCTGACCATGCCTCGCCGTCCCCGCATCCACCTGCCCGGTGTGCCTATCCACCTGGTGCAGCGCGGCCAGAACCGCGAAGCCTGCTTCTTTACCGATGAGGCTTTTCTGGCATATCGGGAATGGCTGGGTGATGCGCTGAAGAAAACCGGCTGCACCTTGCACGCCTACGTGCTGATGACCAATCATGTGCATCTGCTGCTGACGCCACCTAGTTTCCTGCTTTTCCTGTCGATCATGGCACCGGCCGTATCGCCTTCACAAAGCAAACGCCTTCCATCGATTCAAAATGGGCGTCCTGCGTCCATAAACGTGCGCCGTGGTGACGTGCAGAATGCAAAATAATGCTGTCTGCCATCGGCAACTTGAGCTCAGCAGAAAGCCGGGCAGCGCCCAGGGCCAAGGTATCCGTCAAGTCAATCAGCCGCCCCTGCCGCATGAGTGCAACGGCACGCAAAGCGTCAGCCTCGGTACGCTGCTGCAAAATGCGTTTGAACACCTCGAACAGCGTCAATACGGGAACAAGCAAATCCTCGGTGGCCTCAACGGCTGGCATGAAGAATTCGGCGTTCGGCCCATCGGCAAAGTATTCCAGCCAACCGCAGGAATCCACCACGTTCATACGCGATCACCCTCGCGCGGCACGTCGGTCTCTATACCTGATAAAAACCCGCGCAAGGCTTGCGGGCGCTCAACCGGCAAGAGTTCAATCCGGCGGTCATAGGCCAGCACTTGCAGCTTCTGGCCGGCTTCGATGTGCAACTGCTCACGGACGGCCTGCGGGATCACCACCTGAAACTTCGGCGAAACGGTCACTGCCAGCATAACAAGCTCCTTTGGTTTGTCGCAAACATGATCGATAGTGTATCTTAGAAACCATGACCCTATCGATACCTGTTTTCGAAAACACCTATTTCGCCCCCATCACCCGACACGGAATTGGCCCGCTGCGCCATTCCTAGGTGGCCAGCAGTTGCTCAGGCAATAATGTGCTGGCGAGATGGCGAAAAAGTCCCGCAGCCTTGGCATGTTGCGGGGGCGACGGGACGGATCAGGTTATCGGGGGTGACAGGAAACAAACGTGGTCTATCCCATTTTCCTCCTCGCTTGACACGGGCGGCGGTAGTGTTGCACTTGATTCTGGACTCCAGCCTTTCTTTGGTCGCGCTGGAGTGTTCTGCACCTGACGCGCCAGCAGCGACAACAGCCCGCAGGTGAAGCGGCGCGTCAGCAGCAGCGCGTAATCCACGCCGGGCACGCGCACGATGACGACTATCCGTTCCTGGATGCTGTCGTACTTGACGGTGAGCGTCTGAAATCCCATGCGCCGCCTGGATCAAGCCGCGTCGATCAGCGCATCAGGCCACATCAGGCCGCTTTTGGCAGCGCACTGCGCAAAGCCTGCACGTAGGCGTTGCGGGCCGTCTGATAGATCGCCTGCTGGAGCTGCAAGCGGGCGAGTTCCTGTTCGGTCGCCTGCAGATTCGCCAGAATGGCCTTCGCTTCGTTGCTGAGACTGTCGATGGCGAATTGCTGGTTGTCGATATTGAGCATGGGCGTTGCGGGTTGGGGCGCGGACATGAGGCGATCTCCGTGGTCTGAAAAGCGGAACAGCTTAACGGAAAACGGCCGCTGACGGAACCGCGCGAAAGGGGCTCACCCGCCGCCGATCGCTTGATCCTGATGGGTGGCTGGCGCGATTCGTCGCAGCCACGATTCGAAGAAACGGGCGTGATCGGCAACTGCAAACGGCCTGAGAGTTTCAAAACCGGCGGCTGGCGCCGCCATGGATTCGTTTGCTCGCTTGACACCGGCCGGCTAATGGGCGTCCCCTATTATTCTTTTGAGCCATCTACGACCAGGGGTTGAAGACCTGAACGGGAAGACCCGAGAAATCTTTGATGTTGCGGGTAACCAGCACCAAGTCATGTTCCTGCGCGGTGGCCGCGAGCAGACTGTCGATGGTCGGCAATGGTCGCCCAGCTGCTGCAACCAGGCGGCCCCACCGGTCGGCGACTGCCCCGTCGACGCTGAGGATGCGCCCAGTAAAGAAGGTCTGCAGATCGGTTTCCAGCCAGTCAATCAACGACTGCCGGCGAACTTGGTCATCGACACCCTCGATGCCTTTACGGATTTCGCCCAGCGTCAATACAGAAAGGTGCAGCGTGGTCGGCGGCCGCTGCGAGAACCAGGTGACCACCCCAGAGTCAGGCGACTTGCGGCGTAGCTCGGACAGCACATTGGTGTCGATCAGGTAGCTCAAAACGCCACCTCGCGCGTCAAGCTCTGGTCGCGCTCGAAGGTGATGTCATCGGCACCGTAAAGCGGCGAGCGACGCATGAAGTCTACCAGCGAGTCCTGCGCCTGCGACAGGCGGTCAAAGGTCTCGCGCGAGATCACGACCGCCACCGACTTACCGTGCAGGGTAATGTCCTGTGGCTGACTCTGCGCGCGTTTGACCAACTCCGACATACGCGCCTTCGCCTCCTGCATTTGCCATGTGTGCATTGCATCACCCCTAACTCTGACTATACAGGTCAGAGTTTAGCGACATCCATTTTCTCTTGCAAGTTACCTGTTCGGGAACCGAACGGTTGGTCACCCTGGGTACTTTTCAGCGCGCAGAACAGCTCTTTTCTGGGTAATTTTCAGTGCGCGTCAACAGGTGTTAACAGAAATCTCTTCTATGCAGTTCAGTCCGGACCTGAAGCGCACTCACCAAACCTTGATAAAAACAACAAATGTGTTTAGTATTGACGCATGAACTCGAAGCAGATGAAGAAATGGCTTGAGCAGCAGGGTGCGACGTTTGCACTTGGCAAGGGCTCGCATCTGAAAGTGTTCCTGAACGGTCGCCAGTCCTCACTTCCCATGCACGGTACGGCTGAATTGGGCAAGGGGCTGGAAGCGGCGATCAAACGCCAGTTGGGCTTGAAATGAGAGGTGTGGCCATGTTCGATTACCCCGTAGTTCTGACACCCGAGGAAAATGGCACGGTGCTGGTGACGTTTCCCGATGTACCCGAAGCCATCACCTTTGGCGTAGATGAGGATGAGGCACTGTTACTGGCTGTGGATGCGCTGGAGACAGGATTGTCATTCTATGTCGATGCGCGTAAGCCACTGCCGCCCCCTTCCTCTGCGCAGGGCCGCCCAACGGTGCGGCCTTCAGCCTTGGAGTGCGCCAAACTCGGGGTGTATCAAGCGATGACCGAGCAGGGCTTGCGCAAGACGGATCTGGCACGTCGTCTGGGTTGGCATCTGCCTCAGGTGGATCGCCTGTTTGATCTTTCTCACGCTTCACGCTTCGATCAACTCGAAGCCGCCGCCCGTGTGCTGGGTCGGCATATCGAGGTGCGTGTTACTCCGTGAGGCTGGTGTCAAGTTTGAAGGAAAACAGGGAAAACAAAAGAATAATAGGGTCAGACCACGGTTAATTCGGCCAAGTCTCTTATCCCCAGATCACCGGGGGTGCAGCAACTCAAAACCCCGTCTTCCCACAAGGAGGCGGGGTATTTCTTTGACTGCGCCATACCTATATGGGTATTGTCAAACCAAAGGGAAAGAAAAGCCCATTCAGTCGACCACGGCATCCACCAGCCCCCATTCCAGCGCCGTCGCCGCGTTGATGCGCCTGGCGGACAGCGCCAGCCAGGCGGTGCGCTGGCGGCCGATGCGGCGCGGCAGGCTGACGCAGCCGCCGGCGCCGGGGATCAGGCCGAACTGGATTTCGGGCAACTGAAAGAAGGTCTTGGTCGACGCGACGAGGCGGCCGGCGAAGGCCGGGAGTTCGACGCCGGCGCCGATGCAGGCGCCATGCACATGACAATCAACGCGGGCGGCGCAGCGCGCCAGCAGCGCGCCGGGCAGGCACAGGCTGCGGATCGCGTGGGCGCTGGCAGGGTCGGGCGTGGTGCCGAATTCGTCGAGGTCGCCGCCGATGCTGAAGCAGTCGCCGACACCGCTGACGGTCGCGCGAACGATGGAGTCGTCGGCGATGACCAGTTGCAGCGCCTCGACCAGCGCATCGCGCATTTCAACCGACATGGCGTTGCGGCGCCCGGGACGATTGAGGCGGATGTCGAGACGATCGCCCTGTCGTGCCATCAGCACGGCCGGTTCGGCGCAATTCGCGGCAACGGGCGCTGGTGGATGTTCGACCGACCAGGTGCGGAATTCGCGGCCGCCTTGCAGTGTGGCGAAGGCCAGCGACTCGACGGTGAGCGCCTGCGCGACGGGCAGCGTGGCGGTGCTGCGCAGCGTCTGCACCAGCACCATCGCTGCCAGCGGTGCGCGTTCGATGTTGGCGAGCAGCGGGCGCGCGGCCGTCAGGTCATCGACGATGATGTCATATACGTCGCGCCACGGATCGGCGGCATCTGCGCCGACGGCGATGACGGGGCAGGGCTGGCGCAGCAGCCAGGCGGCGACGGCTTCGCGCTCGGCGGCATCTACGGTACAGGCGGACGACTGCACCAGCAGGTAAGGCTGGGTGTCGAACGGCGTGGAGGGCGCCGCATAGGGAGAGGCGGCGGCGCCGGGGAGTTGCGCGGCGGGGAGGAAGGAGGGCGTGGAGGTCATGGGCTCCGGTGGCATCCGGCCGTTCCCCTCTCCCCCGGCCCCTCTCCCCAAAGGGGCGAGGGGAGAAAAGCGTCAGGACTCGACCTTGCGCCCATGCTCGGCGAGATAGCGCATGGTGATGTTGGGCATGTGCTCGTCGCCCGCTTCGACGATTTCGTAATGGCGCTTGTAATACGTGTCGATCAGCCACCACTGGCCGTCTTCCTTGACGTAGCGGTCCTGGTAGAACGCCGTGCCCTGGGTCAGCACCTTCATCTTGAGGTTGTAGAAGATGTCATGCAGATACCAGATGCCGGTGGCCTCGGTGTCGCTGACGATATCGATCTCCGGATGATGGCCGTTGTGCTGGCAGGCGACGTCGCTGTTGAAATTCTGGCCGATGGCTTCGAGATATTCGTCGCGCCCCTGCAGCTTCCATTCGTACAGGCCGCCGATGAAGTGCGCCTTGACGTCCTTGTGCAGCACGCTCGCCAGCAGCTTCAGGTCGGCGCTGTCGATGCCGCGGAAGTAGGCGTGCTTGACGCGCTTGATGGCTTCGATGTCCTTGAGGATCTGGACATCGCGCTTGAGCTGGGCGAATTCGCTTTCGGAAATGCTCACGTCGCTCTCCTTGCGTAGACAGGAATCTGGAATGCAGCCGGCCTGAGCCGGGCTGCGCTGCGTCAGACCTTGGCGATGACCTCGTCGCCGAAGCGGCGGATGCTGTCGATCTTGGCC
>CAZCPD010000200.1:0-5686 GCA_964500425.1 uncultured Rhodocyclaceae bacterium
AAGCCAGGCCGGACAGCCAGGCCTCGATCCTCTCCGCCGCGGCGACCCACTGCGGGTCCAGCATCAGCATGTGGCCGGCGCGCGGAATCACGCAGGTTTCGGCGTTCCAGCCGCTCGCCGTGAAATGCAGCAGGCTGGCCGGAAACAGGGCGTCGCTGGAGCCGCCCATGACCAGCGCCGGCAAGCGGCGGCGACGGCGCGGCAGGGCCAGTGGCAGCGCCGTCAGTTCGGTCACCGCCCGCCATGACTCTTCCTGCACCAGCGGCGGAAAGGCGGCAAACTCCACGTCGGTCGCGTCGGGCGAAAAATAGACTTCGCGCATCACCCGCACCGTGTTCGCCGTGTACTTGCCACGCACGGCGCGCGCCGCCTCCTTGAGAAATTCCGGCTGACGGCGATTGAGCTGGATGCTGGCGCCGAGCAGGCCGGTCGGCGGCACGGGCGCCAGCAGGGCCATGGCCGCGGCGCGGGCGGTGGTCTGTTCGAGATAGCGCTGCACAACGATCGCGCCCATCGAGTGACCGAGCAGCACCGGCGGCGCCGACAACTGCGCAACAACGCCAGCGACATCGGCAACGTAGTCGTCGATGCCGAAGCGGTCGAGTTCGTCGCGCCCCGCGCTGGCGCCGTGACCGGACAGGTCGATGGCGTGGCAGTCATAGCCGCGCTGCGCGAACCAGGGCAGGAAGTTCACCGCCCAGCAGCCGGCCTGCATGTAGCCGCCGTGAACGAACAGCAGCGGCGAACGCTCGTGCGTCGCCCCGTCAGTCGCCGTCGCCGGCAGATGCAGGGTGTGAATGTCGCGCGCGCTCATGCGCGCCGCTCGTAGGTGACGAAGGCGTAGGCGAGACCATCCGCCGACTTATGCGCCTCGCGCGCGACTTCGCGCCATTCGCGCGCATCGAATTCGGGGAAATGGGCATCGCCGGCGAAATCCGCGCCGATCTCGGTCAGTTGCAGACGCCGCGCCAGCGGCAACGCCTGGCGATAAATTTCGGCGCCGCCGATGACGAAGATCTCGTCCGCGCCGCTCGCCGCCGCGGCCTCGACAGCCTGTTGCAGCGTGTGCGTCAGCGTGGCGCCCTCCACCGCGCGGGTGCGGTCGCGGCTGATGACGATGTTGGCGCGCCCCGGCAACGGCCGGCCAAGTGAATCCCAGGTCTTCCGCCCCATGATGATGGGATGCCCGAGGGTGAGCGCCTTGAAGTGCTTGAGATCCTCCGGCAATCGCCAGGGCAGGGCGTTATCGCGCCCGATGACGCGGTTTTTCGCCATCGCGGCGATCAGGGTGAGGCAGGGAGAAGCTGGGGACGAGGGCATGGCGGACCTGGCACAGGCGGGAAAGGGAAGGGCGGCGAACGCGGCCGGGATTATCGCCGATTCCAGAGCCAGCCGAGCCATCCGTGCGCAACGAACACGATGAACATCTCGCGCCACGACCACAACCTCCAGGCCGCCGGAAGCAGCCGGCCGAAGCCCGACAGGACTAGGCTTGCTGGCAGGTTTTTCAGGATAAACATGGGGTAATTCGGGGCCTGTTCGCCCTATCGCCGCGCCGGGCGCCGGCTATCATCGATGGATTATGGCGAAATTGTGGCGGTAGCAGGAGCGGCAGCAAGGGAACGGATGGCCGATCTTGGAATTCATTGACATCAACGGGCGGGACATCATGATCCTGGCGGTCGTTATCGTCGCCGTGTATCTGCTCGTCTCGCTGCTGCGCCTGAACCAGGTCGGGCGCCGCCACAAGAGCCACGATGCAAGGCCAGCGACGCCCAGCGAGACGGAGCCAGCCAGCGCGACGCCGCCGGATCAGGCGCCTGGCGCGGCGGCGCACATGACTGCGGCCGGAGCACCGTCTTTCGATGCGCAGTTGCGCCGCATCAGCCTCGAAACCGAGGTGCAGCAACTGCGTCAGGAGGTTGCCGAACTCAAGTCGGCGCTGGAACAGATCAAGGCATCGCGGTGCGTCTCGCCCCAGTACAACGAAGCCATGCTGCTGGCGCAGCGCGGCGTGAATGCTCAGGTCATCGCCGACCAGTGCGCGATCTCGATCGGCGAGGCCGAACTGGTCGCCGCCTTGAGCCGCAACAGGCAGGAGTATGAAGACTATGACAGACAAATTGACGGAAGAGAATGAACGCGCCCTGCCGGATGCCGGCGATGGCGAGGAAGCCGACGCCAAGGCGCTGAAGCGGCGCCTGCTGACGCGCGTCGGCATCGCCGCCGTGCTGATCCTCGCCCTGCTCGGCGGTCTGGCGGTGCTCGACGACCTGAACGCGCCACCGCCGAAAAAGCCCGAGGTGGTCGCCGAGGCGCCAACCCAATCCGCCGGCCCCGCGGCCGGCACGGAAAGCGCCGCACCGGCGGTGCAGGTGCCGCCGCTCAGCGAGGAAAGTCCGGCTCAGGAGAGCGCCGGGCAGATCGCCCCGCCCGCCGCCGAAGAAGCCCCTGAGCCACCAGCGGCCAGCGTGGCGGCCACGCCGGAAATCAGCGCGCAACCAACGCTGCCGGGCAGCGCGCCGCTCAAGGCGGAAGTTCCGGAATCGACCGGGCCGGGCAGCCGCCCGCTCACCAAACCGGCCAATGCGCGCCTGGCCATGTTGAAGCCGAGCGAAGCGGCGAGCGCCACGAAGCCCCTGCCGCCGGCGCGTGTCGAACCGGCCGCCGAACTGGCCCGCGCGGCGCCGGCGCCCGCCTCGCGCCCGCTGACCCAGGCCGCCGCGCGCGGCGGTTACCTGCTGCAACTCGGCGTGTTCACCAGCACGTCGCACGCCGAGGAATTGCGCGCCAAGCTGGAGCTCAACGGCATCCCGGCGCAGATCGAGGCGCGCGTTCAGGTCGGTCCCTTCGCCAGCCGCGCGGAAGCCGAACAGATGCGCGCCAAGCTGAAGACACTCGGCATGGAAGAGGGCATGCTGGTGGCGACCAGGAAGTAGGCCGCCACCATCCACCATTCACCCTCCCGCATCCGGCATCCGGCATCGCGAAACCCCGATTTAGCCCCCCACCCACTCAGGCGAGGAAATCAGCATGAATATCGAAAGCCCCCGTTTCGGCACGCTGCAAATCGAACCGAGCAAGATCATCGAATTCCCCCGCGGACTCGCCGGTTTCGAGACGAGCCATCGCTTCACGCTGTTCCATCCGGAAGACCAGGAGCCGAAGTACTTCATCCTGCAGTCGGTCGATGACCCGGAGGTCGCCTTCCAGATCGCCGATCCGGCGCACTTCGGCTTCAGCTACGAAATCGAACTCAATGACGAGGAGGCGGGGCTGCTCAATCTCGCCGACCCGCTCGATGCCGCCGTCGCCGTGATCGTCTGGCGTGCCGCGGAAGATGGCGAAAATTCACCGCTGCGCGCCAACCTGAAGGCGCCGCTGCTCATCAACACCCGCGAACGACGGGGCTTGCAGCACGTCTTCATGAAACTCAACTGCACCCTGTCGAACACCTGAAACCTGGATCGGGAACTCAACACCATGAGCCGCAAACTAATCTCCACCCCCGCCGCCCCGGCCGCCATCGGCATCTACTCGCAAGCCGTGCAGACCGGCGACACCGTCTACCTCGCCGGCCAGATCGGCCTGATCCCGCAGAGCATGACGCTCGAAGAGGGCATCGACGCGCAGATCGCGCGCGTCCTGGAGAACCTCCGGGCCGTCGCCGAGGCCGCCGGAGCCCAGCTCGGCGACATCGTCAAGATCAACATCTATCTCACCGACATGGCCCACTTCAGCAAGGTCAATGAAGTGATGGCGCGCTACTTCGGCCAGCCCTATCCGGCGCGCGCCGTCGTCGGCGTCAAGGAACTGCCGCGCGGCGCACTCATCGAGGCGGATGCGATTCTCGTGAAACGATAGGAGTGAGGGGTGAGCAGGAAGGCGGCGGGGGCCGAAGCCGCGGGCGACGCCTCACGCCGGATGCCTCGCGCTTCACCGCCCCTGGCCAGCAAGCTCGCCAAGCTCGGCATCCGCTCCGACCCCGAACTCATCCTGCATCTGCCGCTGCGCTATGAGGACGAGACGCGCCTGACGTCCGTCGCCGAACTCCACGATGCGCCGCCCGGCGTATCGGTGCAGGTCGAAGTCGAAGTCATCTCCACCGAAGTCGCCTTCCGCCCGCGCCGACAACTGATCAGCCGCGTGCGCGACGCCAACGGGGGCAACGGCCTGCTGGTGGTGCGCCTGCTCAACTTCTATCCCAGCCAACAGAAGCAGTACGAACCCGGCGCGCGTCTGCGCCTGTTCGGCGAAGTGCGCGAGGGCTACTTCGGTCTGGAGATGGTGCATCCGCGCGCCGTCGTGGTGACGGCGGACACGCCGCTGCCGACGGCGCTGACGCCGGTGTATCCGACCACCGCCGGCCTCGGCCAGGGCACGCTGCGCCGCCTCATCGAGCGCGCGCTGTCCCGCACCGAGCTCGTCGATACGCTGCCCGATGCGCTGCGCACGGCGCACGGCCTGATGCCTTTCACCGAGGCCATTCACATGCTCCACCAACCGCCCGCGGCGCTTGCGGCCGAGGCGCTGGAAGCGCGCAACCGCGATGCCTGGCGGCGCATCCGCTTCGACGAACTGCTCGCCCAGCAAATCTCGCTGCGGCGCGCCTACACAACGCGCCGTGCGCACGGCGCGCCGCGCCTGGTGGCGAACCAGGGAGCGGACGCGCTGACCGAGGGATTCCTCGCCGCGCTGCCGTTCCGTCTCACCGGCGCCCAGCAACGCGCCTGGCGCGAGATCTCCGCCGACCTCGGCCAGCCCTGGCCGATGCAGCGGCTGCTGCAGGGCGACGTCGGTAGCGGCAAGACGGTGATCGCCGCATTGGCGATGCTGCAGGCGGTCGACAACGGCTGGCAGGGCGCGATGATGGCCCCCACCGAAATCCTCGCCGAACAGCACTACGCCAAGCTCAGCCAGTGGCTCACGCCGCTCGGCATCGAAGTCGCCTGGCTCTCCGGCAGCCTGAAGAAGGCGCAGAAGACGGCGATGGCCGAGGCGGTGAGGAACGGCCGCGCCGCCGTCGTCGTCGGCACCCATGCGCTGATCGAGGACGCCATCGACTTCGACTGCCTCGGCGTCGCCGTCATCGACGAGCAGCATCGCTTCGGCGTGCGCCAGCGCCTCGCGCTGCGCCACAAGGGCAAGGGGCGCGACGGCCGGGAGAGCACGCCGCACCAGCTGATGATGTCGGCGACACCGATCCCGCGCAGCCTGGCGATGAGCTACTACGCCGACCTCGACGTCTCGGTGATCGACGAGCTGCCGCCGGGCCGCACGCCCATCGTCACGCGTCTCGTCGCCGACGCGCGACGCGCCGAAGTGATTGCCCGCGTCCATGCCGCCTGCAGCGCAGGACGCCAGGCCTACTGGGTCTGCCCGTTGATCGAGGACTCGGCAACCCTGCAACTCCAGACCGCGCTGGAGACCTATGAGCGCCTCACCGCCGAACTGCCCGACCTGCGCGTCGGCCTGGCGCACGGCCGACTCAAACCCGCCGAGAAGTCGGCGGTGATGGCCGCCTTCGCGCAGGGCGACATCCAGGTGCTGGTGGCGACCACGGTGATCGACGTCGGTGTCGACGTGCCGAATGCCAGCCTGATGGTCATCGAACATGCCGAGCGCTTCGGCCTCGCCCAGCTGCACCAGCTGCGCGGCCGCGTCGGCCGCGGCGCCGCCGAATCCG
>CAZCPD010000201.1:0-5658 GCA_964500425.1 uncultured Rhodocyclaceae bacterium
TGGGGAGCGATTATCGAGGATGCAAAAACGTTCTTAATCAATAAGTAGCTGCCTTCTCAGGCAGAATTTGAAGGTCGGTGCCGGTCGCATCGACAAAAAACGCCGCGAAAATGCGGCGTTTTTATTTTGGTTTGCAGTGAAAGCGCGGCCTTTCTAGCCACCCTTCACTGCCAGCAATTGACGCACCCGCTGCTGCAAGGCGCGGTAAGAGCGCTCCCATTCGCCGTCGCGCGGTGTGGTCAGGGCAAGCTGACGCAGCAATCCTTCCAGCGCCGTCACGCGCGCGAGAGTCGCGTCGTAGCCGCTGGCATCTACGAGTTCGACCGGACGGTCCTGGCAAACACCGATGCACGGCCGCGGCGCCTCGATCTTGCCGCAGCCGATGCATTGCCAGGCCTTGATGCGCTCGCCGATCACGCTGCGATCCGCACGAACTCAGACATCATGCCGCGACCCTTCGTCCGCCTGCGCGGCATCGCCCTCGCCCGCATCCTCGGTTTCACCTTGGCCAGCCGCCGCCTCGCGCGCGCGCTTCTCCCGCAAGCGTTCGTTCTTCGTGTCATCGTTGAAGAAGACGTAGCGACCGGCCAGGACGCAGCCTTTCATGCCGGGATCGCACGGCAGATTGTTGATCCTGGTACAGACATCGTTGTCCTCGTGCGGACAGCCCCACGCCCCTGCCATGGCCTACCTCCGTTCTAGTTCCGTCAATCGCGCCGGCCCATGTCTTTCACAACCACCCCGGCGCACTGAATTCATCTCGCAGCAGCCTCAATTCATCCTGATGCAGTGCCGCGATGCGCGCCAGCAGTTTCTCGCCCTTGGGCAGCAGATGCACTTCCACCTGCCGTCTGTCCTCCCGCCCGGGACGGCGCTCGACCAGTTCGGCCTTCTCGCAACGATCGACCAGGGCGACGACGCCATGGTGTTTTGACTGCAACTGTTCGGCAAGTTCCCCGATGGTCGCCCATTCGCGCTCCGCCCCGCCCTTCAGTTGCAGCAGAAGCTGGTATTGCAGCGGCGTCGTGCCATTCTCCTGACACAGCGACTCGCTGACGCGCAAGAAGCGGCGCAGACGATGGCGGAAATGGGCGAGCCGCTGATAGTCGTCTTTCCTGAGCGTTTGCCGTCCAACCGATTCCTTGCTTGACAAATCTTTAACCATAAACTTTAATTGTATCATGCTATGATATATTATAACGATAACCGCTTCCCGGCTGGAAAGACCATTTGTGGCGCAGCCCGTTCATCCCCTCTATCCAAAGGAGTCCAGTCATGAAAATCTCCACCCTTTCCAGAATGCCATTCTCCTCCAAAGCAGCCTGGCCGGAACTGGCCAAAGTCGATTCCCAGGTTGCCCGGCTGTTCCTCTTGCTGGTCGTCCCGCTCTCACTGCTGCCGCCCGCGATGATCTATCTCGCCGGCCATCATCATGGCGACGCCTTCATCCAGGGTTTCAGCGACAAACCATGGGGGGCGATCGCCTGCATCTTCTTTCTGGGGGAAATTGCCTCGGTCACCCTGATGGGCTTGCTCATCAAGCAGGTGGCCGAAACCTGGCATGGCCAGATCAGCTACCGGAATGCCTACCTGCTGGCCGCCATCGCACCGATTCCGCTGTGGTTCTCGTCGCTGGGCCTGCTGGTGGCAAGCGTGGCCCTGAATGCCGGACTTTCCTTTGTCGCCCTGGGCCTGTCGTGCGCACTGGTATATCAGGGCGTGCGCTCCCTCTGCCATATCGACGAGGACATCGAAGCCGCCGCCGTGACCCAGGTCGTCTTCGGTGCCGGATTGATGGTCTGGGGACTGCTGCTGACGCTGGTGATCATGCCCGCATGAGATTATCATCGCCGGCTCGATTTCCGGCACCCTGACATTCGATGGAAAACAACAAACTCGCCTTCGCCACCCAGGCCGTGCACACGGGGGAAATTCGCGACCAGTTCGGGGCCCCCCGCACGCCGCTGTATTCGACGACGACCTTCAAGTTCGACTCCACCGCGGACCTGCTCGACGTGGTGGAGGGCCGCAAACGCGGCTACCTCTACACACGTTACGGCGCCAATCCGACCATCAACAGCCTGGAAGCCAAGCTGGCGGCGCTCGACCGCACGGAAGCAGCACTGGCCTTCGCAGCGGGCATGGCGGCGATCTCCTCCGTGTTTCTCGCCCACGGGCGTCGCGGCATCGTCTGCATCGGCGATGTCTATGGCGGCACGTGGCAGCTGCTCGGCGATCAACTGCCTCTGCTCGGCATTCGCAGCGACAACCTGCTCGCCAGCGAACTCGACCGGCTGCCGGCGCTCCTCGCCAAGGGGGCCGGCCTGGTTTACTTCGAGTCGCCGAGCAATCCGACGCTCGATATCCTCGATATCCGCAAGCTCGTTGCCATGGCGCGGAACCACGGCGACGGCGCACGGGTGGCGATCGACAACACCTTCGCCTCGCCGGTCAATCAGCAGCCGCATGAACTCGGTGTCGATCTGGTCGTCCACAGCGCCACCAAGTATCTCGGCGGGCACAGCGACCTCACCGCCGGCGTCGTCACCGGCCGGCGCGAACTGCTCGAACCGATCGCGGCCTGGCGCAAGAATCTCGGCCAGATCATCAGCCCGGAAACGGCGCACCTGCTCTCGCGCAGCCTGTGCACCCTGGAGATCCGCGTCAAGCGCCAGAATGAAAGCGCTGCCGCCATCGCGGCGGCGATGGCCCGGCATCCGCACGTCAAGCGCGTTCTCTATCCGGGGCTGCCGTCTTTTCCCGGACATGCGCTGGCTGCAAGCCAGATGACCGGCTACGGCGGCATGCTGACCATCGAGATCGACGGCTCCGGCGCGGATGCCGCGCGCGTCGTCGATCATCTGCGCGTCATCAGCCTGGCGCCGAGCCTGGGCGGTGTGGAAAGCCTCGCCACTCAGCCAAGCACCACCTCGCATCGCGATCTCGCGCCCGAGGAACGACAGCGGCGCGGCATCAGCGATGCGATGATCCGCCTTTCGGTTGGACTCGAAGACGCCGACGATCTGATCGCCGACCTGGAGCAAGCGCTCGCCCGACTCGGCTGATCTCGCCATTACAGGCGCCGCAGCAACACCGTAATGAGCAGGGATGCATCTTCCAGGGCTCTGACCACATGCGGCTCGGCATCGGCCAGATAAACCATGCTGCCCGGCCGGAACAACTGCTTCCGGCCGTGTGCCTCGAATTCCACGACACCTTCCAGACATTGAATCGTGATGGCGCCGGAGGCCTTGTGTTCGGGCGTGGCTTTGCCGGCAGGCAACACCATCCGGAAAACTTCCAGATGTTCCGCGCGAACGAGGGTGGTCGAAGCCTTGGCGTGAAAGCTCTCACCGAACGGACGCACATCAATCATTTCGCCCGAGGCGGCATGGGGCTTGGACATGGCGAATTCCTCCTTACGAGAACTGAATCATGAAGCGATGCCGGCCGGACATTGGCAATTCCGCTGGACATCAGCCGCTTCGACGCCGACAAGCGCCTCCGGCGTCAACACCGACTCGGCGAGATTGAAGAGCTCCCGCTCCTCGAAGCGGACATGGGCATCGAGTACATCGCCAAACGGAGCCAGGCTGGCGAAGTCGTCGTCCGCGATGCGCCGTGACAGTTCGCGCAAGGCGGCATGATCGGCCAAGGTACGCTTGATCATGTCGCGCACGATCCCGATCTCATCGGCGTCCTGCAAGGCCGGCAGCAGCGCCGTCTCTTCCACCTGAAAATGCGGCTCGAGTTCGCTGGCAAAAACCGCCGCCAGCTGACTCATGAAGGTCTGCGCGTCCTCCGGCCGGCCCTTTGCCAAGCGCTGGGCGCGTTTTGCCAGCACCAGAGCGGCGTGATGTTCGCGCGAGAGCTGCATCAAAGGCTTGCTGCGTTTCATGACATATTCCCCACCGTGCGCTACCAGTAATTCTCGAAGGCCAACTGGCCCGGATTGCCGCGACGGCCAACGCGAAAGCCGCGGCGCGTCAGCAAATCGCGCAGGTCCGCGGCCATCTGCGGATTGCCGCAGATCATCAGGCGCGAGCGCTCGACGTCGAGCCGTGAACCGGCAGCGGCTTCCAGCCGGCCATCCCCGATCAGTTGAGTGATTCTTGCCGGCAAGGCACCCGCGACCGCCTCGCGCGTCACCACCGGGACATAGCCAAGCCGCGCACGCGTGCCGCTGAGCAGTTCGTGCGACGGCAGCAGGTGGATTTCCTCCTGGTAAGCCAGTTCGTTTGCCTGACGCACGCTGTGCACGAGAATCAGATTCTCGTAATCATCCCAGAGCTGCGGATCATGGAGTATCGATAGAAACGGCGCCAGTCCGGTTCCGCTCGCCAGCAGCCACAAATCCTTGCCGCCGACGAAGCGGTCGGTGCCGAGAAAGCCATAGCTTGCCTTCTCCACCAGTATCCCGTCGCCAGGCTTGAGACGATCCAGGCGGCTGGTGAATTCGCCTCCCGGCACGACGATCGAGAAGAATTCGAGATGCTCGTTGTAACTGGCAGAAGCCATCGAATAGGCGCGCCAGATCGCCGTGCCGTCGGCAAGTGGAATTCCCAGTCGGGCAAACTGCCCCGGCGCAAAGCGGAAGCCGGGATAGCGCGTGGTCTGGAAGGAAAACAGCTTGGCTGACCAGCGCCGCAGCGAAAGTACGGTTTCGCGGGTCCACTTCTGCTCCAGCACCGGCTTGAGGATAGTGGGCGTTGGCAGCAGTGCAGTGAGATCCGGTTCGACGTGCATGTTCATCGAAACTCCAGACAGCCGCATGTCAGTGGACGGAATGTCCGTCGGCATTCGGTATCCGACTCTTGCGAATGCGGATGCGCCAAACCTTGGGTCCTTTCTTCAGATAATCCCAGGTGAAGCCCTGCGGCGATTCGGCGAGCAGCAGGTAGAACAATGGTGTTGAATGATGGGAATGCACCAGCAGCAAGGTATCCCCCGGCGATAGACGGGAAAATACCTCGAACACCAACGGCCGCCTTTCGGCGGCGTCAATGCATCGCAGATCGACAGTGGTCACGCAACCGTGTTCCGAATCCATGATCGAGCCTCCAGCTTTCGTTGAACGTAAGGTATATTTGATATACACCTTAATGGTAGCATCCCTTGCCAACGAAGCAATATTTTTTTTTACTGCTTTAACCACAGATTAATCATGCGCCTCACCACCTTCTCCGACTACACACTACGGGTGCTGATGTACCTCGCCCTTGAACCGACGAAGCTCTCCACGATTCCGGAGATCGCCGCAGCCTATGGCATCTCCGAAAACCACCTGATGAAAGTCGTGCACCAGTTGGCGCGCAGCGGCGTGGTGGAATCGCTGCGCGGCAAGGGCGGCGGCATCCGGCTGGCGCGTCCCGCCGACGAGATTCAATTGGGCGAAATCGTCCGCGCCAGCGAAGGCGATGCACCGATCGTCGAATGCCTGGGACCGCAGGAAAGCAACTGCTGCATCGCACCGGCTTGCCAGCTCAACAGCATTCTCGAGCGGGCATTCAGCGCGCTGTATGCCACACTCGACGAATACACACTGGCCGACCTGTTGCGCAAACGTCCCGCCTTGATCCGCCTGCTTAAGCAAGACTGAACTTCACACACAATCGGCATGGTTATATCGACTCCAAGCCCACATGACTTTGAACCTAG
>CAZCPD010000202.1:0-5630 GCA_964500425.1 uncultured Rhodocyclaceae bacterium
AACACGGTGATAGTTATGACGTCCAACCTCGGCTCGCAGATGATCCAGAGCTTGGCCGACGCCGACTACCAGGTCGTCAAGCTGGCGGTGATGGGCGAGGTGAAGACGCATTTCCGCCCGGAGTTCGTCAATCGCATCGACGAGATCGTCGTCTTCCATTCGCTCGACGAGAAGAACATCGCCGGCATCGCGAAGATCCAGCTCGGCTATCTGCAGCGTCGCCTGGCGCGGCTGGAGATCGGCCTCAGGGTCGAGGACGAGGCGCTCGCGGAAATCGCCAAGGCCGGTTTCGACCCGGTGTTCGGCGCCCGGCCGCTCAAGCGCGCGATCCAGGAGCGCATCGAGAATCCGCTGGCGAAGCAGATCCTCGAGGGCAGGTTCGGCGCCAAGGATCTGGTGCACGTGCGCAGCGAGCGCGGGCAGTTGGTGTTTGAAAAAGCGTGAGGGGTGAGGGGCGTAGCAGGTTGCGTGTTGCGCAGCGCCACGCAACGCCAGCTCCGCCCAACCCTCCTCCCTTGTCAAGGGGAGCACGCGTAGGTCGGGTTAGCCCGTAGGGCGTAACCCGACATGGGGTGTAATGAAGCACAGAGTGGCACTGAACCGGCGGCGTCGGATTACGCTGCGCTAATCCGATCTACGCCTGCTTATTTTCGGGGCATTGCCCCCGGCCCCGTGTCAGGGGGGAGTGTGGCGGCGCCTCACACCTCATTCCTCACTCCTAACCCCTCGCGATTCCCATCCCCGGCTGCATGAAATCGCATCCGCGGTTTATGATGCCCCCTGTCGGCGCTCCCGCCCCGGTTTTCAAGTCGGGTGGCGCATCTTCAGGAGGGCAGGGGGATCGTGAAGTTTCGTGATTTTCGTTTGGCGCGCTGGATGCTCGCGGCCGGCATCTGGCTGTGCTGCGCAATGCCGTCGCACGCCCAGGACGGCGCCGCCGACCTGATTGCGCGCGGGATCGTCAGCCGTCAGCAGGGACAGGTGCGCGAGGCGATCGATGCCTTGACGCTCGCCCGCGCCCGCGCGCAGTCGCCGGAACTGGCGCTGCGCGCGGCTGGGGAACTCGGGGTGGCCTTGTTGCAGGCGCGGCGCTTTGTCGAGGCCGAGGCCCCGTTGCTGGCCGCCCATCGCCAATTGCAGGGGCCGGAGCGGGCGCGCTACAGCATTCATCTCGGCACGCTCTATCAGTCGCTCAGGCGTTTCGAACAGGCCGAAAGCCATTACCGCGAGGCCATGCACCTGGCGCGCGACGATGCCGAGGTGCGCTGGAGCGTCGAACTGAACCGGCTGCGGCTCGTGCCCGAGAGCGCGAAAGCGTCCCGGATCGCCGCGCTGTCAGTGGAGCTCGATCAGGCGGGCGATAAGCCCGAACTGGCACGGCACCATCTGAATCTCGGACACCAGGCAACGGACCTCGGCAAGCCATCTTTGCGCCTTGCCTATGGTCATCTCGATACGGCGCGACGCCTCGCCGAGCAGGGTTCTGATACGCGGCTGCGGGCCGAGGCGCTTGATGCGCTGGCGCAGCTCTACGAGAGCCGCGGTCGTGTCGTCGATGCGCTGGCGCTGTCGGCGCAGGCGATCCGGCTCGCCGAAGCCTTGCCGCCGGCACAGAAGGCCGACCTGCTGATTTCGCTTGAATGGCGGCGCGGCCGCTTGCTCAAGTCGCGCGGCGAGTCAGGCGCGGCGCTCGTGGCCTACCGGCGGGCAGTCGAACAGATCGACGCCGTGCGCCAGGATATCCCGGTCGAATACGAGGACGGCCGCTCGTCCTACCGCACCCTGTTCGAGCCGATCTATACGAACTATGCCGATCTGCTGTTGCGTCAGGTTGACCCGTCCTCGCCCGAGGCGGGACAGGCGAGCCTGCGGCAGGCCGTGCAGACGCTGGAACTGATCCGGCAGACCGAGCTGCAGGACTTCCTCGGCGACCGCTGCGCGACCGAGGCGGTGCAGGGCGGCGCCAGCCGTGCACTGCCCGGCGGGACCGCCGTGCTGTATCCGCTGATCCTGCGCGATCGGCTGGAACTGTTGCTGGTCACCGGCAAGGGCATCGCGCGCAGCACCGTGGCCGTGAGCGGCGCCGAGCTGCGCGACGAGGCGGCTGCCTACGCCGCCAGCCTGCGCCGCGGCCTGCCGGACACGCGCGGCGCGGCGCGGCGCCTGAACGACTGGCTGCTCGCGCCCGTTTCCGAGGCGCTGGCGGCGCAGCGGATCGAGCGTCTGATCGTCGTACCGGATGGCGCGATCCGCCTCGTGCCGATGGCCGCGCTGCACGACGGCGAGCGCTACGCCATCGAGAAATTCGCAATTTCCATGGTCACCGGCATGAGCATGACCAATGCCAACGATCCGGTCCGTGACGGCGTTACGGCGCTGGTCGCCGGATTGGCGCGGCCGGGGCCGGTGGTCGACAAGCTCGGCACGTTGCTGGCATCGCAGATCCTTGATCCCGATGCGGCGGCGGGTTCGGCGAATCGGGGCCTCGCGCGGCAAGGCGAGTTGCGCGCGATCCGCACGCTGGAGGTGCGCGCCAAGCAGGGCGCCGAGAGCGGCGCCGGCGGTGGCAGTCACGATGGCGGCGCGGGCTCGGCAACGGCGCCGGCTTCAGCCGATGACGCGCAGGCGCTGCGCGAACGTCTGGCGCTGCCCGGGGTGCGCGAAGAGGTGCGCGGCCTCGGCGGCATCCTCGCCGGACAGAGCCTGCTCGACGGCGAATTCACCGTCGACAGTTTCCGCAATGCCGTGACCTCCGGCGACCATCGCATCCTGCACATCGCCTCCCACGGCATCTTCGGCGGCAACGCCGAGACGAGCTTCATCATGGCTTATGACGACGTGCTCGACATGCACGCCTTGCAGAGCCTGCTGAAGGCCGAGAAGTTCCAGAAGGCGCCGATCGAGCTGCTGAGCCTGTCGGCCTGTCAGACGGCCGAAGGCAACGACCGCGCGCCCCTGGGCATTTCCGGCGCGGCGATCAAGGCGCGCGCCAAGAGCGTGCTGGGCACTCTCTGGCCGGTCGAGGACAACGCCGCCAAGTCGCTCATGCAACATGTCTATACCGGCCTTGTCCGCGAGCATCGCGGCAAGGCCGAGGCGTTGCGGCAGGCGCAGCTGAAGCTGTTGCGCGATCCGGCGACGCATCATCCGTTCTATTGGGCTCCCTTCGTATTGATCGGAAACTGGCTGTGATGACATCGCGTTCCCATACCCTGGCCGCAATCGGCGCCTGGGGCGTCCTGCAGGTCTTTCCCGTTTCGGCGCAGATCCGCACCGACGCCACGCTCGGCCAGCCGGCGCAAAGCCTGGCGGGGCCGAACTTCCTGATCCCCCAGACGCTGGGCCGACAGGCCGGCAACAACCTGTTCCACAGTTTCCAGACCTTCAACGTGCAGAGCGGTCAGTCCGCGATGTTCACGACCAGCAGCGCGAGCATCGCCAACGTGATCGCGCGTGTCACCGGCGGATCGGCTTCGACCATCGCCGGCCAGTTGCGGCTGCAGGCGGCTGGCGGCGCGCCGGGCTTCTTCTTCATCAACCCGGCCGGCGTGACCTTCAGCGCCGGCGCCGCGGTCGACGTGCCTGGCGCGTTCTACGTGAGCACCGCTCACTACCTGAAGTTTCCCGACGGCAACTTCCATGCGGACGCCGCGACGCCGAGCACATTTTCGAGCGCAGCGCCGGAAGCCTTCGGCTTTCTCACCGGCGGCCGCGCCACGGTGCAGGCGCTCAACACAAATCCTCAGAGTGTGCCGGGGGCGGCGGGCACGCCGGGACAGCCGAATCGGCCCAGCCTGTTCGTCGGCACCGACAAGCCCATCCACATCGTCGCGGGCGACGTCACCATCGACAACAGCGTGATCGGCAACGAGAGCGGCGACGTGCGCATCGTCGCTCTCGGGCGGCCGGGCCAGGACAGCGAGGTGGCGCTCGCCGGCGGGCACCCGGCTGCCTTCGGCGACCTGACGATCCGCAACGGCGGGCAGATCAATTCGTCGACCAACAGCAACAAGGACGTCGGCTCGGTTGCCGTGCATGCCGGCAACATCCTGATCGACCGGAATGGCGCATCGCGCGACACCGGCATCATCAGCCAGGCCGATCGCGGCGCGTCCGGCCGCACCGGCCAGCTGACCGTGATCGCCACGGGCGACCTGACGCTGCTGGGCGGCGCCAAGATTTCGGCGAGCAACAGCGCCGTCGCGGCCGATCCCGCCATGCTGACGCCGGGGCGCGTGACGGTCATGGCGAAGAACATCTCTCTGGACGGCAGCGAGATCACCGCCGAGACACGCGGCAACGTCGATGCCTCGGCGATCCGCGTTGCCGCGACAGGCAGTCAGGAGAGCCCGGTCGATGTGGCCGACTTCGAGCGGACGGGCTTCACGGCGAGCGGCAATCTGACGCTGTCGAACGGCGCTTCGATCAATGGCAACACCTATCTGGCTGGCAGCGGCGCGTCGATCGCCGTCAAGGCGGGCGCGCTGGCGCTCGAAGGCGGCGGCCGGCCGACGCTGATCGTCGCCAGCACGTTGAATCAGAGCGTGCCGGGGCAGACGCAGACCTTGCCGGCGACCGGCGACGGCGGCAGCATCGACATCGTCGCGAGCAGTGTGCGTCTCGCCAACGGCGGCCAGATTCAGAGCTCGACCGTCACGCAGGGCAAGGCCGGGGCGATCCGCGTCCAGGCGAACGGCATGACCATCGACGGCCAGAACGCGATGCAGACGCAAACCGGCATCTTCGGCACGGCGAATCCCGGCTCGGGCGGACAGGCCGCCACCGTCGACCTGAATCTCGGCGCGGGCGCGCTCGTCGTCACGCGCCAGGGCGCGATCTCGGTGCAGAACGATGCGACGGTCAGCGCCACTCAGCTCGCCAGCCTTTCCGCATCGAGCCTGGGCATCGCGGCCGGGTCCATCGCGCTCGACCAGAATGCGCTGATCTCGGCCTCGACGAGCGGCAACGTCGAGGCGAGTCGCATCGACATGCGCGCCCAGGGGAACATTTCCCTGGACAACGGCGCTTCGCTGCGGGGCACCACCTCGGGCAGCGGGAATGGCAGCTCGATCACCGTGACGGCGGGCGGCGACCTCTCGCTCGCGAACGGCGCCTACATCAACGGCAATACCTCCTTCTCGGGTCAGGCCGCGTCGGTCGGCATCTCGGCGGCCAACATCACGCTGGACGGCAAGGGCGCGTCGGCCATCATCTCCTCGGAGGCGAATGGGCCGCAAGGCGCACAGGGCGCGCAGGGCGGGCAGGGTGGCAATGCCGCCACGGGCAGCGGCAATCTGGTGGATATCGCGACGCCCGGTCTGCTGACCATCGCCAATGGCGGCCAGATCAAGAGCTCGACCAACACGGCCGGCAATGCCGGCAAGATCCGCGTACGGGCCGGTGAGGTCGATATCGACGGGCAGGACAACACGAACGTGCAGACCGGCATCATCAACACGACGATACGCACCGGCGACAGCGGCGAGATCGACGTCGGCGCCACTGGCGCGCTGCGCATCCGTCGCCTCGGCGAAATCAACGCGAGCGCCTACGGTCCGGCCGGCAAGGCCGGCGCCATCCGTATCGAGAGCGGCACTCTGAGCCTCGACGGCATGAAGGAGTTCCACGGC
>CAZCPD010000203.1:0-5628 GCA_964500425.1 uncultured Rhodocyclaceae bacterium
GCCCCTCGCGCACCGGCGACATCGAACAGACCATCGTCCTCGGTGCGCACGGGCCTTACCGCGTGCACATCGTCATCGTGACGAGTGCATGATGGTTCCGATTGCTCAGGAATACTGCTGGCCGAGTGTCTCGCCGTGTGTGGGGCGCGTGGCGCCCTGGCTTGTCAGACCGGCTTGCTCGGCTTCGAAGGCCGTCTTGTAGAACTTCGCCATCACGGCCCTGTTCATCGGCTTCTTGCTCAGATCCCACGCCGGCAGGCCGCGTCGGGCATCCTTCCAGGGGGCGTCCTTCTTGATCATCTTCTCGAGATCCGGCATCGGGAATTCGCCGTAGGCCTGGTAGACGTCGTCGAGCAGGCCGGTGGTTTCCTCGTCCAGCGCCGTCGCGGAATTCAGGTCGTCGGCCTCCAGATTGTTCCAGCCCTTGTGCTTCAGCCGTTCCCAGACCGAGGGGAAGACCGGACCGTGGTCCCAGGCCTGAAGTTCCTCTTCGATCAATTCGCGCTCGAACACCGCCAGCGACCACGCTTCGCAGTAATAGAGCAGGGCGTTGAGCTTCATCAGATTGATCGACTCGCCGGCCGGGCGATTGACTTTCCTCAGCAGGTAGTCGGCCAGTTCGCAGGCCGAGTATTGGTTGCGGCTCATGGTAGGGGTTCCCGATGAATGATGGTGAATGCGGATTCGAGTCTGGCCGTGTCCACTTTGCCGAGACAGCTTAAGCCTGACTGAATTGGTCGGGTATTTTAAACCTATAATACCCATTCAAATCAAGCGCGGGATAAATTATTTCATGTTTGAAGTGTTTGCGACGACCCCCGAGACACTCGGCCTGGGCGAAATTGCGGAACACGCGCGGCGTGTCGAAGCACTCGGTTTCGATGGGCTGTTCGTTCCCGATGCGGTGCATGACGGCCTGCTGCTGGCTTGTCAGGCGCTCGGCGCCACGCAGCGGATCCGTGTCGCCACCTCGGTGCTGGTGGCCTTTCCGCGCAGCCCGATGAACGTGGCGCTGGCGGCCTGGGACCTGCAGCGCATGTCCGGCGGACGTTTCGAGCTGGGGCTGGGCACGCAGATTCGCCAGAACATCGAGGAGCGCTATTCGGCGCGCTGGTTGCCGCCGGCCAGCGGCATGCGCGAGTACCTTGGTGCGCTGCGCGCGATTTTTCGCGCCTTCCGCGAAGGCGGCTCGCCGGATTTCGTCGGCGAGCACTATCGTTTCACGCGCCTGCAGCCGTTCTTCAATCCGGGGCCGCTCGACCTGCCCGACGCCAGCGTGACGACGGTGCCGCTGATGCTCGGTGCGGTAGGACCGAAAATGCTGGCGCTGGTCGGAGAACTTGCCGATGGCATGCATGCCCATCCGACCAGCAGTTCGCCGCGCTATTTGCATGAGGCGATCCTGCCGCGGGTGGCCGAGGGGACCCAGCAGCGCGCGGGTGATCTGGCCCGGCCGCGGATCTGCACCACCGGCCTGGTCGCAACCGGGCACGATGCGGCGAGCGTGGCGCGCGAACGCGAGCGCTATCGCCAGTTGCTGGCCTTCCTGTTCTCGACGCCGGCCTATTGGCCGAGCCTGGAGCTGTTCGGCTGGCGCGCCGTCGGCGAGCGCCTGCAGCAGATGACGCGTGAGAAGCGCTGGGGCGAGATGGCGGCGGCGCTGCCGGAGGAGGTGCTGGAGGAGTTTCTGGTCAGCGGTGAATACGGCGAGGTGGTGCGCATCCTGATCGAACGTTACGCCGGCCTGGTCGATCGGCTGACCTTTCCGCTGCCGGAGCACGCTGGCGACGACGCGGCGATTGCCGCTGCCGTGGCTCGTCTGCAGGCCGAGTAGCCTGTCAGGCCTGTCAGGCCAGATGGTTCGGGGCTCGAACGAGCCGACCCGCGGTCAGACTGTCATCCAGCCAGCCGTTGCTGCAGGTAGTCGATGAAGGCTTCGAGGCGCCCCTCGCTGGCGAAGACGTTCGCCATGCCGACCAGCACCTCGAACTTGCCCTGGAAACCGACCACGACGACGAAGGCGTTTTCCTTCTGCGGCAGCCCGTAAAGGGTTTCCGCGCGGAAGCCGCCGCCGCTGAAGGCGGTTCGCTTGAACGGACCCATCACCGAGAGCACGGCCGTCTCGAAAATTTTTGGCTTGGTGTAGTTCTTCTCGGTGATGGAGAGCATGCGGTCCAGCCACGCGAACGGCAGATAACGAATCGCTTCGATGATGCCGAGATAATTGGTGTCGATGTTGCGTGCCAGCAGGTCGTTCAGATGGGCCTTGATCTCGTCGAGTCCTTCGCTCGGCCCGATATCGAGATACAGCATGTTGGTGAAGTTGGCCGTCGCCAGCAGTTCGGGTGCGTGGCGCTTCAGGCTGACCGGCAGGGCGATGCGGGTGGGTGTCGCCATGCCGCCGTTGCGCCTGGCATATTCGGCGATGGCGAGGGCAACGCGCGGCACCAGGTTGGGCTGCGGACCGGGCAGGGTGACGCGGCGCCAGGCGCCGCCGAGCGCGTCGCCCCGCGCGCCGCCGGTCAATGACGGCGGCTTGACGCTCTTGAACGGCTGCATCTTCGAGGCCACGTGACGCATTAGATCGACATCGGTATAGGTTGCGTTCGAACCGAGCAGCGGCTCGCCGCGCAGGGCGCGGAACAGCTCCAGCAGGAAATGCACGACGCCCATGCCGTCCATGACGGCGTGGGTAGCGCGGAAGATGACCTTGACCTTCTCGCGGCCGGCGACGATCAGCTCGCAGGTCCGGCCTTCTTCGAGCGACAGGGGCGTTTCGAAAATGAAGTCCGCGCCGCGGTCCGAGCGGCCATCCCAGTCGCAATCAGGGACGAACCGCACGCGCGGCGATGCTCCGTCGCTGACCCAGCGCGCATGCTGGCGCGCACCGACGAGGCGCAGACGGCAACCCGGATTGACGGCGACCACCTGGTCCACCGCGGCCTGCCAGTCGATGGTCGCACCGCTGGCGATTTCCCCTTCCAGCACGCTGACGACGTCGCGTGGCTTGATGAGGGTCTGTGGATGGTGGCCGATGCAGGCGTGATAGTACTCGGGCGCCGTGAGCGGGCGCTCGATGCTTTGCAGCGGCTCCAGCGGCGGCAGCTCGGCGGGTTTCTTGGGCATGGTCGCGGGCGTCTGTCCGGCGGTGGCGCTATTTGCTGCCCTTGCTCCAGGAATCCTTGAGCGTCACCGTGCGGTTGAACACCGGCAGACCCTCCTGAGAATCGACGCGGTCCGCCACGAAGTAGCCGTGGCGCTCGAACTGGAAGCTCTCCTCGGCGCGGGCCTGTTTCAGCGACGGCTCCAGATAGGCCGTGATCACCTGCTTGCTGGACGGGTTGATGTCGTCGAGGTAGTTGCGCTCGACGCCCTCGCATTCACCATCGTCTGCGCGGCGCGCGCCGGGGTTCGGCACGGCGAAGAGCCGGTCGTACAGGCGCACCTCGGCGCGATAGGCATGGCGGGCGCTGATCCAGTGCAGGTTGCCCTTGACCTTATAGACATCCGCGCCCGGCGTGCCGGACTTGGAATCGGGCTGCAACTCGGCATGCACGGCGATGACGTTGCCGGCAGCATCCTTGTCGCAGCCGATGCACTTCACCACGAAGCCATAACGCAGCCGCGCCATGTTGCCGGGATAGAGGCGGTGATAGCCCTTGCTCGGCACTTCCATGAAGTCCTCGCGCTCGATCCACAGCTCCTTCGAGAACGGGATTTCGCGCTTGCCGAGTTCCGCCTTGAGCGGATGGTTGGGCGCGAAGCAGGTCTCCTCCTGTTCATCGGGATAGTTGTCGATGATCAGCCTGAGCGGGTCGAGCACGGCGATGCGGCGTTCGGCGCGTTCGTTGAGGTCCTCGCGCATGCAGTCTTCGAGCACGCTCATGTCGATCCACGAGTCGGACTTGGAGATGCCGATGCGCTCCGCGAACATCTGGAAGCCCTGCGCCGTGAAGCCGCGCCGGCGTGCGCCGACGAGCGTGGGCATGCGCGGATCGTCCCAGCCCTCGACATGCTGTTCCTCGACCAACTGGATCAGCTTGCGCTTGGAGAGCACCACGTAGGTCAGGTTGAGGCGCGAAAACTCGATCTGCTGCGGCAGCGGGCGCGCCAGCAGGCCTAGCTCGGCGAGGCGCTCCAGCAGCCACTCGTAGAAAGGGCGCTGGTCCTCGAACTCCAGCGTGCAGATCGAGTGCGTGATGTTCTCCAGCGCATCCTCGATCGGATGGGCGAAGGTGTACATCGGATAGACGCACCAGGTGTCGCCGGTGTTGTGATGTGTGGCATGACGGATGCGATAGATGGCTGGATCGCGCAAATTGATATTGGGTGCGGCCATGTCGATCTTTGCACGCAGGATGTGGCTGCCATCGGGAAATTCGCCGGCTTTCATGCGGCGAAACAGATCAAGATTTTCCGCGACGCTGCGATTGCGGAAGGGACTCGCCTTGCCGGCTTCGGTCAGCGTGCCGCGATTGGCGCGCATTTCTTCGGCGCTCTGGCTGTCGACGTAGGCATGGCCCCCGTTGATCAGCGCCTCGGCGAATTCGTACATCCATGCAAAGTAGTTCGACGCGTAATACTGGTTGTCGCCCCAGTCGCAGCCCAGCCACTTCACGGCGTCGACGATCGAATCAACGTATTCCTGCTCCTCCTTCTCCGGATTGGTGTCGTCGAAGCGCAGATGGCAGGCGCCACCGAAATCGCGCGCCAGGCCGAAGTTCAGAAGGATGCTCTTGGCATGGCCGAAGTGCAGGTAACCGTTCGGCTCCGGCGGAAAGCGCGTGCGGATCTTCATCGGATCGAGCGGTCCGGTCGCGTGCGCCGATGCCGGTCCGGGCTGCCCGGCCCAGTGGCGGCTGGCATGTTTGCCGGCGGCGAGGTCGGCTTCGATGAGATTGCGGATGAAGTTGGCGGCTTTGATGGGTTCTGGGGCGGTCATGAGGGGTGTTCGTTCCGGATGCGGTGCAAAGGCCTGATTCTACCGGGCAAACGGCAGCCGATGGCGTTCAGGGCCTGGTCGGCATGCCGCGCGCAGCGCCGCCTTCGCTCTGCAAGAAAGCCGTTGCCCGGAGAGGCGCTTCCATGCTTGATCCTGGCGGCAAGCGTGTGAAGAGTGGCGTCATTCCTCATTCTCCGGGCAAGGGCTGGCGGACGATGCTCCGCCCGGCGAGCGCTGAAGGAACTGCAAGCCGGGGACGCCGGCGAATCGGGATGTCATCCCTCTCCGATTCTGAGTGCACTGATGAAAAACGTGGTCCACCTTGTTTTCCCTTGGGGAGGCTGTTGCTCGTGTTCATGCGGAGTGCGTACAATCCAGTCGGGGCTACCACCGAACAGTGCGGATCGATAGACATTCGCCGTGACGGTGCGCATTGGACTGAGAGCGATGCGCCATAGGATTGCAATCATAAATGCATAGACTGAAGGCATCGGAATGTTACCACCGAAGATCAAAGGATTTGCATGCATTCTTCTGCTCCTGTTATCCCGACAGGTGTTCGCTGAATCGTTTCTCCCGACTGGAGTGTGGCATGGCGAGGTCGCCGGCCAGCCGATCAGGCTTTGCGTGGGTAACCGTTAACCATCCGGCGTTCTTGTCTGCCACGTCGAAGTCGTGTGCAAAGA
>CAZCPD010000204.1:0-5617 GCA_964500425.1 uncultured Rhodocyclaceae bacterium
CCCGAAAACACCAGCATGGCGGTGTTCTGCGATTTCGAGAACGTCGCCCTCGGCGTGCGCGACGCGAAATACGAAAAGTTCGACATCAAGCTGGTGCTCGAACGCCTGCTGCTCAAGGGCAGCATCGTCGTCAAGAAGGCCTACTGCGACTGGGATCGCTACAAGGCCTTCAAGGCCACGATGCACGAGGCCAATTTCGAGCTGATCGAAATTCCCCACGTACGTCAGTCAGGCAAGAACTCGGCGGACATCCGCCTCGTCGTGGACGCCCTCGACCTTTGCTACACCAAGTCGCACGTCAATACTTTCGTCATCATCAGCGGCGACTCCGACTTTTCGCCGCTGGTCTCCAAGCTGCGTGAGAATGCCAAACAGGTGATAGGCGTCGGCGTCAAGCAATCGACCTCCGACCTGTTGATCGCCAATTGCGACGAATTCATCTTCTATGACGACTTGGTGCGCGAAATCCGCCGTGCCGCCGCCAAGCGCGAAACCAAGGGCGCGAGCGAAGCCCAACCCAGCGCCCCGCGCCGCACGCCCGAAGAGGAAAAGCGTCGCAAGGAGGATCTCGACATGCGGCGCGGCCAGGCCATCGACATCGCCCTCGAAACCTTCGAAGCCCTGATCGCCGAACGCGGCGACAGCGGCAAGATCTGGGCCTCCGTGTTGAAGCAGGCGATCAAGCGCCGCAAGCCCGATTTCAACGAGAGCTACTACGGCTTCCGTACTTTCGGCAACCTGATCGAGGAAGCTCAATCGCGCGGCCTGTTTGAATTCGGTCGCGACGAGAAATCCGGCTTCTACGTCTATCGCGGCGAACGCTCGATGCCGCCGCCAACCGCGGTCGAGCAAGAACCCAGCCAGGCGCCCGAAGCCGTGAGCGAGGAGCTCGCGATCCCGACGACATCAGAAGATGCCGCGCCGACCGCTGAGTCCGCCGCGAAACCCGAAGCGCCACGCAAAAGCCGCGGCGCGCGCAAACCGGCACGGCGGAGCGCCAAGGAAGCCAGGCAGGATACGGCCACCGTGGCAGACGCCGGAACCAGCGAAGGCGCGAGGAAGCCGTCGCCCGCCGAGCCAGTCGCCAGCACGCCAGAGCCAGAAGCTGCTCCGGCTCAGGCAACAGCAGCGGAAGCCGAACCACAGCCGAAGAAAAAGTCCGCATCACGTCCTCGCCGGCCGCGCAAGACGGCTAAGTCAGAGGAATGATCCGTCCCTGGAAGCGGGTCAGGGCGCTTCGAGGAGTATTGCCAGCCAAACCGAACCGAATGCCGAATGACAGGCCTGAGAACAAGCATTGACGCGCCTCTCCAGGCCGGCCTCACACCTCGAACCGAACTCCCTGCGCCAACGGCAGCGTGTTGCCGTAATTGACGGTATTGGTCGCGCGGCGCATGTAGTTCTTCCAGGCGTCCGAGCCGCTCTCGCGGCCGCCGCCGGTGTCTTTCTCGCCGCCGAAGGCGCCGCCGATCTCGGCGCCCGAGGTCCCGATGTTGACGTTGGCGATGCCGCAGTCCGAGCCCCGCGCGCTGAGAAAGACTTCTGCCTCGCGCAGGTCGTTGGTGAAGATCGCCGACGAAAGGCCCTGCGCGACTGCGTTATTGAGCGCGATCGCTTCTTCGAGCGTGCGGTAAGGCACGACGTAAAGAATGGGCGCGAAGGTCTCCTCGCGCATCGCGGCGATCTGCACCGCGCAGGCGAACAGCGCCGGCCTCACGTAGTACCCGGCCGGGACGCCGTCCGTCACCCGCTCGCCGCCGCACACCCGCATGCCGCCTTGCGCAGCAGCCTGCTGCATGGCCGTCTGCATCCTCTGCCAGGACTGTTCGGAAATCAGCGGCCCCATCAACACGCCCTCTTCGCGCGGATCGCCGACGCGGATGCTGGCGAACGCCGCCTGCGCTCGCGCAAGCACTTGGTCATACATGGACTCATGGACGATCAGCCGCCGCAGTGAAGTGCAGCGCTGGCCCGTGGTGCCGGCGGCCGAGAAGACAATGGCGTGCAACGCCAGATCGAGATTGGCCGAGGGCGCACAGATCAGGGCATTGTTGCCGCCGAGTTCGAGCAGGCTCTTGCCCAGTCGCGCGCCGACACGCGCGGCGACGTCGCGCCCCATGGCGCAAGAGCCGGTGGCGGAGACCAGCGCGATGCGCCGGTCGTCGGCGATGCGGCGACCGAGTTCGCGCGTGCCGAAGGCCACTCCGGCAATGTCGCCAGGCAGATCGGGGAACTCCTGCAACGCGTCCTGCAACAGCTGATGGAGCGCGCGCGCGCAATTGGGCGCCTGCTCGGATGGCTTCCACAACACCGCATTCCCGCAGACCAGCGCGAGGCAGGCGTTCCACGCCCACACCGCCATCGGGAAGTTGAACGCGGTGATGACGCCGACGACGCCGAGCGGATGCCACTGCTCCATCATGCGATGCGCGGGCCGCTCGCTGGCGATCGTCAGGCCGTGCAGCTGGCGCGACAGGCCGACGGCGAAGTCGCAGATGTCGACAACCTCCTGCACCTCGCCGAGCGCCTCGCTGCGGATCTTGCCGACTTCGATCGTGATGATCTCGGCGAGGCTGTACTTATGCGCCGTCACCAGTTCGCCGAAGCGCTTGACGAGATGGCCGCGACGCGGCGCCGGCACGCTGCGGAAGCCCGCGAAGGCGGACGCGAGCCGGCTGACCAAGAGGTCATAATCGCCTGCCGCCAGCGCCGAAACGCCCGGCAATTGAACGAGGTTGATGGGCGACACATGCGCCAGCGGCGCACCACTGGGCGGCAATGTGCTCACGCCGATCAGGCCGGCGATGGGGCCCTGCTGCGCAGCCACCTGCAGGCCGGAATGGTTGAATGCCGGATCGCTCATCGCCCACGCTCCTTGCCCGGCGCGACGGGCCCGGGCACAGCGGCGCCCGCGCCATTGTGTGCCGGCGGCCGGAACACCGCGGAGAATTCGCTGTTCATGAACTTCTCCAGGGCGACCTCTTCCTGGCGGACGAAACCCTTGTCGGCCAGCATGCCTTCGAAATGCAGGTCGACCACCACGGCGGCGGACAGCGCCGTGGTCTTCTGGATCGCGCTCCAGTTCTCGCCGAGGCCGAACACCTGGCCGTGATAGACCTTGCGCAACTCGGTCTCGTTCATCAGCTTGCCGTCGATCATGCCGCTGCCAACGACGAGGATCAGCACGATATCCTGATGCGTGCCAGCCACCGAGCTCTCGAAGATCTGCTTGAGCATGGCGCGCCGTTCGCCGACCTCGCCGAGACGCAGTTCGTTGACCAGGAAATGCATCAGGTAGCAGTGGCCCGGATAGCGGATGGTCTTGTAGTTCAGCTCACGCACACGCTTGTGCCAGGTCTCGCACAACGAACCGAGACCGCCCGAGGTGTTGAAGGCCTCGTATTCGAGTCCGTCGAGCGAGAAGGTTTCCAGCCCTTCGAGGGGCAACACTTCGAGCGCCTTGCCGCCGCGAATCGCCTCGCAGGGATTGCAGTACTCGTTGATCAGGCCGTCTGTCGACCAGGTCAGGTTGTACATCATCTGATTGCTCGGAAATTCCGGCAGCGCGCCGACGCGCAGCTTCAGCGAGTGCAGTTCGTCAAACCTCTGCGCCACCTCGTTGCCGAGGATGCTGATGAAGCCTGGCGCCAGGCCGCACTGCGGCATGAAGATCTGCCCCGCCCGGGCCTTGTGCGCCAGTTGGCGGATGTGCCGCGTCGTCTCGACATCTTCGGTCAGGTCGAAGTAGCTCAGACCGGCCTTCAGCGCGCTTTCGGCAATCAGCCGGTTCTGGTGGAAGGAACAGGCGGAGAGCACGGCCTGCTGGTGCTTCATGACCTTGAGCAGCGCCGCCTTGTCCTCGACGTCGACCGTCGCCGTCCGCAAACCCGCAACGCCCTTGAGCCCCTTCAAAGCCGCGGGAAACTTGTCGGCGATCGTCACGTCATAGCGACCGCTGCTCGCCAGCGCCCTGGCGATGCAGGCACCGATGCGCCCCGCGCCGAGTACCAGCATGCGATGTCCCATGATGCTCTCCTCTATGAAAGTCAGAACGCACCGATGCCCGTCTGCGCCCGCCCCAGTATCAACGCATGAATGTCATGCGTCCCCTCATAGGTATTCACCACCTCAAGATTCAGTAGATGCCGCATGACCGGATAATCCTCGCTGATGCCGTTTGCCCCGAGCATGTCGCGTGCCTCGCGGGCGACATGCAGCGCCTTGCCGGCATTGTTGCGTTTGAGCAGCGAGACCAGCTCGGGCGCGAGGTCGCCGCGCTCCTTCAAACGGCCGGCCTGCAGGCAACCTTGCAGGCCGAGAGCGATCTCGGTCTGCATGTCGGCGAGCTTCTTCTGGATCAGCTGATTCGCGGCCAGCGGCTTGCCGAACTGGCTGCGCCCGACGACGTAGTCGCGCGCGCAATGCCAGCAAGCCTCGGCGGCGCCGAGCGCGCCCCACGAAATGCCGTAGCGCGCCGAATCGAGGCAGCCGAGCACCGCCTTGAGGCCGACGGCGCCGGGCAGCGCCCGCTCGTCGTCAACATGAACATCTTCCATGAAGATCTGCCCGGTCACCGAGGTGCGCAAGGCGAGCTTGCCGCGGATCGCCGGCGTCGTCAGCCCCTTGTCGCCGCGTTCGAGCAGGAAACCGCGGATCCGCCTGTCATCGCAACGCGCCCAGACGACGAAAACATCGGCCAGCGGCGCATTGGTGATCCACGACTTGACGCCATTGAGCCGCCAGCCACCGGCGGTCTTCACCGCCCGCGTGCTCATGCCAGCAGGATCCGAGCCATGGTCGGGCTCGGTGAGGCCAAAACAGCCGACCCAATCACCGCTCGCCAGGCGCGGCAGATAGCGCGCGCGCTGAGCTTCGGAGCCGTAGGTAAAAATCGGGTACATCACGAGACTGGACTGCACGCTGAGCAACGAGCGGAAACCCGAGTCGATGCGTTCGACCTCGCGGGCGATCAGCCCGTAGCTGATCGCGCCAAGTCCGGCACAACCGTAACCCTCGATGGTCGCCCCCAGCAGCCCCAGTTCGCCGAGTTCGCGGAAAATCGACCGGTCGGTGTGCTCATCGCGAAACGCTGCGACGACACGTGGCTGAAGCTTCTCTCGGGCGTATCGCGCAACCAGGTCGCGCACCGCGCGCTCTTCATCACTCAACGCCTGCTCCAACAGAAACGGATCGCGCCAGTCGAAACCGGCTCCCGGCAGATCCGCCGCAGTGGAAACAGTGGAAGTGTCACTTGGTTCAGTCATGTCCGCCTCCGCGTGTCGCCGAAGAAAACACGCTCGATTAGATATGATCGCCGCGCGTCCCCATCATAGGCCAAACCAATCTTGAACGCACCCCCGGTCCAGTAGCACGGGCGGCCAGACACTGTCGGTCGTCGTTCCCGCCTACAACGAGGCCGAGGTTCTGCCGGCATTTCATGCCCGCCTTTTTTCCGTGCTCGACGGCCTGGACATGGCAGCGGAGATCATTTACGTGAACGACGGCAGCCGCGACGAGACCAGCCGGGTCCTGCGGGAATTCGTCGGCCAGTCCGGGCGCGTTGCCGTCATCGAACTCAGCCGCAATTTCGGCAAGGAAATGGCGATGACCGCGGGGC
>CAZCPD010000205.1:0-5604 GCA_964500425.1 uncultured Rhodocyclaceae bacterium
TAAACGTAGCGGCCAGACTTGGAAAGGCGCGAGATGTGCACCGCATAGCCGGTCTTGACGATGCTGCGGATTTCCTTGGTATCGCCGTCGATCAGGGCAACTTCGCCAGTATCGCGCAGGGTGACCGAGAACATGTTCTTGAGGTTGTACTTGTTCATCTGCTTGGTCGGACGCTTGTCGACCGGGACGATGACCTTCCAGGAATCCATCGTATCCTTGAAGCTGTACTCGGGCGGAACATCCGGCGTGGTCTGGATGTACTTCGCCATCAACGCGATTTCTTCCTTCGTCAGGATGTCGTCGAAGTTGACCATGCCGCCTTCGGTACCGTAGGTCAGGATCTTTTCCAGGCGATTCTGGCCGAGTTTCAGCGTGCCGCCTTCCTGGGTCGAGCCATCCGGCAGCTTCTTGCTCCAGTGCGGCTCCAGGTTCTTGCCCGTGGCGCCTTTGCGCAACACGCCGTGGCAGCCTGCGCAACGCTCGAAGTAGATCTTCTTCGCAGCCGCCTTCTCGTCGGCGCTCAGCGTCGGCGCCGTCGTTGCGGTTGCCGCCGCTTCGGCAGCCTGCTGGGCGTGGGCACCACCAAATGCACCAAACAGCGCCAGCGGCAGAACTGCCATGCGCAACGCACCAAACTTACGTGTTGTCATATCTATTCCCTTTCGATGAAATGGCAAGAAAAAACGCACTAAACCTTGTTTGCTAGTCTCAGGCTTTACCCTGCTCCTGTCATTGATATAGATCAATCCGAAGCCGGAAACCCCTGCTTCCGCGTGGTTTGCCCGGGCTTTGCGTCAGATTTGCAGCAATGCTCCGGCTTCGCCATACTGTCGCCTCGGCGTGTGGCTCCGATCATGCCAATTTTGCTGGCGAACACGACCCTGCTTGATCTTGCCGAGCAAAGCGTCGGTACTTTACTTTATATCCACTGGAAACTCCATGTTCGGCACGGGATTGTTCGCATCTTTTATCTTCTTTATGGTCCGCGTCGCAATCGCTGCGGCAGCGTTGGGTTTTTTCTTGTCGGTGAGGGTGGTGAAAACGATGATTCTGCTTCGAGTGTTGATAGTGGGCTGTCTTCTCGCACCGCTTGTCGGCTGGGCGGGCGATGTCGGCACGGTGATCGCCCTGTCGGGCGAGGTTGGCGTGATCTCGGCCAGTGGGCAGACCCGCGCACTGCATAAAGGCGCAGCGATCGGCCAGAGCGAGACGTTGGTCACTGGCAGGAAAGGACGGATTGATGTGCGATTCAGCGACGGCGCGCTGGTGCAACTGCGGCCGGAATCTCAATTCCGCATCGACGAATACTCCTACAGCGTCGCCGCGCCGGGCAAGGCCAATGGCGTCAAGACCGACAGCAATGACAAGGGGCTGTTCAGCCTGATCAAGGGTGGCTTTCGCACCATCACGGGCTTGCTTGGCAAGATGCGGCGCAGCCACTATGCGGTCGTGACGCCGACGGCGACGATCGGAATTCGCGGCACCGAGTACTCGGCGACGCTCGGCGAGGGGCTGGATGTCAGCGTGACGCAGGGCGAAATCACCCTGGACAACAATGCCGGCAGTTTTTCGGTGTCGGCCGGGCAGAGCGCGCACGTCGCCGATGCCAACAGCGCGCCCAGTTATCGGCAGGCGGTGGAGGCCGCGCGGGGAGCGGCGCGCGTCGGCGCCGGCCAGGGGGGCGGCGCGGTGCAGATCAATGGCAACACGCGTATCGAGGTCAGCACCGAGAACACGCAGGCTGTCGCCGTCGGTCAGGGAAATCGCGCCGTTAACCAGGCCGGCGTCATCGGGGGCGATTGAGCCCCAGCCCCAGTCTCAGCCTTACCCTTGGCCGGTGGGCGTGGAATCCGCTTGAACAGGTAACCCTGGTGCGACCGAACTCAAGGACTGGCCTCGATTGGCAGTCGGCGCATGTTGGGCGCCTATTTTCGGGGCATTGGGGATGGGGGGGGGCAGCAGGCGAAAGGCAACAAAAAGCCGCACCTCGGTGCGGCTTTTTTGCGGCTGGCTGCGGAGCTTGCTCGATTACTTGAGCTTGACTTCCTTGTATGCCACGTGCTTGCGGACCTTGGGATCGTACTTCATGATCTCCATTTTTTCCGGCTTGGTGCGCTTGTTCTTGGTGGTCGTGTAGAAATGGCCGGTGCCGGCCGTGGATTCAAGCTTGATTTTTTCGCGGGCGCCTTTGGCCATGATGCTCTCCGATCAGTGTTCTGTTGGGCGGGTGCCGATTAAAACGATTCGCCGCGCTGACGCAGGTCGGCGAGGACGGCATCAATGCCATTCTTGTCGATGGTGCGCAGGCCAGCGTTCGAGACGCGCAGGCGCACCCAGCGGTTCTGGCTTTCCACCCAGAACTTGCGGTATTGCAGGTTCGGCAGGAAGCGGCGCTTGGTCTTGTTGTTGGCGTGGGAAACGTGGTTTCCGACCATCGGGGCCTTGCCCGTAACTTGGCATACGCGGGACATTTGGTTGCTCCAGAGTTCTATGTTCAGCAAAGCCGATGATTATACCTGAGTCGGCGAAAAATGTTCAAGAAAAATAAAGGGAAAAACTGAAGGGGGATTGTCTGGCAGCTCGGTCGATCGGTCGGCCGGCGGTCAAAGCAGACCCTTTTCGGCAAACGACAGCGGCCGGGCGTTGCCGGCGACGATGAAATGGTCGAGCAGCTTGACGTCGATGAGCGACAGCGCCTGTTTCAACGCGCCAGTCAGCAGTTCGTCGGCACGCGAGGGTTCGGCGACGCCCGATGGGTGGTTGTGGGCGAAAATCGCCGCAGCGGCGTTGTGGTGCAGCGCCTGCTTGACGATTACGCGGGGGTAGACGCTGGTTTGCGTGAGTGTGCCGCGAAACAGCTCTTCGTCGGCGATCAACTGGTTCTGCGCGTCGAGCCAGAGGGCGACGAAGGTTTCGTGCGGGCGGTGGGCAAGGTGCAGGCGCAACCAGTCGCGCACCGCGCCGGGCGTCGACAGCAGGTCGCGGCTGACGAGATCTTCGCGCAGGGCGCGTCGCGCCATCTCCATGACGGCCTGCAACTGCGCGTACTTGGCCGGGCCCATGCCAGGGATGGCGGCGAACTCGCGTTCGCTGGCGTTGCACAGGCGTGTGAGAGAGCCGAAATGAGTCAGCAGCTCGCGCGCCAGATCGACGGCGCTCTTGCCGCGGATGCCGACGCGCAGGAAGATCGCCAGCAACTCGGCGTCGGAAAGGGCCACGGCGCCGCTATTCAGCAGACGCTCGCGCGGCCGCTCGTTTTCGGGCCAATCGGTAATTGCCATGCGCTAGAATGCTCCGTTGCCGAAACGTTTATCGTTTCATCGTTTTATCTGCGCTGGATTCTACACGTCATGAAAGAACTCTCAGGCAAGACCATCCTGCTCGGCGTCACCGGCGGCGTTGCCGCTTACAAGGCCGCCGAACTGGCGCGCCTGCTGGTCAAGGCCGGCGCTCATGTCGATGTCGTGCTGACCGAGGCCGGTGCGCATTTCGTCGGCGCGGCGACCTTCCAGGCGCTGACTGGCCGGCCGGTGTGGAGCGATCTCTGGGATGCTCGCCAGCAGCGCGGCATGGCCCACATCGACCTGACGCGCGGCGCCGACGCCATCCTGATCGCGCCGGCCAGCGCCGATTTCCTCGCCAAGATCGTCCAGGGACGCGCCGACGACCTGTTGTCGACGCTGTGCCTGGCGCGCGAATGCCCGCTGCTCGCGGCGCCGGCGATGAACCGGCAGATGTGGGACAACCCCGCCACGCAACGCAACATTGCCCAGCTCGCCGCCGACGGCGTGCGCCTGCTCGGCCCGGCTTGCGGCGAGCAGGCCTGCGGTGAGTTCGGTCTCGGCCGCATGCTGGAGCCGGTCGAGCTGTTTGATGAGCTGGTGGCCTTCTTCCAGCCCAAGGTGCTGGCCGGGCGGCGCGTGCTGCTGACGGCGGGGCCGACGTTCGAGCCGCTCGATCCCGTGCGCGGCATTACCAATTCAAGTTCGGGCAAGATGGGTTTCGCGCTGGCATGCGCCTGCGCCGAGGTTGGCGCAGCGGTGACGCTGGTGGCGGGCCCGGTGAGCCTGGCGACGCCGCGCGGCGTGACGCGCATCGACGTGCAGAGCGCGCTTGACATGCGCATGGCGGTGATGAAGGCGGTGGGTGAGACCGACATCTTCATCAGCGTCGCGGCGGTTGCCGACTACCGCCCGGTGCAGACGGCGGAACACAAGATCAAGAAGACGGCGGCCGGCGGAGCATTGAACTCGTTGACCATCGAGCTGACGGCGAATCCGGATATCCTCGCCGAGGTTGCTTCGCTGCCTGCCGCGCCGTTCTGCGTCGGCTTCGCCGCGGAAAGCCAGAACCTCGCCGCCTACGCCGAAGGCAAGCGGTTGGCGAAGAAGTTGCCGCTGGTCGTCGGCAACCTGGTGCAGGACGGCCTTGGCGGCGACACCAATACCGTGATTCTTTTCGATGCGGACGGCCAGCATCAGCTGACGCCGGGACCCAAGGCGGAAGTGGCGCGCGGCATCGTCGCGCACATCGCCGCCATGCTGGAGCAGGACTGATGCGTACCATCGACGTGAAAATTCTCGACCCGCGACTCAAGGACGAAGCCGGCGAGGCTGGGTTCGCGCCGCATTACGCCACGCCCGGCGCTGCGGGTCTCGACCTGCGCGCCTGCATCGCCGCGCCGCTGGTCATCGAACCCGGCACGACCCATCTCGTGCCGGCCGGCATCGCCATTCATCTCGCCGATCCGGGGCTCGCTGCGCTGATCCTGCCGCGCTCGGGGCTGGGCCACAAGCACGGCATCGTGCTCGGCAACCTCGTCGGCCTGATCGATTCCGACTACCAGGGGCAGATCTTCATCTCCACCTGGAACCGCGGCAAGGAAGCGTTCACGCTGAATCCGCTCGAACGCCTCGCCCAGTTGGTGGTGGTGCCGGTGCTTCAGGTTGGCTTCAACGTCGTCGATGATTTCGAGGCCAGCCATCGCGGCGCCGGTGGTTTCGGCAGTACCGGCAAGGGCTGAATGACCCGCCCCCGGCGTCCGGCCGTGGGCCGGGGCGGCGCATGGATGTTGGTTCGTGGCCGGGCATGCCCGGAAAACCGCATGAATACTTGCTCTGCGGGATGCAAACAAGAAAGGCTCCTTGCGGAGCCTTTCTTGTTTGCGGCGATGAAGTTCAGACCACCGCTTCTTCCTTGACCTTCTTCGGCTGGACGAACTGCTCGCGCGAGACGCCGAGCCACATCACCAGCGGCGCCGCGACCAGCACCGAGGAGTAGATGCCGAACAGGATGCCGATGGTCAGCGCCAGGGCGAAGTAGTGGAGCGCCGTGCCGCCGAAGATCAGCATCGAGGTGACCATCATCTGCGTGCTGCCGTGGGTGATGATGGTGCGCGAGATGGTGCTGGTGATGGCGTGATTGAGGACCTGCGGTGTCGTCAGGCCACGCTTCTTCTTGAAGGTCTCGCGCACGCGGTCGAAGACCACTACGGATTCGTTGACCGAGTAACCGAGCACGGCCAGCACGGCGGCGAGCACCGGCAGCGAGAATTCCCACTGGAAGAAGGCGAAGAAGCCGAGGATGATCACGACGTCGTGGAGG
>CAZCPD010000206.1:0-5562 GCA_964500425.1 uncultured Rhodocyclaceae bacterium
GGGTCGGTGTCCTTGAGGTTCTCGCCGTCATAGACGCGCATCTTCGAGAAGAGTGAGGAGTTTTCCGGTTCCTTGATGCGTGACAGCACGGCGAACTGGGCCATCATGCGCAGCGTGTCCGGGGCGCAGGGCGCTTTCGATAGGGAAGAACCGGCCAGCAGCTTCTCGTAGATCTTCACCTCGTCGGAAACGCGCAGGCAGTAAGGCACCTTGACGATGTAGATGCGGTCGAGGAAGGCTTCGTTGTTGCGGTTGTTGCGGAAGCTCAGCCATTCCGCCTCGTTCGAGTGGGCGAGGATCATGCCGTCGAACGGAATCGCGCCGAAGCCCTCGGTGCCCTTGTAGTTGCCTTCCTGTGTCGCGGTCAGCAACGGGTGCAGGACCTTGATCGGCGCCTTGAACATTTCGACGAATTCGAGCAGACCGCGATTCGACAGACAGAGTCCGCCCGAATAGCTGTAGGCGTCCGGATCGTTCTGCGAATACTCTTCGAGCTTGCGGATGTCGATCTTGCCGACCAGCGATGAGATGTCCTGATTGTTCTCGTCGCCCGGTTCGGTCTTGGAGACCGCGATCTGGCGCAGCACCGAGGGATACAGTTTGACGACGCGGAAGCGCGTGATGTCGCCGTTGAACTCGTGCAGACGCTTGACAGCCCACGGCGACATGATGGAACTCAGGTAACGTCTCGGGATGCCGAAATCCTCTTCGAGTATCGGGCCGTCCTCGTCCTGCTTGAACAGGCTCAGCGGCGATTCGTGTACCGGGGAGTCCTTGATGGCGTAGAACGGCATCTTCTCCATCAGCGATTTCAGCTTTTCGGCGAGTGAGGATTTGCCGCCGCCCACGGGACCGAGCAGGTAGAGAATCTGCTTCTTCTCTTCGAGACCCTGCGCCGCGTGGCGGATGTACGCGACGATGCTCTCGATCGCCTCCTCCATGCCGTAGAAGTCGCGGAAGGCCGGGTAGATCTTGATGATCTTGTTGGCGAAGAGGCGCGAGAGGCGCGGATCGAGACGGGTGTCGACCAGTTCCGGTTCGCCGATCGCGGTGAGCATGCGCTCGGCGACGCTGGCGTAGGCATTCGGATCCTTGCGACACAACTCCAGGTATTCCTGGACGGACATGTCTTCTTCCAGCGATGCTTCGTAGCGACCCTGGTAGCGGGCGAAGATCGTCATGACGCGCCTCCTTCCTTGTGTGAGCTGATCGGAACAGCCTTCTCGACTACATGATACGACCAATTGCATCATCGTCAAATTCGAGATGAAGCTTTAATCCCTTTCATCTGTGGGATATGACCGCCGGTCGGGTGATCGGTTCATTCGGGCGGGTGCATGCCGCGTGGCGGCCCGGCATCGGGCTTGCCGGTCGCGGCACGCGAGCGAAAAGTCGGTGCGTGGAGGCTTGATGCGGCGATTAGCCGCGCGGCTTGGTGAGCATGCGCTCGAGTTCGCCGTTATCGAGCAAATCGATGAGTTCCTTCGCGCCGCCGACCAGCATGCCGTCAACGAATATCATCGGGAAGGTCGGCCAGCCGGTCCACATTTTCAGCGCGTTGCGCCGCCGCCAGTGAGACAGATAGCTGCCGTATTCGAGATATTTGTGGACGATGCCTTTGGCATTCAGGGCGCGGCAGGCCTTCCTGGGATAGGGGTTCTGGCCCATGCCGATGACCACGATGCGGTTTTCGCCGATGGCCCGCTTTACTTCGAGGACGATGTCTTCATTGTTGCGGGCGATGCCTTCTCGAATCGCCGGGTGGATATGCGTTTCATCAAGGATATGGCGCGCCATGATTATTCCTTGGTTGCCGCCTGGCGGGCATCGGCCGCGTTCTGGATCGTCTGTTCGACGCTCTTGGCCTTTTCCACGCTCTCCTGCAGTGGCTTGACCGCCTCGACCACCGGCTGCGGCTGGCGTGAACAGGCGCAGAGCAGGGCGATCATGGCGAGGGGAATCAACAATGTGCGCATTTCAGTTTCCTTGGCAGAACGTTGGTGGAGCGTCGTCGCGATGGCCGATCAGTGCGGCAGCGGCAGATGTTCGCGGTGGATGATGAATATCTTTTCGTCGCCGCCGGCGGTGTCTATCCAGGTCAGCGGAAGTTCGGGAAACGCTTCCTCGACGAGATCCCGATTATGACCGACTTCGACGGCGAGCAGACCCCCGGGGTTGAGATGTCGGCCCGCCTCGGCGAGGATGCGCCGCACGATGTCGAGTCCGTCGTCGCCCGCCGCCAGCGCCAGCGCCGGTTCGTGGCGATACTCCTGCGGCAGCGCCGCCATCGAGGCGCTCGTGACGTAAGGGGGATTCGAGACGATCAGATCGTAGCGCCGCTTGCCGAGGCCATTGAAAAGGTCGGACTCGATCGGTCGCACGCGTTCTTCCAGTCCGTAGTCGGCGATGTTGCGCCGCGCCACGGCCAGTGCGTCGGCCGACAGGTCAACCGCATCCACCCGGGCTTCGGGAAAGGCGATGGCCATCAGGATGGCGAGGCAGCCCGAGCCGGTGCATAGGTCGAGGGCGCTGCCGAGATCTTCAGGCGATTCGATCCAGGGAGCGAATTCCTCTTCGAGCAGGTTGGCGAAGTAGGAGCGCGGCACGATGACACGTTCATCGACGTAGAAGCTGAACTCGCCGAGCCAGGCCTGGTTCGTCAGATAGGCGGCCGGCAGCCGCCTGGCGATGCGTTGCTGGAGGATGTTGTGCACGGCCAGGCGTTCGGCCTGCGTCAGGCGCGCGTCGAGAAACGGCTCAAGCCGGTCGTGCGGCAGATGCAGGGTGTGCAGGATCAGCCAGGCCGCTTCGTCGTAGGCGTTGTCGCAGCCGTGGCCGAAGAACAGGCCGGCTTCGTTGAAGCGGCTGACGGCAAAGCGCAGCCAGTCGCGCAGGGTGATCAGTTCGTCGAGCGTTGGATTCATGTTTCAGTTCTCAGGCGCCCAGCAGCCGTTCCAGCACGCCTTCATAGCAGTGGGCGAGTGGTTCGAGATCGGCGACGGCGATGCATTCGTCGATCTTGTGGATGGTGGCGTTGATCGGGCCGAATTCGGCGACTTCCTGGCAGATATCGGCGATGAAGCGTCCATCCGAGGTGCCGCCGGTGGTGGACAGTTGCGCCACGGCGCCCGTGGTGGCCAGGATTGAGGCCGTCAATGCGTCGACGAGTTGGCCGCGTGGCGTCAGGAAAGGCTTGCCGGAGGTGTTCCAGTGCAGTTCGTATTCGAGGCCATGACGATCGAGAATGGCGTGCACGCGGTCCTGCAGGCCTTGCGGCGTGCTGACGGTGGCGAAACGGAAATTGAACAGCACTTCCATGCTGCCGGGAATCACGTTGCCGGCGCCGCTGCCCGCATGGATGTTGGAAATCTGGAACGTGGTCGGCGGAAAATATTCGTTGCCGTCATCCCACTTCTCGGCGGCCAGCTCGGCCAGCGCTGGCGCGGCCTGATGCACCGGGTTCCGGGCGAGCTGTGGGTAGGCGACGTGGCCCTGGATGCCCTTGACGATCAGCTTGCCGGAGAGGGAGCCGCGGCGACCGTTCTTGATGGTGTCGCCGAGGCGGTCGACCGAGGTGGGTTCGCCGACGATGCACCAGTCGATTCTTTCGTTGCGCGCCTTGAGTGTCTCGACCACGCGCACCGTGCCGTCGATGGCATCGCCTTCCTCGTCGGAAGTCAGCAGCAGGGCGATGGAACCCGCCGGCTGCGGTTGGCGTGCGAGAAAGCGCTCGATGGCGACCACGAAGGCGGCCAGCGAGGATTTCATGTCGGCGGCGCCGCGGCCATGCAGCATGCCGTCGCGGATCTCCGGCTGGAACGGGTCGCTGCGCCAGGCGTCGCGGGCGCCGACCGGCACCACGTCGGTGTGGCCGGCGAAGCAGAGCACCGGGCCGCTCGTACCGCGCCGCGCCCAGAGATTCGCCACGCCACCGCTGTCGATGCGTTCGAGCTGGAAGCCGAGGGGGGCGAGCCGGGCGCCGATCAGGTCGAGGCAGCCGGCGTCGTCAGGCGTGACGGAAGGCCGCGCGATCAGGGCTTCGGCAAGGGAAAGGGTGGCGTTATTTTCGGTGTTCATTGAATGGGGACTCCAGCGTGCCAGATGGTGTCGGATGGCCGGCAGCCGCTGGCCTGCGGCCGTTGAGCTGCCGCGTTCACGTTATTCCATGGTGATGGTGAATTCGCTGAAGCCCGTGCTTGGCATGCTCATCGGGTTGGCGGCATCGCTGGCGCTCTTGGTGTTCTCCGCCGGCTGCGTGGCGGCGCTCTGGTCGTTGTTGATCAGGAACAGCAGGTTGTTGGCCGAGTCGGCGGCGGCAGTCGCCGCGTCGAGCGTGATGGTGCCAGCCTTGTAGAGATTGAAAAGCGCCTGCTCGAACGTCTGCGAGCCCGGTGTCATGCTCTTGTCCATGGATTCGCGGATGCCATCCATGTCGCCCTTTTCGATCAGCTCGCCGATATGGCGCGAGTTGAGCATCACTTCGACGGCTGGAGTGCGGCTGCCATCGGGCTTCTTGATCAGACGCTGGGAGATGATGGCTTTCAGCGTTACTGCCAGGTCGGCGAGCAGCGCAGGGCGGTTTTCCAGGGGGTAGAGGCCAATGATGCGCGACAGCGCATGGTAGCTGTTGTTGGCGTGCAGCGTCGCGAGGCACAGGTGGCCGGATTGCGCGTAGGCAATCGCCTGCCCCATGGTGTCCTTGTCGCGCACTTCGCCGATGAAGATGCAGTCGGGCGCCTGGCGCAGCGCGTTCTTCAGGGCGACCTTGTAGTCGCGCGTGTCGGCGCCGACTTCGCGCTGGTTAACGATGGATTTCCTGTTCTTGAAGACGAACTCGATGGGATCTTCCAGCGTCAGGATGTGGCCGCTCTTGCGCTCGTTGCGATAGTCGAGCATCGAGGTCAGCGTGGTGGTCTTGCCCGCGCCGGTCGCGCCGACCATCAGGATCAGGCCATGCTTCTCCATGATGACCTCCGCCAGAACGGGCGGCACGTTGAGGGTTTCGAGTCTGGGAATCTCGGCCGGAATGTAGCGCACGACCAGCGCCGGCGAGCCTTTCTGGTGAAATACCGAAAGACGGAAGTTGCCGACGCCCTGGATGCCGTAGTTGCAGTTCAGGTCCAGCGCCTCCTCGAATTCGCGGTATTGCGCATCGGTGAGAATTTCGTGCAGCAGTCCGTTGATGATCTCGGGGGTCATCACCTGCTGGTTGATCGGCATGGCGGCGCCGTTGATCTTGATGTTGATCGGGGCGCCGGTCGAGATGAAGATGTCGGACGCCTTCTTGTCCGCCATCAACTGGAACAGCCGCTGCATCGCGCTCATCGTTGCCTCTCCATGTTCGCCTCGTAATTGATCGACGAAGTATGCCCAAGTCTCAGTCGGCGCGCAGCAGTTCGTTGATACCCGTCTTGGCGCGCGTCTGCGCGTCGACGCGCTTGACGATCACGGCGCAGTAGAGGCTGTACTTGCCGTCGGCCGAGGGCAGGTTGCCGGAGACGACCACCGAGCCGGGCGGCACCTTGCCATAGTGGATTTCGCCCGTGGTGCGGTCGTAGATCT
>CAZCPD010000207.1:0-1567 GCA_964500425.1 uncultured Rhodocyclaceae bacterium
CCGAAGCTGGGGTGGTCGATGTAGGCGTCGCCGGTGACCAGGATGATGTCGCAGGAATCCCAGCCGAGCCTGTCCATCTCGGCACGCGACATCGGCAGGAAGGGGGCAATGCCGAAGCGCTGCGCCCAGTACTTGCGGTAAGAGGTCAGGGACTTGGGCAGGCTGGCGGTAGCTGAACTGTTCATCCGCGCATTTTACAGGCAGCCGCCACTCACGAGTCCCGACTCAACACCCGCGACTGGCCTTTTGGCACATGACGCGCCAGAAAATCCATCTGGTCATGAAGGATGCGGCGGTTGCTGAGTATCAGGTATTCGGCCTTGTTCGGCACATACGGCGCGTAGAGCAGCTGCATGCTGGCCTGCTCCGGCGTGTAACCGCTCTTGCGCTGGTTGCAGCCGCGGCAGGCAGTGACGACGTTCATCCAGATATCGAGCCCGCCTTGCGAAACAGGCATGACATGGTCGCGCGTCAGACGCTGGCTGACGAATTCATCGCCGCAATAGGCGCAGACATGCCGGTCGCGGTGAAACAGCTCGCGGTTGTTGAGCGGCGGCACCTGGAACAGGCTTCTCGCCGCCAGCGCCTTGCCCTTGATGGCGATGATGCTGTTGGTGGTGATCGAAGAACGCTGGCCGGTGATGCGATTGATGCCGCCAAGGAACGTCAGGTTCTCGTCGCCGACGGCCCAGGCAACCAAGTCCTTGGCGTAGTAAAAACAGGCATGCTGCCAAGTCACCCAGCGATGCGGGACGCCATGCATGTCGAGCGTCAGGATCAGCGGCAATGGCGCGGCATCGGCTTGCATTCGTCCACACTCCCTTGTTGCGGCAACCCGGAAACATGCAGTCAGACTGACCATCGCGCCAAACACATTAAAACCGGGGCCAATCTAACCCCACCCGGCGCAACAGACCACTGGAAACCATTTTTCATGATATTGATTATTGGATAGGCAGGCAACACAATCGTTCCATGAGTCACCATCCGCAAATCGGCAACTGGAGAGCACTGGGCGGCGCGCTCGCCCTTTCGCTGCTTCTGCATCTCATGCTGCTCGATGGCGACGCGGCGGACGTTGCCGTGCGCAAGCCGGGCTTTCCCATCCCGCTGCAAGCGCGGTTGAACCGCGCACCCGCCATTCCACCGTCGTCAACCGAGCGAACGGCGCCTGATCCCGGCAAGGCGACGACTGTAGCCAACGCCGCTCCGCCGCTCGCGGGCATGACGCAGCTGGCTGAAACACCGCCGCGCGCGGTCGCGGTGGAACACGCCATCGCCTTGGCAACGCGACGCCACGCCGACGCACCGCTGGCGCCGCCCGCGCTGTCGGACGCCATCCGCGCCGCGACGCCGGCCCCGGCAACCGCGCCAGCCCCGGACAGCACGACCGATGGCGAAGGATTGCGCCAGTATCGCGTCAGCCTCGCCGTTGCCGCCGGACGCTACAAGGCGCCCGTTGCCGCGCTGGCCGGCGAGTACCGGGGGAGACTGGAGGTGCGCCTGACGGTCGCCGCCGACGGCCTGTTGCAGGACGCGCGACTGGAACGCGGCAGCAACGACAGCC
>CAZCPD010000207.1:1667-5553 GCA_964500425.1 uncultured Rhodocyclaceae bacterium
GGGATCTGCTCTTCCGCGAACAAGCCCACTTCGAGCGTTTCAACGCCGGCCGAGAAATCAAGGTCGAGCAGGCGGGCCTGAAAGATCGCGTGCACCTGGCTGATGTGGGGCACGCTGATCAGCGTGTACAGGTCGCCGAGTTCGACGTTGGCGCAGGCCTCCTCACGGGTCTCGCGCGCCGCCGCCTCGGGCAGCGTCTCGTTGTTTTCCATGAAGCCGGCGGGCAGCGTCCACATGCCGTGGCGCGGCTCGATGGCGCGCCGACAGAGCAGGATCTTGTCTTCCCAGATCGGCAGGCTGCCGACCACCAGCTTGGGGTTCTGGTAGTGGATCGTGCCGCAAGCGTCGCACACGGCGCGCAGCAGGGCGTCGCCGATGGGAATGCGCAGCGAGACGGGGGCGCCGCAACTGCTGCAAAAATTGATTTTCGGTTCCATGAGCCGTTCATTTTAACGCAGCCGGCCTGCCGTACCTCAGCCGGCGCGCGTTCACATTCAGGCGACGGTTGCGCCCGCCGCTGAGAACACCTCGCAAGACCGTAGCCCCCCCCCCGATCCACGTCAAGCTCGCGACGACGAGCGCGGCCCGAAGAAGCCCGCCAATCCTGGCTCGAATGTCACGTCGCCCGCAAAGCCGCGTGGTTGCTGGCTCTTCAGGCGACCACCAACAGGCGCCAAGACCAATTGTTACCCCGTAACAAGCAAACAAAGCCTTTTAGAATCATGAAAATATCAAAATATTGTAAGAATAAACCTTACATGAAACATGGAAAGCCTTCTGACATCAAAAACAGCATTACGCTTCTATTCGTTATTGACACGCCCAGCCAAAATGCGCTCGCCTTCCAAAAACTCAAGACGGCAAACCAAAGGAGAGCACCATGAAAACGACTGACACCTACAACGACATAAAGGAAGTCAATCTTGCCTACCTCATGCTGGCGCAGAACATGATCCGCGCTGACCGTGAGGGCGCGATCTTTCGCCTGGGTATCAGCCAGGAGATCGCCGACATCCTGGACCGCCTCACCCCGGGGCAAGTGTTGAAGATGGCCAGCGCCGATATGTTGCTGTGCAGCTTCCGTTTCGACGACACCCTGCTGCTGAACCTGCTTGCCAACCATGACCGCGAGCGCGGCATCGGCCATGTGCACGCAGCGATTCTGGCGGCCGGCAAGCCCGTCGAATCGGTCGCCTGATCACCCAACACATCACACGATATCAGCGTCCTAGCCGGCGTCATCAACACCAGGAGTCTACATGCGTAATAAATCCGTCATCTCGGAAGCGAGAGATATCGGTCTGGCCGTCGAGCTGATCCGGCTCGGCGCGCGACTGCAACTGCTCGAAGCTGAAACCAAGCTGAGCCGCGAACGTCTGATCAAGCTCTACAAGGAAGTGCGCGGCGAATCGCCGCCCAAGGGTCTGCTGCCCTTCTCCACCGACTGGTTCATGACCTGGCAGCCCAACGTGCATGCCTCGCTGTTCATGGCCTATCACAGCTTCCTGCTCAACCACACCGAGCTGCGCGGTCTCGACCTGATCATCAAGGCCTTCCGCATGTATCTCGAACAGATCGAACGCAACGACATGAAGCCCGTGCTGTCGCTGACGCGCGCCTGGACCATGGTCCGCTTCTTCGATGCCAACATGCTCGCCCTGGCAACCTGCAAATGCTGCAGCGGCCAGTTCGTCGCCCATGCCTTCGACCCCACCAAGGCTTACGTCTGCGGTCTTTGCAACGTCCCGGCGCGCGCCGGCAAGACGCGCCGATCCGCGGAGGCTACAGGCCTCGACAAGACGCTCTGAAACGTACCGTTTGCCACCGGCACCAAACGAAAAGGGCGCTCGAATCGAGCGCCCTTTTTCTTCATAACCCGAACACTGGAACGTCGTCACCCCACCCACATCCGCGCATTGCGGAACATCGTCAGCCACGGCGAATCCTCACCCCAGCCTTGTGGATGCCATGACATCTGCACGGTACGGAAGATACGCTCCGGGTGCGGCATCATGATGGTGAAACGACCATCGGCCGTGGTGACGCCAGCGAGGCCGTCGGGCGAGCCGTTGGGGTTGAACGGATAGTTCGTCGCGACCTTGCCACGGTTGTCGACGTAGCGCATCGCGGCCCTGGCCTTGCCCGAAGCGTCATTGGCGAATTCAGCGCGGCCTTCACCATGTGAGACCACCACTGGCAGCCGGCTGCCGCCCATGCCGGAGAAGAAGATCGACGGCGATTCGGGAATCTCGACCATCACCAGGCGCGCCTCGAACTGCTCGCTGCGGTTGCGCTGGAAAGTCGGCCAGCCTTGCGCGCCGGGAATGATCTCGGCGAGGTTGCTCATCATCTGGCAGCCGTTGCAGACGCCCAGCGCGAAGCTGTCGGGGCGCGCGAAAAAGGCGGCAAACTCGTCGCGCAGCTTGGCGTTGAAGAGGATGGACTTGGCCCAGCCCTGGCCGGCGCCGAGCACGTCGCCGTAGGAGAAGCCGCCGCAGGCGGCGAGCCCCTTGAAATCGCCCAGCCGGATACGCCCAGCTTGCAGGTCGCTCATGTGCACATCATGGGCCGCAAATCCGGCGCGCTCGAAGGCGGCGGCCATCTCGACATGCCCGTTCACACCCTGCTCGCGCAGGATCGCCATCTTCGGTCTGGCGTTCGCCGAAACGAACGGCGCCGCCGGCGTGAAGGCGAGATGCGCGGAAAGGCCGGGATCGCTGGCGTCGAGCAGCGCGTCGAACTCCTCCTGCGCACAGGCCGGATCGTCGCGCAGGCGCGCGATCTGGAAGCTGGTCTCGCTCCAGGTGCGCTGCAATTCTTTGCGCGGCTTGCAGAAGGCCATTCTGGCATTGCGCCAGACCCGCACTTCGTCGGCGTCGTTGAGCGTGCCGATGAGGTGCGACACCGCGCCAAGGCCCGCATCGCGCAAGGTTTGCATGACGCGCTCGCGCTGGTCGCGGCGGATCTGCACGACGGCGCCGAGTTCCTCGTTGAACAGCACCTTGAACATGCGGTCGAAGAGGCGGCCATCGACCACGTCGGGCTTGCGCTCGATCCCATCGACATCGTTCATCAGCGGGTCGTAACAGAGACCGTCGAGATTCAGCGAGACACCGACATGGCCGGCGAAGGCCATTTCGCAGACCGTGGCGAACAGGCCGCCGTCGGAGCGGTCGTGATAGGCGAGGATCAGGTCTTCGCCGGCGAGTTTCTGGATCGCAGGGAAGAATCGCTTGAGCAGTTCGACGTCGGCATCCGGCGCCTCGCTGCCAACGGCGCCGAAGACCTGCGCCAGTGCCGAACCACCGAGGCGGTTGCGTCCGGCGCCGAGGTCGATCAGCAGCAGCTCGCTGTCCTCGACGGGCATCGCCACCAGTTGCGGCGTCAGCGTGCGACGCACGTCGAGACAGGGTGCGAAGGCCGTGATGATCAGCGACAGCGGCGCGACCACCTGCTTCCTTTCGCCAGCCTCCTGCCATGCCGACTTCATCGACAGCGAATCCTTGCCAACCGGAATCGACAGATCGAGCGCGCGGCAGAAGTCGAGCGCCACGGCGCGCACGGTGTCGAACAGCGCCGCATCCTCGGCGCCGTGGCCGGCGGCGGCCATCCAGTTGGCGGAGAGTTTGACGTCGCCGAGGCCACCGATGGCCGCGGCGGCGAGATTGGTAATCGCCTCGCCCACCGCCATGCGGCCGGAGGCCGGCGCATCGAGCAGCGCCAGCGGCGTACGCTCGCCCATGGCGAAGGCCTCGCCGCGCGTCGTGTCGTAACCGGCCGCCGTCACCGCGACATCGGCCACCGGCACTTGCCACGGCCCGACCATCTGGTCGCGCGCCGTCATGCCGCCGACGCTGCGGTCGCCGATGGTGATCAGGAAGTTCTT
>CAZCPD010000208.1:0-5549 GCA_964500425.1 uncultured Rhodocyclaceae bacterium
GGGTTTTCCGGATCGGGGGCGGCGCAGCGGGCGGGCGTCGGTCGTTTCGGGTTATCAATTTCGTTTCTTACTGGAGAGTATCAGCATGAAATTCGCACTGGCCGCTTGCGGCATGGACAATTACCCGCCCGCGATGGCGCCGTGGGAACCCCACGCCGGTCGTGAGGAAATCCTGCGTTTCGCCAAGAAGGCCGACAGCCTTTCCTGGGACTGGCTGACCATCCCCGAACACCTCGTCATGCCGACCGCGATGGCCGAGCACATGGGTACGCGCTTTGTCGAAGGCATTACCGCAGCTTCGGTGCTGATGGGCGCGACCGAGCGCATTCACATGCTGACCTTCGTGCTGGTGCTGCCCTACCGTCATCCGCTGCTGCTGGCCAAGCAGATCGCCACGATGGAATTCATCGGCGGTGGCCGCTTCACGCTGGGCACCGCGGTCGGTCACCTGCAGCATGAGTTCGACTGCCTCAACGTGCCGTTCGAGAAGCGCGGCCCGATGGCCGACGAATACATCGCCGCGCTGAAGGAAGCCTGGACTGCCGAGAAGCCGAACTTCAACGGTGAATACGTCAAGTTCAGCGACGTGATCATCGAGCCGAAGCCGGTGCAGAAGCCGCATCCCCCCATCTTCATCGGCGGCAATTCCAAGCCCGCCATGCGCCGCGCCGCCAAGCTCGGCGACGGCTGGATCCCATGGCTGGTCACGGCGGCCGATCTGCCGGACTGCATCAAGTACATGAAGAGCCTGCCCGAGTTCGAGGCCAAGAAGGACACCTTCGAATTCATGTGCACGACCACGGCCTACAACGTCAATGACGCGCACATCGACAAGGGCGAGACCCACATCTCCGCCGACCGCGACAGCGTGCTGCGCGAAGTCGATTCGCTGCAGAAGGCCGGCGCCACGTCCGTCCAGGTGCGCCCGCCGCGCCTGCCGACCTTCGAGGCCTGCCTCGAATGGATCGAGTGGTACGACAAGGAAATCATCCCGCAATTCCGTTGATGGATGCCGCCTGCGGCGCCGTGGCTCTGGTAACCCCGGCCCGGCGCCGCAGGCGTTTTCACGGCAGCCCAACAACCCGCTCCACCGAAGGAATCCACCATGGCCGAAGAATACAAGCACCTCACGTTCCGACTCGAAGATAACGTCGGCATCATCACCCTGAACCGTCCCGACAAACTCAACGCCGTGAGCTGGGATCTGGCCGAGGAACTCGCCGTCCTGCTGCTCAAGCTGCGCTACCAGGATGAAGTCCGCACCATTTTGCTGACCGGCGAAGGCCGCGCCTTCTGCGCCGGCGGCGACGTCGACTTCCTCTCCGGCGAAGGCGATCGCCCGATGCCCGGCACCTCCGACGCCTCGCGCCCGATCCCGCGCTCGCAGCGCAAGTCGCCGGGCGGCCCGTTCTTCGAAGTGGCGCGTCAGCTGGTGCAGGTCGACAAGCCCGTCATCGCCGCGATCCACGGCCATGCCGTCGGCGCCGGCCTCGCCTATGCGCTCGCCTGCGACCGCCGCTTCGGCGACACGACCACCAAGATGGCCGCGATCTTCACCAACGTCGGCGTCGCGCCGGACTGCGGCATGTCCTACTTCCTGCCGCGCATCGTCGGCTTCTCGAATGCGCTGATGATGGTCGAGACCGCCAAGGTGTTCAAGGCCGAGGAATGCAAGGCGCTGGGCCTCCTCGACGAACTCGTGCCGGAAGGCAAGGACTTCGAGGCCGCTTTCGAATACGCCCGCATGCTGGCCAGCCGCGCCAGCGTGGCGGTGGATGCGGCGCGCCGCCTGATCCACATGTCGCAGTACATGACGCTCGACGAAATCCTCGAATTCGAAGGCTCCATCGGCGTTTGCGTCGCCGGCAGTCTCGACGCCAAGGAAGGCACCATGGCCTTCATGGAGAAGCGCAAACCGGTGTATCGCGGCGTTTGATCCCGCGGTTTCGCGCCAGGCCCTCGTCCCCGTTTTCAGGGGACGAGGCTTCGAGTGATATTCTCGCGCTACCCGCGGGCTTGGTGTATTCTCGACATTTCAGTAGCCGGCAGCGCAGACGTGGATATTTCGAGTGACTAGAGCGACCCGGACAACTCGAACAAAGCCTCCTGACGAGGTGGAAGTGCAGCCGCCCAGCGCGGCGACGGATCTTCTGCCGTTGTCGTTCGAGCGCTTCAGCGAACTGATCGGCCAGATTTACGAAGGTCCGCTCGAGGATGTTCCGTGGGCTAGCGCCATGCGCATGGTCCGTCAGTACCTGAGCGCCAACTGGGTGACCCTGATCCTGCGCCCGGCCTCTGTCAGCCAGCAGGCCATCCTAGTGCGCGCCAGCGAGCGCGGCGAGGATCTCTACGGTGCGGCATACAACCACTTTCAGGTGTTCTCGCTCGATCCCTTTGTCGGACTGCCAGCCGACAAGGTCCTGGCGATCGACGAAATGATCGACACGCGCAAGTGGATCGCGGGCGAGTTCTACAAGCAGTTCATCGAGCCCAACCACATCCGTTACATCATCGGCGCCGACATCCGCGTGGAGGGTGGCGCCGAATGCCGTCTGCGCATCACCCGGCCGCCCGGCGCCAAGGATTTCAGTGAGCAGGACAAGGAATTCTGCCAGCAGCTGCTGCCACATCTCAAGCGCTCGGTGAAGCTGCGCTCTCGCGTCGAAGGCATCGAGTCGGAACGCCGCCTCTACGCGGTCGCCATGGACCGGATGCAAATCGGCACCGTGGTGCTCAACGAGCAGGGCATGATCGTTCGGAGCAACGGCGTCGCCGACGGCATCCTCGCCGAGAAGGACGGCATTCAGGTGGTCAAGAGCAAGCTGCATGCCGAATACGCGCTCGAAGACCGCGAACTGCAGCGCCTCATCAAGGCCGGCCTGGCGAATACCTCGCGCACCGCGCCGGCCGTCACCGAGGCCATCTCGCTGACGCGCCCATCCGGTCAGCCCAAGCTCGGCGTGCTGGTGCGTTCGATTCCTTCCAACGAGCTGTCGGAAGGCAATGATTGGCCGCAGGTGGCGGTGTTCATCCGCGATCCCAAGCATCAGCCGCATCCGTCGCACGAACTGGTGCGACGTCTGTTCGGCTTCACTTCCGCCGAAGTGGCGCTGGCCCTGCTGTTGACCAACGGCCTGACGCTCGACGAGGCCGCCACCGAACTCAACATCCGCAAGAACACCGCGCGCGCCCACCTGCGCTCGATCTTCTCGAAGACCGGCGTCACCCGCCAGACCATGCTGGTGCGCCTGCTGCTGAACAGCGTCGCTTCAGTCAGCTAGGATCGAATTCCCCTCGACCGGTTGTCTTCCGGGCGCAACTCGGCAACGGCCGACCGCGCCATTATCGGCCTGCGGGTCTATCATTCGAATTTGGACACAAGAGGAGGCGACATCATGTTTCTATCCATTCAGGACTGCATCGACATGTCCGATCTCACCGAGGACGAAATACTCGCCATCGCCGAGCACGAACAGATTCCAGAAGTGCTAGCCATCGAGCTCGGCAGCTATCTGGTGCATCTGCCCGGCGGCGAGAAACGCATCAAGCGCATGATCCAGGATGACATTCGGCGTTCGCGGGAAAGTGGCGACCTGCAGCACGCTGCCTTGCTCAGGGGCGTGCTCAAACATTATCTGGAGCATCACTCCGCTTCGAGCAAATGACAGGTTTGCATTGGAATTTCAGTGTTTGATAATATATACTTTAGTTATGGTTCGTCGCATGTTGAATGTTGTACGGAGGGCTTGGCTCGTTAGCGATTTGACGTTCGGCGCCTAACGCAGGATCTGTCGGATTGCGCGAGATGTTCTAGCATGGAAAAAAGTGACGATTTCGTGTTGATTGTTGATTGTTGATCGGTGAGTACCATATGACTACCAGTCGTGTCATACCGCTCGATCAGGCAATGCCGGGCATGGTGTTGGCCGATGCCATTCGCGAAGCCGATGGCAATGTGCTTTTGCATGCCGGCGCTTCACTTGGTGAAGCGCAACTGGCCGGTCTGCTCCGGCGCGGAATCCGTGGGATAGCGGTCGTTGTCTCGCCTGCCGCTGAGCCAGGGAATGCTCCGGCAGTTCCGACTGCCCCGGCAACACCGCAGGATGACGCGGTTCGAGCACAGGTGAGGCGCCTGTTCCGCAAATCGGAAACCGATGCGACAACACATGCGCTGTTCAAGGCAGTACTCGAATATCGACTGGAAAGGATCAAATGACGCCGCTTACCGTGGGTGCGGTGATCAGCGATTTCGGCAATCTTCCTGCCGCACCCGAAGTCGTGATGAAGCTGGTCGAATACCTTAAACAGGACGAGGTGGATGCTGCCGTTCTTGCGCGCATGATCGCCAGGGACCAAGTGCTCACCGCGAAGTCCCTGCGGCTCGCCAACTCATCGATCCATGGGTTGCGTCGCCGTGTTGCGACGATACCGGAGGCCATCACGGTGCTCGGTCATCGCAGCATCGAAACGATGGTCACGGCAATGGCCGTGACCGGCCGCTTCCAGTCGCTGCAAGTGGCCGGGTACGATCAGCGCAAATTCTGGTTGCACAATGTCGGCGCGGCGTTGTGCGCGCGGGCGCTGGCAAAGCGCACTGGCTGCAATCCCGAGAGCGCTTTCACTGCCGGTCTGATCCATGACATTGGCAAACTTGTCCTGGTGGTGCGCTTTCCCCAGCATTTTTCCGCGGTCATCGACTACCAGCAGCAGCAGGACTGCCGGATGCTCGAAGCCGAGCGGCAGGTGCTCGGCTTCGACCATGCCCAGATTGGCGGTTCCCTGGCCGACGAGTGGAAATTCGCGCCCGAAATTGGTCGGGCGGTGGCCGGGCATCATGTGCCGGAGGAGCATCCCGCTAGCGCTTTGACCAGCGTGATTCACCTAGCCGATGTCATGGCGCACGTCCTTGATTTTTCGCACGATGAAAATGATCTGGCGCCGCGCATCTCGGAGCTTGCCTGGGATCGGTTCAGCCTTGATTGGCAGGAATTCAAGGACCTGATGGCGGAAGTCGACGCCCAACGCGATGATGCCGATCTGCTCTTCAGTTGAATCCCCGGCAGCGTATGCGCCGATGAACCCGGCCAAACAGGACAACAAATACTTTGCGGAACCGGGCAAACTAGCGTATAAAGATCCTAGGCATTTGATTCTTAGTCACTGCGATACTGGTTCTACCATGTGCAATCTTTGATTCAAATACTTTGGCGGGGGAATTTCCCCGTATTTTCAGTTAAGGAAGTAAATTACATGGCAACTGGTACCGTTAAGTGGTTCAACGACGCAAAGGGCTTCGGCTTTGTGACCCCGGATGATGGCGGCGATGATCTCTTCGCACATTTTTCCGCGATCAACATGAGCGGCTTCAAGTCGCTGAAGGAAGGCCAGAAGGTCTCTTTCGAAGTGACTCAAGGCCCGAAGGGCAAGCAAGCTTCCAACATCCAGGCCGCCTGATCGGTTCTTGAGATGGTAGAAAGCCCGGCATGAAAATGCCGGGCTTTTTTTTTGGTGCGCCCGGCAGGGCGCACTCACTTGGAGGTGGAAGTCCT
>CAZCPD010000209.1:0-3361 GCA_964500425.1 uncultured Rhodocyclaceae bacterium
ATCATCGGCGGCGCGTTCGGCAAGATCGTCGATTCGGTGGTCGGCGACCTCATCATGCCGCTGGTCGGCCGGGTCTTCGGCGGTCTCGATTTCAGCAACTACTTCATCGCCCTCAAGGAGATTCCGCCCGGCGTGGCGATGACCCTGGCGGAGGTGAAGAAGGCCGGCGTGCCGGTCTTCGCCTATGGCAATTTCCTCACTATCGCACTCAACTTCGCCATCCTCGCCTTCATCATTTTCCTGATGGTCAAGCAGATCAACCGGCTCAAGCGCGAAGCGCCGGCCGCTCCGCCACCGCCCACGGCGGAAGACGTGCTGCTGTTGCGCGAGATTCGCGATGCGCTGAAGAAATAAGCGGCGCGGCGCCGGCTGACGCCTGGCAACTCGCGGCCGCGATCACAGCGACTGCGTGGTTCAGGCGTTGTCGCCGACGAAGGGGTTGTAGCGGCGTTCGTCGCCGAAGGTCGACATCGGGCCGTGGCCGGGAATGAAGGAAACGTCATTGCCAAGCGGCCAGAGCTTGCTGCGGATGGCATGCAGCAGCGTCGCGGTGTCGCCGCCGGGCAGGTCGGTGCGACCGATCGAGCCCTGAAACAGCACGTCGCCGACGATCGCCAGTCGCGACGGCGCGTGGAAGAACACCACGTGCCCCGGCGTGTGGCCGGGACAGAACAGCACGTCGAGCGTCACCTTGCCGAAGCTGACGGTGTCGCCGTCATGCAGCCAGCGGTCCGGCGTGAATGCACGGGCCGGGCCGAGGCCGAACATGCGGCCCTGATGCGTCAACTGGTCGATCCAGAACTGGTCTTCCTCCTGCGGGCCTTCGATCGGTATTCCCTGTCTTTCCACGAGATCCGCCGTGCCGCCGGCGTGATCGATATGGCCGTGCGTCAGCAGGATCTTCCGGATGTCGACGCCGAGCTGTTGCGCCGTCGCCAGGATGCGGTCGATGTCGCCGCCCGGATCGACGACGGCGCCCTGCATGGTTTCCTCGCACCAGAGCAGCGAGCAGTTCTGCTGGAACGGCGTGACGGGGATGATCTTGTATTTCATTTCGGTCGGATGTCGAAAAGTCGGAACCGGCAAGCGTAACAGAATTACGCGCCGGCTTCAGACAGCGCCGCGTCGACGATCTTGCGGATCGGCGTCGGCAATGCCGCCGTGAAGATCTCCGCGCGCGTCAACCAGCACAGGTTGCCGCGTTCGGCGGCGTGCGGCAGCGGCTGTGCCCGGCCTTGGAGCGGCAGCAGGGTCAGCTGGAAATGCGTGAATGTGTGGCGCAAGGGCGGCAGCGGCGTCAATTCTCCCGCCGCGCAGCCGAGCGCCTGCACCGCGTGTTGTCGCGGGTCGTCGAGATTCGGCGCGGCGACCTCGGGCAGGCTCAGCAGACCGCCCCAGATGCCGCTCGGCAGACGGCGCTCGAACAGCCAACGCTCGCCGTCGCGCAGCAGCAGCACGTTGACGGTGCGCTGCGGCAGCGCCTTGCGCGGCCGGGCTTCGGGCAGTTCGCCGGTGCGCCCCGCGCGCTGCGCAACGCAGAGAGCGGCCAGCGGGCAGGTCGCGCAATCGGGTTTGCCGCGCGTGCACACGGTGGCGCCGAGATCCATCTGTGCCTGGATGTAGGTGCCCGTGTCGGCGGCCCTGGCCGGCAGCAGGGATTCCGCCAGCGTCCAGAGACGCTTCTCGACCGCTGGCGTGCCGGGAAAGCCTTCGATGCCATGGGTGCGGCAGAGCACGCGCTTGACGTTGCCGTCGAGGATGGCCGTGCGCGCGCCGAAGCTGAAGACCGCGATCGCATTGGCCGTCGAGCGGCCGATGCCGGGCAGGCTGGCGATGGCTTCCGGCTGGCGCGGAAACGCGCCGCCATGTTCGTCGACGATCGTCTGCGCGCAGCGATGCAGATTGCGCGCCCGCGCGTAGTAGCCCAGGCCGCTCCACAGCGCCATGACCTCGTCGAGCGGCGCTGCCGCGAGTTGGGCGAGACTCGGGAAACGCGCCAGGAAGCGCTGGTAATAAGGAATGACGCTGGCGACCTGGGTCTGCTGCAGCATGATTTCCGACAGCCAGACGCGGTAGGGGTCGCGCGTCCCCTGCCAGGGCAGGTCGTGGCGGCCGTGCTGGCGGTGCCAGCGGATCAGCAGGGCGGCGAAGTCGTTGGCGGTCATGGTGTTTGCGGACGTTGGCGCCCGGCGGCAGGGGTCTCTACCCTCGACGCCGGGCCGGTGGCGGATGATAATCGCCTTTGCTCGCCGCTGTAATCAGGAAAGGAGTTGCCCGTGCCAGCCTGTCCGACCCTCGCCGAAGCCCTGGCCCGCGCCGCCGCGCTGCGTCCGGCGCTGGCCGAGCGCGCCGCCGCGACCGAGGCGGCGCGCCGCCTGCCCGGAGAGACGCTTGCCGAGTTGCACGTCACCGGGCTGTTCCGTCTCTTGCAGCCGGCCAGCGTCGGCGGCGCCGAGCTGCCGATCAACGCGCTGCTCGAAGTCTCCGCCGAGCTGGCACGCGCCTGCGCTTCGAGCGCCTGGGTGCTCGCCAATCTCGCCAGCCACCACTGGATGCTCGGCATGTGGCCGCGGACGGCGCAGCAGGAGGTCTGGGGCGCGGCCGGCGAGCATGCCGACGTGCTGATCGGCGCCTCGCTGATCTTTCCGGCCGGGCGCGCCGAACCTTGCGACGACGGCTACACGTTGACCGGCCGCTGGGGCTTCGCGAGCGGCATCGACGACTGCGAATGGGTGATGCTCGGCGGCATCGTCGCCGAAGATGTCAGCGGCGGCAGCGGCGGCAATGATGCGCTCGGCGACGGCTCCGGCGAGTATCGTCTGTTCCTGCTGCCGCGCAGCGATTTCACGGTGCGCGATACCTGGCAGGCGGCGGGCCTCTGCGGCACTGCCAGCAACGAGGTCAGTGTCACGGCCGCCCATGTCGCCGCGCATCGCAGCCTGCCGCTGACGGCGACGCGGGGCGGAGTGATCGCGGCCGGCGACGCGGCGGGTCTGGCGCCGCTGTACCGGATTCCGCTGCTGCCGACGTTCGGTTACGTGATTGCCGGCGTCGTCCTCGGCATCGCCCAGGGCGCGCTCGATCTTTTCGTCGGCGACAACTGCAGTCGTCTCACGTCGTATTCGGGACGCATGATGGCGGACTATCCGGCGGTGCACGCTCGCGTCGCCGAGGCGGGCGCCAGCATCGACGCGGCGCGACGCATCCTGCTCGGCAACTGTGACGACATCATGGCCGATGCCGCGCGCAGCGAAGCGCCGGCGCTGCTCGAAAAGGTGCGCCTGCGCCGCGATGCCGCCTTCGCCGCGCAGCTCTGCCGGCGCGCCGTCGATCTGCTGTTCGATGCCTGCGGCGGCGCCGC
>CAZCPD010000209.1:3461-5548 GCA_964500425.1 uncultured Rhodocyclaceae bacterium
GCAGGGCGGGCTGGCGGGAGTGACGGTGAATTCCTTCGCCTCGGTGTCGCTCGATCCGCCGCTGGTGCTGTGGAGTCTGTCGCTGTACTCGCCCTCGCTGGCGATATTCCAGAACTGCAGCCATTACGCGATCAACGTGCTCGCCGCCGACCAGATGCATCTGTCGCAGCGCTTCTCGCGGCCGAGCGAGGACGCTGCGGGCGGCAAGTTCGCCGGCCTCGAGTTCGACGCAGGCCTCGGCGGCGCGCCGCTGCTGCGCGACTGCTGCGCGCGGTTCGAATGCCGCAACGAGACCCGCCATCCGGGCGGCGATCACCTGATCTTCATCGGCCTCGTCGAGCAATACCAGCGCGCCGACCGGGCGCCGCTGCTGTTCCATGGCGGCCGCTACCGCACGCTCGCCGAGGCGGAATGACCACAACCAGCAACAGGGAGGAAGTCTCATGGGCATGCTCGACCAGTTCTCGCTGAAAGACCAGGTGGCCATCGTCACCGGCGCCGGCCGCGGCATCGGCCGCGCCATCGCCCTGGCTTACGCCGAGGCCGGCGCCAACGTCGTCTGCGCGGCGCGCACCCAGGCCGACGTCGATGCCGTCGCCGCCGAGGCGCGCGCCTTCGGCGTCGATGCGATCGGCGTCGCCTGCGACGTGGCCGACGACGCGCAGCTCGACGCGCTGGTCGCCCGCACGCTGGAGAAGTTCGGCCGCATCACCCTGCTGGTCAACAACGCCGGCGGCGCGGCGCCCAACAATCCGCTGCATACCAGCAGCCGCGCCTTCGACAGCGTGTTCCACTTCAATGTCACCGCGGCCTTCGCCCTGGCGACGCGCTGCGCGCCGCATATCCAGAAGGCCGGCGGCGGCGCCATCATCAACATCAGCTCGTCGGCGTCGCGCTATTCGCAGAAGAACTTCAGCGCCTACGGCACCGCCAAGGCCGCGCTCAATCACATGACGCGCCTGCTCGCCGCCGACTTCGCTCCGCACGTCCGCGTCAACGCCATTGCCCCCGGCGCGATCCTGACCGATGCGCTGGCGCCCTATCTCGACGAGGAGGCCACCGCGAAGATGATCGCGCTGACGCCGCTCAATGCGATGGGCATGCCAGGCGACATCGCCGTCGCCGCGCTGTATCTGGCCGCGCCGGCGTCGCGCTGGGTGACCGGCAAGATCCTGGAAATCGACGGCGGCGCGGAATCGAGCACCTGGCCGTACTGAGGATATCCTGGTCAAGTCCGTTCGCCCTGAGCCCTTCGACATCCCACAGGGATTTCCTGCGGTCAGGCTCAGGGCGAACGGTTTCCAGCAGATTCCTGCCGGCTCAATGAACGCAACAACCAGACTTCAGCCGTCGCGCAGCAGCCAGGCGTAAGCGCGCTCGAAAGCGGCGCGCGCTTCATGCTCCACGACCGGACCGTGCGCGGGAACAATGCGCACGAAATCCCATTCGAGTATCCGGCGCAGCGAGGCGCGGGCGGCGGCCTTGTCGCGGTAGAGCGTCTTCAGCAGGAAGGTCGGTCCGAAGCGGCCGTAGCAGCCGTTGAGGCGCGCATACTGGCGCGTGGCGAAGGCATCCCACGGCCCGAGGTGCACGCCCAGATCGGTGACGATCAGACTGCGTGAAGGCTTGTGGAAGAAGACCGTCTCGTTCATCTCGGCGTTGCCGGCGACGAGCAGTGCATCCATCTCGTTGCGCCACGGCGCCGCGGCGGCGGCGGGGATGGCGGGAAATGCCGCCAATGCGGGGATCTTCGCGCCCAGGCCCGGCGCGACGAAGAGCCGTGCGGCCGGATACGTTTTCAGGCAGGCTTCGGCGAACAGGTGATGGTGACGGTTCGGCGCGATCAGCCACTCGACCGCGCCGAGTTCGTCGAGCTCCTGTCGCAGCGCCGCGTCGATTGGTATCGGCGAATGCAGACAGAGAGCGCCGGAGCCCATGCGCACGACGGTCATGGCCGCGGTCATCGGCATGCCGAGCAGGCGCAGCGGATGGCGGGTGGTCCAGAGATCGTCCGCCACGGCGGACAGGCGCGGCGTGCCGGAAGGGGGCGATGCATGCGGCAGGTTCATGAGGTGCTCCAGAGATGA
>CAZCPD010000210.1:0-5467 GCA_964500425.1 uncultured Rhodocyclaceae bacterium
TGGTCGTGCCACGATACTGTTCCATGGAAGGGCTTTCGAATTACGATTGGGATGCTGTCCTGTAAATGGCGACAGGAACGGGAATTTCAAGGGGAGAGGGGGGAGGGGGGAGGGGGGAGAGAAGACGCAGCTCCGCGCCAACTCCCGCCTTTCCGGGGTCACGGGAGACGCCGTACCCCGAAGTTCAGACGCGGGCTCTTTCCACCATCGCCAGCTTGCCGACCCCCGCCATTTCGAGCAGGGCAGCCACCATATGACTGCAGCCGGTCAGGCGCACGCGCCGCCCGGAAGACGGCAGGCCATGAATGGTTTGTTGCAGCGCCATTGCGCTGGACTGATCGATGCGCTGCAACAGGGCGAGGTCAACGACAACATCGTCCTCCGAACCATCGTCAAAGGCCTTGCCGACCGCCGCAAAATTCTCCGTGCCGGCGTTCAGCAATTCACCGGACAGACTCAGGACTGCGGCCTTTTCCTCCTCGACCGACACCTCCTGCAGTTCTTCGCTGCCACCGACGCCTAGCGAATCGGGCTTCGGCGCCTCCCAAGACGGTGGCGAAACCTCAAAGGTGATCGCGTATTCCAAAGCCATTTCCTCGAACGCCTCGGACTGATTGAGGCGCTGGTAAAGTTCGAGCAACAGCAGCCAGATTGCGTCGTTTTCGCGCTGCCCGGAAACCACCTTGGCCTTAAGCATATCGACCAGATACTCGGCGCCGCCGAGCCCCAGTTCGCAGGAGGTCTTCTTCATATACTGGATGGCGCCGAGCAACAAAGCGCAGCCGCCGTTGTCGGCGTCCTGGATTTTCGCCAGATCGAGGCGCAGCAGCGAACGGGTCTTGGCCACGGTGACCAACTTGGCGAATTGCGGTGCGCAGCGCGAATTCAGCGCCCCGGTCAAGGCGACCGAGGCCCGCCCGTCACTCGCCAGCGCGGCACTGGCCTTGGCAACCGGCTGGGTCCGCCACGCCGGCGGCGACTTCTCGAAACGCGTGGCGAATTCGAGCGCCAGTTTCTCGAAAGTCTCCTGCTCGCCCACCACGCGGTACAAGTCGAACAACATCCACCAGACCGCCTCGATCGCCTTTCCACCTTGCAGTGCGCTTTCCAGCGTCTTGCGCGCCGCGTCTGACTTGCCGGCAGCGAAAAACTGTGCCGCCTCTTCGACCACGGGATCGAGATGCACCAAGGGAAAACTCGGCGCCGGTGCAATTTCGGGAGCCGCCGGCGTCACGGGCTCCAGCGTCAACTCCAGCTTCGGCTTGTTTTCCTGAAGCGGGGGTGCGGTCGGCCTGGCGAGCTTAGACGGGACCGTGAAGTCCAGCGAAAACATATCATCGTCATCATCCTGGCTCGTCGCCGGGGCGGACGGTGGCGTCGCTGCCTTGCCTGGAGATGGAGATGCCAAGGAGTGTTCCTGTGTATGCACTAGTGACCTTACAGCCAACTCTTCGATGTTTACCAGCAAAGCGTGCTTTTAGCATATCGCCGTTTAGGCTGCAACGAAACCTGTCAAAATTCCTATACCCATCCATGTAAAAATTCATCAACTTTTGAAAATATTCTGCGGCGCGCCGGTGCTGTCGGCATCACGAAGAAAAATCCGGATATCAAAAAACAAAATATTTTATTCCCTACACACTTGTCTAATCGAATTAGTGCCATAGAATATAAAAGGCAACAAACCAACATTCAGAACCCCATCATGCCCGCACAAGTCTCTCCAACCCCGAGCGGCCGTCTTGCCTCCGACCGCTCGCGCGTACTGAGCGAGGCCGTCGCCGAATGTGCGCGACGCCTCGAAATCGGCTCGAGTGCGCTGAAGAACGTGATCGGCACCAGCCAGCCAACGGCTTCGCGGCTGCTCAACGGCAAGTATGCAATCCCGGAGAACAGCAAGGAATGGGAACTCGCGGCCCATTTCGTCCGCCTCTACCGCGCGCTGCTGTCACTGGTCGGCAGCGACGAAATGGCGCGCGCCTGGCTGAACTCGCCGAACCAGGCATTCGACGGCCAGAAGCCCGCCGAAGTCATCAAACGCGTCGACGGACTGCTCAATGCCTGCGCCTACCTGGACGCCCACCGCGCTATCGTCTGAGGCCCGCCCGTGGACCGGCAGCGGCTGGCGCGCCGTCGAGGCGCAGCATCTGGTGGCGACCATGGGGCTGGCGCACGGCAAGGCGGCCGACCAGACCATCCTCGAGGACATCCTCGAGGAAAGCAAGCCGCGTCAACCCATAGCCGCCAGGAATCTGCACTGGTTGCTGGCCACCCCGTTCCGTTACCCGCCTCGCCCGTCCGCGGGCTCGCGCTTCCGCGCCCCGCTCGCCCCTGGAGTCTTCTATGGCGCCGAAGGCCGCCAGACCGCCTGCGCCGAATGCGGCTACTGGCGCTTGCGCTTCTGGCTCGACAGCGCCGGTCTTGCCACTCAGCCGGGCGCCCTGAAGCTCACCCTGTTCGAATTCCACGCCGCGACGCCCCGGTCCATCGATCTCTCCCGCCCGCCGCTCGCCGACGACCGCGCGCTATGGACCGACCCGGCCGACTACCGCGCCACGCAAACCCTCGCCAACCAGGCGCGACAGGCCGGCATCGACGCCATCCGCTACGAGTCGGTGCGCAACCCCGGCGGCCACTGTCTCGCGCTGCTGACGCCGCAGCCGTTCAGGAATGTCGAGGAGCCCTATCGGCATCAGCAGCAAAGCTGGAACCTGCTGATCGAACCGCCCGATCTGACGGTCTGGCAGCGCGAGTTGTCGCGGGAGGGATGGTCGTTTCGCTTTCCGGAGGCCATGACACAGCCCGCTCCGGAGAATCCCGTCAATACACGATCTCCAGACAACATGTCCTGAACACCAGTATCAGCGCGCCTTTCCGGCCCACCTTGCCCAGATCTACAGCAACGGGATTTCGCGGCCACGCGTTTTCAGCTCGCGGCGCGCGGTCTGCCAATCCGGATAGAGGCTCTCGACCACCGCCCAGAAGCGTGGGCTGTGGTTCATCTCGACGAGGTGCGCCAACTCGTGGGCAATCACGTAGTCGATCAGCGGCAACGGGAGGTGTATCAACCGCCAGTTGATGCGGATACCGGTCTTCAGGCTGCAACTACCCCAGCGCGTGCGCGCGCTGGACAGGCCGAGGCGCGGCGGCGTGAGGCCGAGCCGGCCCGCATAGTGCGCCAGGCGCTCGGCGAACAGCGCCAGGGCGCGGCGTTGCAGGGCGCGGCGCGCCAGCAGGGTGTGATCGTCGCTGTCCGTTCCCGCGCGCGCTTCGAGCAGCAGATGATCTTCATGCCAGCGGCTGCGATTTGCACCGGGCACGATGCGCACGGCGACCTGCGCACCGAGCAGCGGCAGGCTCGCGCCGTCGCGGACGGCGAGGTGGCGGCGGTTCTGCCCGTCCGGACCGGCGTGCTCGGCGAGCTTCGCCAGCACCCATTCGGCATGGCCGTACACAAAGGCCTCGATCTCGGCCAGACTGACGCGCCCCGGCGCGCCGACGATCAGGCCGCGCTCGTCGATGGTCAGCGAAAGACGCCGGCGACGCTGCCCGTGGCGCAGGGTGTAAGCAACGATCTGGTTGCCGAGATGCAGGTGGCGCTGCCTGGGCGGCTTTGCCGTTTTTGGCGGCGCCTCGTCGCTGCGTTGCGCGCCGGGGAGCTTGAACAGCGAAAGCTGTTCGAAGGCGGCGCGGAACCCTGCCTTCATGCCTTGGGCATGTCCCACAAATCGGCCGTGGCGTTGGCCGCGGGCAACGCGCCGAAGGCGGCGGCGACGACCTGCTCGATGGTCTCGCGCGGCTGCTCGATCAGGCGCCAGTTGAAGCGCAGCGAGCCGTCGGCATGGTTCTGCGCCCAGCCGCCGCGCGCGGAGAAAGAGAACGACCAGTTCGGCAGGCTGCAGGCGGGAACGACATGCCGCGCCGCACGCTCGAGGCAGGCGCCGATCACGCCCGCCGCCTCCTGACGCAGCCAGGCCTCGACGCCGTCCTGGATCTGGCGCGGCGTGGCGGCCGGCGGCAGCGGCAGATGCAGCACACGATCTTCCAGGATGGCCATGTTGCGCGTCGTCGAGATGCAGAGCGTCACCACGTCGCCGAGGTAAGTCAGCGTGGCGCCGTCGCGCCAGCGCACGGCGGGGTCGGGCAACTCCGCGTCAAGCCGCAGGGCGAGTTGCGGATTGCGCGGCGTTCTGGCTGAGCGGAGTTTCATGCCGGTACAGGTGCGGGCTGATGCGGGCCATTTCGGCTTCGATCCAGGCTTCGGCGCGCTCATTCACCTCGTCGGCGCGCAGCCCTGCCGTGTCGATGGCCGGGCCGATGCTGACGGTCACGGTGCCGGGGGTCTTGAAGAAGGCGTTGCGCCCCCAGAATTCGCCGGAATTGAGCGCCACCGGCAACACCGGCGCACCGGCCTCGACGCCCAGATGGGCGCCGCCGACCTTGAAGCGCCGATGCTTGCCGGGCGGCGTGCGCGTGCCTTCGGGGAAGATCACGACCGGATACCCCTGGGACAACCGCAGCCTGCCCTGCCGCACCAGATCGCGCAGCGCATGCTTGCCAGCCTTGCGGTCAACCGAAATCATCGGAATCACCGCCAGCGCCCAGCCGAAGAACGGAATCTGCCAGCGCAGCTCCTTCTTCCAGACGAACAGTGCCAGCGGGAATACCTGCTGCAATACAACCGTCTCCCAAGCCGACTGGTGCTTGGCGAGTATCACCGCCGGTTGCGGCGGAATGTTTTCACGGCCGAGCACGCGGTAGTCGATACCCAGAAGATGCTTGATCAGCCAGATCGTCAGGTACACCCAGGGCACCGCCGTATAGCGGCGCGCGCGATGCGGCAGCGGAAAACAGAAGATCATCAACAGCGCATAGGGCGGCGTGACGATCAGCAGCACCAGCAGGAACAGGATGGAGCGCAGGTAATTCATCGCGAGCGTCTGGAGTCCCGGTCAGGCGGTGATGTAGGCAACGGCGCCGGCGAGGTCGGGGAACACCAGGGTGGTCGGCGGCAGTTCAGGATTGTCGACGGTCTTGACGCCCTTGCCGGTCATCACCAGCATCGGCTGCGCGCCGATCGCCGCCGCGGCCTGCAGGTCGCGCAGCGAGTCGCCGACCAGCGGCACGCCGTTCAGATCGGTGTTGTAGCGCGCGGCGATCTCGTGGAGCATGCCCGGCTTGGGCTTGCGGCAGGCGCACTGATCGACGTTGGTGTGCGGACAGAAGAACACCGCATCGATGCGCGCGCCGAACTGCGCGGCGCTCTTCATCATCTTTTCGTGGATGCTGTTGAGCATATCCATCTCGAACAGGCCGCGGCCGATGCCCGACTGGTTGGTCGCCACCACCACGCGATAGCCGGCCTGGTTCAGGCGCGCGATGGCGGCGAGGCTGCCGGGGATCGGCTTCCATTCCTCCGGCGACTTGATGTACTGGTCGGAGTCGTGGTTGATCACGCCGTCGCGGT
>CAZCPD010000211.1:0-5404 GCA_964500425.1 uncultured Rhodocyclaceae bacterium
CGTCGCCGGCTACGCGCTGGGCGGCGGCTGCGAACTGGCGATGATGTGCGACTTCATCCTCGCCGCCGACACCGCGCAGTTCGGCCAGCCGGAAGTCAAGCTCGGCGTTTTGCCGGGCGCTGGCGGCACGCAGCGCCTGCCGCGCGCCGTCGGCAAGGCGAAGGCCATGGAACTGTGCCTCTCCGGCCGCACCATGGACGCCGCCGAAGCCGAGCGCGCCGGCCTCGTGGCGCGCATCGTGCCGGCCGACAAGCTGGTCGAGGAAGCCCTCGCCACGGCCGGGAAGATCGCCGGCTATTCGCTGCCGGTCGTCATGATGATCAAGGAATCGGTGAATCGCGCCTACGAATCGGCACTCCAGGAAGGCCTGCTGTTCGAGCGGCGCAACTTCCACTCGACCTTCGCCATGCAGGATCAGAAGGAAGGCATGGCCGCCTTCATCGAGAAGCGCAAGCCGGAATTCAAGAACCGCTGAGAGCTTGTGAAAAAATTGTCTTGCTTGCGCCAAGCTGGCCTTGCTTGCTGTGGGAGCGGCCTCCAGGCCGCGAATCGCTCGGCGCGAGCGGCAATCTTTCGCGGCCTGGAGGCCGCTCCTACTGCGCGCGCGACAATTATTCACGACCTCTGAGCTCCCGCTCACGCACTGCGGCGGTTGCCGTAGTGCGCCGCCACATCGCGGCGCCCGCGAGCGGCCTCCGCGCAGGCTTGTTGCAATGCGACAAGCCACCCCTTTTTTCAAACTCGGGGAAAACAATATTCACATATAAAACAGCGGCAAACGCGCCAATCACGGTCCGAAAATATTTTTTGTGCACTGCGCAAAAAAAGCTTGACACGGGAATTCGCCTGCCTATAATTCAAATCGTAATGCAGTGCAGCAATTGCGACGTACCGGGTAACCAGGCACGTACTCAATATAACAACGGGCTGAACCTCGTTCAGCTCAGAAGTCAAATTCAAAAATTTCTCACCGAATCATTTGCTTGATCTTCACCCTTAGGAGATACAAAAAATGTTTACCGCCCCCGAGCAGTTCGCCAGCGCCAACAAGGCCAATGTCGAAGCCCTTCTGAACCTGGCCAACACCGCTTTCGCCAGCGCCGAGCGCTTTGCCGCACTGAACCTGAACACCGCCCGCAGCCTGCTGGAAGACAGCGTTGCCAACACCAAGGCCCTGCTTGGCGCCAAGGACATCCAGGAACTGGTTGCCCTGCAATCCACGCTGGCCCAGCCGAGCGTCGAAAAGGCCGTCGCCTACTCGCGCAGCCTGTATGAAATCGCTGCCCAGACCCAGGAAGAAATTTCCAAGATCGTCGAAGCTCAATTCACCGAAGCCAACAAGAACGTCGCCACCGCCCTCGACAAGGCCGCCAAGAACGCCCCTGCCGGTTCCGATGTTGCTGTCGCTGCCGTGAAGTCGGCGATCGCCGCCGCCAATTCGGCTTACGACAGCATCAGCAAGGCCGCCAAGCAAGTCGCCGAAATCACCGAAGCGAACGGTGCCGCCGCCACCAACGCCACTGTCAAGGCTGTTGGCACCGCTTCGAGCGCAGCCGCCGCCAAGGCCAAGAAGGCCGCTTAATCGCGCGACTGCACTACCGTCTCCTCCTCCAGCCGTCTATGGCTGGTTTCAACCCGGCGCTTGACGCCGGGTTTTTTTTGCCTGAATTACACGCGGGGCGCGTCGACCGCCTCCCAGTCATAGCCGAGTCGCGTCACCTCGGTGCGAATCTCGGCCATCGCCGTCGCCACCTGCGCCGGTTCGCCACGCATGCCCAGTTCGATGTGACGGCGCCGCGTCGCGTCGCCGAACGACGGCAGGCTGAACAGGGCGGCACGCGGATACTTCGCCTCGATATCGCGCATCAGCGGTAGCAGCGCGCCCTCCATGCCCTCCCAGACGATGATCGCCTCCTCGCTCTCGGCGACAGCATGAAAGCGCCCGCGGTAATACGTGTCTAGCGTCCATTCGAGCATCGGCCAGGCCATCTGCGGAAAGCCGGGAAAGAAATGATGGTCGGCGTAGGAAAATCCCGGCATGCGATTGAAGGGGTTCGGCACGATGCGGCTGCCGACCGGAAACTCGCCGAGCTGCAGGCGCTGCGGCGTCAGCTCGATGCCCTGCTCGATGCAGCGCGCGCGGATTTCAATTTCCGCGTCGGCATGCAGTTGCAGCGACACGCCGGCGGCGGCCGCTGCCGCCTGGCGCGTATGATCGTCCGGCGTCACACCAATGCCGCCGAAGCTGAACACCACGTCGTCCGACTTCAGCGTACGCTGCAGCGTCTCGATCAGGCGCTGCCGATCGTCGCCGATATAGAGGCTCCAGGCCAGATGCAGGCCGCGCGCGCCGAGCACCTCGACCAGCTTGGCGAAATGCCGGTCCTGACGCTTGCCGCGAATGATCTCGTCACCGATGATGATGGCGCCAAAGCCGACACTCCCCATGTCATTCTCCTCAATGCGAACGTGAATCCCAGGTCTTCTGCAGACGTTTCACCGACACCGGCGTCGGCGTGCGCAGCTCCTGCGCGAACAGCGCCACACGCAATTCCTCCAGCAGCCAGCGGAATTCTTCCAGAAAGCCATCAGCGACGCCGGCCTTCTGCCGCGCCAGGTATTCGCGCTCCCAGGGTTTCGCCAGCGACTGCCAGTCGGCCTGCAGGCGCGCATCCCGCGCCGGATCGTCGCGCAGCTTGTCGAGGCGCAGGCTGGCCGCCTTGAGGTAGCGCGGGAACTGCTGCAAGCGCTCGTAGGGCGTGGCCAGGACAAAGGGCTTGCCGACCAGCGCCGCGCACTGCGCGCCGATGTCCTGAGCAACGGCCGGGAAGGCCTTGGCGAGACCACCCAGCTTCTTCTGCAGCGCGGCGTGCTCGGCGATGATGGTGCCGACCAGACGCACGATCTCCTGTCCCACCAGCGTGATGCGCGGCTTGGCCTCGACGAGTCGCGCATCGAATTCGGCCGCCGTCTGCGGCAGCGGCTCGATCAGACAGGTGCGCTCCAGCGTTGCGGCGATTAGCTGACTGCGCAATTGCTGCTCGTTGCCATGCTGCATGTATTGCAGCGACATGTCGCGGAAGGCCGGGCTGCCGAACAGGTTCTTCTCCAGTTGCTTCATTTGTTCGCGCAGATTGATGACGAACAGCCGGCGCAGGCCAGCGCGGTGCTGCTGCCGGGCCTTCTCCGGCGTATCGAAGACGCGCAGGGCGACGCTGTCCTCCTCGTCGACGAGCGCGGGAAAACCGACCACCTTGCGCCCGCCGATGCTGACTTCCATGAGCTCCGGCAGATCGCCGAAGGTCCACCGCGTCAGGCCGCTGAACTCACCTTGCGCTCCCTTATCGTCGGAACCTTCATCGCCTTCGTTCTTGCCCGTTGCCCGGCTTGCCTCGGCAAAGCTCTGCTCGACGCGCGCACCGTACTGGGCGCGCAGTTCGGCAAGCGAGCGCGACATCGCCAGCGTGCCGCCATGCTCGTCGAGCAGGCGGAAGTTCATGGCCAGATGCGGGCGCAGCTCGCCGGGACGGAAGGCGTCGAGCGGCAGCTTCATCGCCAGCTTTTCCTCGACAGCTCGCGTCAGGGCGCGCAGCAGCGGCTCGTCCGTATCGTGGCCGTTTTCCGCCGCGCAGAACTCGGCGGCAAACCCGTCGAGAGGCATCAGGCGATGGCGATACTTCTGCGGCAGGGTCTTCAGCAACTGGCGCACCTTCTCTTCGAGCAAGCCCGGCACCAGCCACTCGCAGCGGTTCGCCGGCGCCTGGTTGAGCTGCGGCAGCGGCAGCGAAAGCGTGACGCCGTCGTCGGCCGCGCCGGGATCGTGATGATAGGCCAGGCGCAACTGGCGGCCATGGCATTCGAAGTGATGAGGGAAGGCGTCGGTGGTGATGCCGGCCGCCTCGTGGCGCATCAACTGCTCGCGTTCGAGGAACAGCAGCTTCGGCTGCTTCGCCTCGGCGTCCTTGCGCCAGGCCTCGAAGGCCGCGAGCGTGACGATGTCGTCGGGCAGCTTGCTCTCGTAGAAGGCCTGGATCAGCGCCTCGTCGACCAGCACGTCGGGACGCCGCGACTTGTGTTCGAGGGCCTCGATGTCGGCGATCAGCTTGCGGTTGTGCTGGAAGAACTTCGCGCGGCGTGCGAAGTCCTCATGCACCTCGCCATCGACCAGCGCGCCGCGGATGAACAGTTCGCGCGCCAGCTTGATCTCGGCCGCCGCTGCTTGAGCGGGCCGGCCGAACTGCACGCGGCGCTTGGCATACAGCAGCAGGCCATGCAGCGTGGCGCGCTCCCAGGCGACCACCTGCCCGGAGTTCTTCTCCCAGTGCGGCTCATACACATGCTTGCGCACCAGATGGGCGCCGACGCGCTCCAGCCACTCCGGCTCGATCTTCGCCACGCAGCGCGCGAACAGGCGCGAGGTTTCCACCAGCTCGGCGGCGACGATCCAGCGGCCGGCCTTCTTGACCAGCGCCGAGCCGGGGTGGATGTAGAACTTGATGCCGCGTGCGCCAAGATAGTGGCCGCCGCCCTGCCCGCCGCCATCCTCCTCGCTCTTCAGGCCGAGGTTGCCGAGCAAGCCGGCGAGCAGGGCGCAGTGGATCGCCTCGAAGCCCGCCGGCTGCTCGTTCTCGCGCCAGCCATGCTCGACACACAGCGCATGCAACTGGCCGTGGATGTCGCGCCACTCGCGCAGACGCATCCAGGAGATGAAGTTCTGCTTGCACCAGGCCTTCTGCTTCGACGAGGACTCGTGCTTCCAGACTTCGTCGGTCGCCTCCCACAGCTTGAGCCAGGAAAGGAATTCAGACTTCTCGTCCTTCCAGCGCGCATGCGCCTGGTCGGCGCTGCCGCCGCGCTCGGGCGGGCGTTCGCGCGGATCAGGCACCGACAGCGCCGCGGCGATCACCAGCACTTCGCGCAGGGCGCCGGCGTCGCGTGCTGCCAAAATCATGCGGCCGATCTTGGGATCGAGCGGCAGCTTGGCCAGCTCGCGACCGCTGCGCGTCAGCTGGCGGCTCTCATCGACGGCGCCAAGTTCGCCGAGCAGCTGGTAACCGTCGGCAACCATCTTCGGCAAGGGCGCCTGGAGGAAAGGGAAGTCCTCGACGTCGCCGAGGTGCAGCGACTTCATGCGCAGGATCACGCCGGCCAGCGAGGAGCGCAAGATTTCCGGATCGGTGTAGGGCGGCCGCCGCGCGAAATCGTCCTCGCCATACAGGCGGAAGCAGATGCCGCTGGAGATGCGCCCGCAGCGCCCGGCGCGCTGGTTCGCCGCCGCCTGCGAAATCGGCTCGACCAGCAGCTGCTCGACCTTGTTGCGATGGCTGTAGCGCTTGACGCGCGCGACACCGGCATCGACGACATAGCGGATGCCCGGCACCGTCAGCGAGGTCTCGGCGACGTT
>CAZCPD010000212.1:0-5361 GCA_964500425.1 uncultured Rhodocyclaceae bacterium
GAGGCGGGCGAAGACGAGGCGGGCGACCTCGCCCGGCGTGGAGGCGACCGAATGGCGACGCAGGGACGCAACGACCTCTGTGCGTGCGGCAGCGGCAAGAAGCACAAGCATTGCTGCGAGGGGAAGACGGAGAAGGCGACGTCGAGCCGGCTGCTGCTGGCCATCGTCTCGTCGCTCAACAACCGGCCGCTACCGGCCAAGCTGGTCGCCTTCGGCGAAATCGGCCTGGCCGGCGAGATCCGCCCCGCGCCGCGCGGCCAGGAGCGCCTCAAGGAAGCCGCCAAGCTCGGCTTCACCCACGCCATGATCCCCAAGGCCAACGCACCCAAGCAGCCGATCAAGGGCATCGAGGTGATCGCCCTCGACCGCATCGAGCAGGCCATCGACAAGCTTCGCGAGTACTGACCACAAACCGCTGACCACTGAGTCAGGCCGGCCACTCAGTCGCCAAGCCGTGTCTATGCTCGATCTCCGCCAGCCATGGCCGGAGAACGCCGTCCTTGCTTGCTTCCAGGCCGACCATCGTTTGCCACACATCGCCTTGGGTTCCTTGCGCCCGCGGAAAAAACCCGCCATACTTGCGTGACAATTCAAACGGCCGTTTTAATTGTGGCCGTACCAAATCCCGAAACGGATGGCGCCCGGCCGTGCAACCCGCCGGAACCGTTGCGTGTCGGGCCATCCGGTCAATTTTTCGCGAGGGACCCATGTCCAACAAACCGAATGCAGTCGGCACGGTGCTCGGCATGCTGAGCCGCTTTGCCGATTCGCCTTTCGTGCGCAAGCACGAGCTGAACAGGACCGCCGAGAAGGTCGTCTATCTGAGCACGCGCACCGGCTTCCAGGCCGTGGCCCAGGCGCGCAAGCTGTTCAAGCCGGGCAAGCCGCAGGGGGGCGCTGCCCGCCTCGCGCTGCCCGGTCATACGACCGAGCTGTTCGACTGCAACATCACCGAAGAGCAGCAGATGATGCGCGACAGCGTCCAGCAGTTCGCGCTCGACGTGCTGCGCAGCCAGGCGCACGACGCCGACGAGGCCTGCGCCTGCCCGGCCGACCTGCACGGGCGCGCGCAGGAGCTCGGCCTGATGATGTTCGCCGTACCCGAAGCACATGGCGGCGACGGAGCCGAGCGCGCCCTGCTGACCAACGTCATCGTCGCCGAGGCGCTCGCCAAGGGCGACATGGGCCAGGCGCTGGCCATCCTCGCGCCGCTGTCGGTGGCCAATGCCCTGACGCAATGGGGCACCGCAGAGCAGCAGGCCACCTACCTGCCACCCTTCGCCGGCGACGAGCCAGTGCTCGCCACGCTGGCGATGAACGAAGCGCGTCCGCTGTTCAACCCCCTCGAACCCGCATTTACCGCGACGGCCGACGGCGATGGCTGGATTCTGAACGGCATCAAGAGCCAGGTGCCGCTCGCCGCGCGGTCGGCCTTGTGGCTGGTCAGCGCCAAGACACCGACGGGACCGCGCGTCTTCATCGTCGAGGCCGGGACGCCTGGCGTCAGCGTGCGCGCCGCCGGCAGCATGGGCCTGCATGCCGCCGAGATGGGCGACCTGAATTTCGAGAACGTGCGCCTGCCGAAGACGGCGCTGCTCGGCGACGAGAATTTCGACTTCACAAAATTCACCGACTACGGCTCGCTCGGCTGGTGCGCGCTGGCCGTCGGCTGCGCCGAGGCCGTGCTCGATTATGTGATCCCCTACTGCAACGAGCGCGAGGCTTTCGGCGAGCCGATCTCGCATCGCCAGGCGGTCGCCTTCATGATCGCCAACATCGCCATCGAGCTGGAGAGCATGCGCATGTTGACCTACCGCGCCGCCAACCGTGCCGACCTCGGCCTTGACTGGCATCGCGAAGCCTTCCTGGCGCGCACGCTGGCCATGGACAAGGCGATGGAAATCGGCAGCAACGGCGTGCAACTGCTCGGCGGCCACGGCTTCACCAAGGAGCATCCGGTCGAGCGCTGGTATCGCGATCTGCGCGCCATCGCCGTCATGCACGGCGGCCTGCACCTGTAACCGAAGCCACGCCACGCACCCGAACGAAAGGAATTCATCATGTACCTCGACGTTCCCCGCAAGATACGCGGCCTCAAGGAACAAGCCGCACAAATGGCGGACCACGTGTTCCGCAGCATTTCGCGCAAATATGACAAGGCCGAGCACGCCTACCCGGTCGAGCTGGACATGGTCGCGGCGGCCGTCGACGGCCTCAATGACGGCGCACCGGGCAGCGGCGCCGGGGCCAACAGCGCCAGCAAGAGCGGCATGATCGACCTGGGCGGGGTCAAGAACGGCGGCAACCTGTCGACCGCCTGGAGCATCATGGAGCTGTGCCGCGGCGACGTCGGCCTGCTGCTGTCGATGCCGCGCCAGGGACTTGGCAACGCGGCGATCGCCGCCGTCGCCACGCCCGAGCAGAAGCAGCGCCTCGCCGGCCGCTGGGCCGCGATGGCCATCACCGAACCGGCCTGCGGTTCCGACTCCGCGGCGATCCGCACCACGGCCAAGCTCAGCGAGGACGGCGACCACTACGTTCTCAACGGCGAGAAGATCTTCGTCACCTCGGGTGACCGCTGCGACTGCGTGGTGGTCTGGGCGACGCTCGACAAGTCGCTGGGCCGCGCGGCGATCAAGTCCTTCATCGTCGAAAAGGGCACGCCCGGCATGACGGTCACGCGCCTGGAGAAAAAGCTCGGCATCAAGGCCTCCGACACCGCCGCGATCAGCTTCGCCGATTGCCGCGTGCCCAAGGAAAACCTGCTCGGCACGCCGGAGATCGACGTGCAGAAAGGTTTTGCCGGCGTCATGGAAACCTTCGACAACACGCGTCCGCTGGTCGCCGCCATGGCCGTCGGCGTCGCCCGCGCCGCGCTCGACCGCGCTCGCGAACTGCTTGGCCCCCACTGCGACCTCGACTACAACACGCCGGCGCTCAACGGCTCGCATGCCGCCGCCGTGCTCTACAAGCTCGAAGCCGAGTGGGAAGCCGCCTACCTGCTGACGCTGCGCGCCGCGTGGATGGGCGACAACCGCATGCCGAACTCGAAGGACGCCTCCATCGCCAAGGCCAAGGCTGGCCGCACGGCGACGGAAATCACGCTGAAATGTGTCGAGCTGTGCTCGGCTTACGGCGAGGATGACCTGCTCGAAAAATGGGCGCGCGATTCGAAGATCCTCGACATCTTCGAAGGTACGCAGCAGATCCAGCAGCTCATCATCGCCCGGCGTTTGCTCGGCAAGTCGTCGGCGGAATTGAAGTAAAGCAAGGCGACGGTCGTGCGCCAGAACATCCTCATCACCGGCGCCAGCTCCGGCCTCGGCGAAGGCATGGCGCGGCTGTGGGCCGGCATGGGACGCGATCTCGCGCTGTGCGCCCGGCGCACCGACCGGCTCGACGCGCTGCGCGCCGAGCTGATGGACAAGCACCCGGGTATCCGTGTTTCGATCAGGGCGCTCGACGTCAATGACCACGCCCAGGTGTTCGAGGTATTCCACGCCTTCGCCAACGAGTTCGCCGATCGCGGCGGCCTCGACCGCATCGTCGTCAACGCTGGCTGCGGCAAGGGGCAGCCGCTCGGCACCGGCTACTTCAAGGCCAACCTGCTGACGGCCGAGACCAACTTCGTCGCCGCGCTGGCGCAGTTCGAGGCGGCCTGCGAAATCTTCCGCAAGCAGAATCACGGCCACCTCGTCGCCATCTCGTCGATGAGCGCCATGCGCGGCCTGCCGCGCAACACCACCACCTACGCGGCGACCAAGGCCGGCCTCAAGGCGCTCGCTGAAGGGCTGCGCATCGACCTGCGCCAAACCCCGATCAGAGTGTCGACCATCTACCCCGGCTACATCCGCAGCGAGATCAACGCCCGGGTGAAGAAAGTCCCGTTCATCGTCGATACCGAGACAGGCTGCCGCGCCCTGGTCAGGGCAATCGAGCGCGAACCGGATGAGGCCTGCGTACCGGCCTGGCCGTGGTCGCTGCTCGGCTTCGTCATGCGCCACGCGCCGGACGCCCTGATTGATAGAATCAGCTAATGTCGACCGTCGCCCTCCCCCAGTTTTGACGCGCAGCGCCAGCGCCACGACCAACGTCCGGGCCACGCTGCGCCTGATGTGGCGCCTGCTGCGTCGCGACTGGCGTGCCGGCGAGCTGACGGTGCTCGGCCTGGCGCTGGTGATCGCCGTCGCCAGCCTGACCAGCGTCGGTTTCCTCACCGACCGGGTCGGCCAGGCGTTGGCGCTCGAATCACACCAGCTGCTCGGCGGCGACCTGCTCCTCAGCGCCGATCACCCGCTCGACGATGCGATCCGCCATGAGGCACGACAGCGCGGGCTGCAATTCGCGGAGACACTGAGCTTTCCGAGCATGGTGCGCAACGCGGCGGGCGACCCGGACGAAGCGCCCGCCCAACTCGCCGACATCAAGGCGGTGACGCCCGGATACCCGCTGCGCGGCGTGCTGCGCATCGCCAACGCGCTGAACGTCTCCGACACCGAATCGCGCGAGACCCGCGACATCCCGGCCAGCGGCACGGCGTGGCTCGACGAACGGCTATGCGCCGCGCTCGACGTCAAGCCGGGCGACGCCATCCAGCTGGGCAATAGCCGTCTGGCCGTCGCCGCCATCCTGACGCAGGAGCCGGACCGTGGCGTGGCCATGTTCGGTTTCGCGCCGCGTCTGCTGCTGAATCACGCGGACCTTGCCGCGACCGGCCTGGTACGGCCGGCAAGCCGCGTCGCCTATCGCCTGCAGTTCGCCGGAGAGGCGCGTCAGATCGAGGCCTACGGCCGCTGGCTGAAATCGCGCCTGGCGCGCGGCGAGCGCCTCGAAGACCTGAGCAACGCGCGACCCGAAATGCGCGCCGTGCTCGAACGCGCCCAACGCTTCCTGCGTCTCGCGGCACTGCTCGCCGTCGTGCTCGCCGCCGTCGCGGTCGGCTTCGCCGCCGATCGCTACATGCGCCGCCACCTCGACGGCTGCGCCGTGATGCGCTGCCTCGGCGCCAGCCAGGGACAACTGATGGTCATCCACGGCGGCGAATTCCTGGTATTCGGTTTGCTGGCGACGTTCGCGGGTTGCCTGCTCGGCTACGCCACACAACTGGCCATGCAGACATTGCTTGCCGGGCTGCTCAGCGTGGCCCTGCCGCTGCCATCGTGGCTGCCCTGGCTGCATGGGCTGCTGGTCGGCCTGGTGCTGGTCGCCGGCTTCGCCGCGCCGCCCTTGTTGCGCCTGCGGGCGGTGCCGACGCTGCGCGTGCTGCGGCGCGAATGGCAGGACGCTGGCGCCGGCCGTTCCCTCAGTCTCGCCGGCTACAGCCTCGGCCTGCTGGCGCTGATGGGGCTGATGCTGTGGATC
>CAZCPD010000213.1:0-5354 GCA_964500425.1 uncultured Rhodocyclaceae bacterium
CCAGAAGGTGATCGAGGAAGCCCCGGCCGCCGACATCAACCGCCGCGCCATCGCCCGCGTTGGCGAGCGCTGCGCGGAGGCCTGCCGCAAGATCAACTATCGCGGCGCCGGCACCTTCGAGTTCCTCTACGAGAACGGCGAGTTCTTCTTCATCGAAATGAACACGCGGGTACAGGTCGAGCATCCGGTCACCGAACTGGTCACCGGCATCGACATCGTCCAGGCGCAGATCCGCATCGCCGCGGGCGAGAAGCTCTGGCTGCGCCAGCGCGACATCGAACTGCATGGTCACGCCATCGAATGCCGCATCAATGCCGAGGACCCGTTCAAGTTCACGCCGTCCCCCGGCAAGATCCTGACCTACCATCCGCCCGGCGGCCCCGGCATCCGCGTCGACACCCACATGTACCAAGGCTACACGGTACCTCCCAACTACGACTCGATGATCGGGAAAGTGATCGCTTACGGCGACACCCGCGAGCAGGCGATCCGGCGCATGCGCATCGCCCTTTCCGAAATGGTGGTGGAAGGCATCAAGACCAACATCCACCTGCACCAGGAACTCATGCAGGACGCCAACTTCGCCAAGGGCGGCACCAGCATCCACTATCTCGAAGCCAAGCTCGCCGCCAGGGAAGAGGCGACGAAAGGTAAATAAGCCCGTGTGGTTATCGGTCGCCCTGCCCACTGAAGCGCGGCACGCCGACGCCCTGTCGGACGCCCTGATGGAACAGGGTGCGCTCTCCGTCAGCGTCGAGGATGCCCAGGCCGGCACGCCCGAGGAAACGCCGCAGTTCGGCGAACCGGGCTGCCCAACCACGCCGCTCTGGCAGCACAGCCGCGTCATCGCCCTGTTCGACGCCGACACCAGCGTTGAAATGCTGACCGCGCGCATTGCCGCCGCCTGCCAGGCGATCCGCATCGAGATGCCGGACGACATCGAGATCGAGGAAGTCGCCGAGCAGAACTGGGTGCAGCTGACCCAGGCGCAGTTCGATCCGATCCGCATCACCGACCAGCTCTGGATCGTCCCCTCCTGGCATGCCGCGCCCGACCCGGCGGCGATCAACCTGATCCTCGACCCCGGCATGGCCTTCGGCACCGGCTCGCACCCGACGACGCGGCTGTGTCTCGAATGGCTGTGCGCCACGCTGCGCGGCGGCGAAACGGTGCTCGACTACGGCTGCGGCTCCGGCATCCTCGCCATCGCCGCGGCGAAGCTCGGCGCCGGCCCGGTGCTCGGCGTCGACATCGACGAAAACGCACTTTCCGCCGCGCAGGACAACGCCGCCACCAACGAAGTCGACCTGGCGCTGCGTCATTCGCGCGCGTCGCTGGAGGAAACCTTCGACTGCGTCGTCGCCAACATCCTCACCAATCCGCTCTGCGTCCTTGCCCCGCTGCTCGCCGCGCGCGTCGCGCCGGGCGGACGCCTTGCCCTCTCCGGGGTGCTCGAAAGCCAGGCCGGGCAGGTCATTGCCGCCTACGCGCCCTTCATCGCCCTGCGCCCCGGCGCCACGTTCGACGGCTGGGTGCGTCTGGAAGGCGAAAAACCGGCCGCAGGAGCGCCACGGCCATGATGCAGACGCGCTGTCCGGCCTGCGGCACCGTATTCCGCGTCACGCCCGAGCAGCTCAAGGCGCGGCATGGCAAGGTGCGCTGCGGCAAGTGCCAGCATGTCTTCGATGCGCTCGAAACGCTGCTCGACGCGCCGCCGGCAAAGACGGAAGAGGCCTGGCCGAAGACCGTGCCGATGCCGTACGACGAAACGGCCCCCGACAGCGTGCCCGACACCGTGCCGGAAGCCGAGTTGGCCGCTGCCGAAGCAGCGTCCGCGACAGCGGCAATGACGGCCGACGATCAAGGCTACGCCGCGCTCGACGAAGCGGCGACCGCAACAACCAAACCCACCGCTGAACCGGAACCCGTTGCGCCCGCCGCCGCTGAACCTCCCGGCGAAGCAACGCCGGAAGCCATGCCGGCTCCGACCACCAGCCCGCCGAAACCGATCGAACCGCTGCTGCACGAGGAAGAGCTAGAGCCTGGAACGCCGCGTCGCCGCGCCTGGCCGTGGCTGCTCGCCAGCCTGCTGGCGCTGCTGTTGCTGGGGCTGCAGGCGATCGTCCAGTTCCGCGTCGAACTGGCGGTGCTCGCGCCCGAGGCCAAGCCGACGCTGCAAGCCCTCTGCGGCATGCTCGACTGCGATGTACCGCTGCCGCGCAAGGCCGACCAGCTCAGCATCGAAATCTCCGACCTGCATCCCGATCCGCGCAACAAGGGGCAACTGATCCTCGCCGCCACCTTGAAGAATCGCGCGCCCTTCGCGCAGACCCTTCCGCATCTGGAGCTCACGCTGACCGACACGGTCGACCAGCCGATGCTGCGCAAGATCATCGCGCCGATCGAATACCTGCCGAAAGGCACGGATCTCGCGTCGGGATTCGCCGCCGGCGGCGAAGTCGCCGTCAGTCTGGCGCTGATCCCGGAAAACGCCGGCAAGGCCGCCGCTGCGGGGTATCGGCTGTACCTGTTCTATCCCTGACCTCCTTTTCAGGGGGAGAGGCAGGTCGACCGCGCGGCAAGTCCGACAAGCGCCTGGGCTATAATCGGATTCATTTGTCCACCGGCCCCGCCCATGAAAACATTGATTTGCGGCTCGCTCGCCTATGACACGATCATGGTCTTCCATGACCGTTTCAAGAACCACATCCTGCCCGAGCAGATCCACATCCTCAACGTCGCCTTCCTGGTGCCCGACATGCGGCGCGAATACGGCGGTTGCGCCGGCAACATCGCCTACACGCTGCAACTGCTCGGTGGCGCGCCGCTGATCATGGCGACCGTCGGCGACGACAGCGCGCCCTACATGCAGCGCCTCAAGCAGCTCGGGCTTGACGCCGCCCATGTCCGCGAGATCCGCGACAGCTTCACCGCGCAGGCCTTCATCACCACCGATCTCGACGACAACCAGATCACCGCCTTCCATCCCGGCGCGATGAACTTCTCGCACCAGAACCACATCGCCGATGCGAACGATGTCGGCCTCGGCATCGTTGCACCGGACGGCCGCGACGGCATGTTCCAGCACGCCCGCGAGTTTCATGCCGCCGGGATTCCCTTCGTCTTCGACCCTGGTCAGGGCCTGCCGATGTTCAACGGCGAGGAGTTGCTGGATTTCCTGAACCTTGCCGACTACTGCACGGTCAACGATTATGAAGCGCAGTTGTTGAGCACCCGTACCGGCAAGACGCTCGAAGAACTGGCGAAACGGGTCAAGGCGCTGATCGTCACGCGCGGCGGCGAGGGTTCCGAAATCCACGCCGAGGGCCGTCAGCTCAAGATTCCCGGCGTGAAAGTGGCCCCGCTCGTCGACCCGACTGGCTGCGGCGACGCCTATCGCGGCGGGCTGCTCTACGGCATTGCCCGGGGCTGGGAGTGGGAACGCAGCGGCCGTCTGGCCTCGCTGATGGGCGCCATCAAGATCGCCCATCGCGGCGGCCAGAACCACAAACCGACGCGCGACGAAATCGCCGCGCGCTATCGCGAAGCCTTTGGACACGAACTCTGGTAAGGGGACCGACATGAAGCACAGCAAGACTCTTGCCCTGGCCGTACTGGCCGCAACCGCTCTGCTGGCCGGCTGCGCCACCAGCCAGTCGGGCAGCAGCTACACACCGTATCAGGCACAACGGGAAATGGTGGTGCGCATGGGCATCGTCGAGAGCGTGCGCCAGGTCACCATCTCCGGCACCAAGTCCGGCGCCGGACAGACGGCCGGCATGGCGGTTGGCGGCATCGCCGGCAGCAACATCGGCGGCGGCAATCGCGGCTCGGCGGTCGGCGCCATCCTCGGCGCGGTCGGCGGCGCCGTCGCCGGTCATGTCATCGAAGAGGCCGCCACCAAGAAGAACGGCCTCGAAATCACCGTCCGGTACGACAACGGCACGATGGGCGCCATCACCCAGGAAGCCGACGAGGAGTTTCGTATCGGCGAGCGCGTGCGCGTACTTTCCGGCGGCGGCGTGACTCGCGTCTCGCACTGAGCTCTCTGGAGAACCCATCAAGGGGTTTCCTTCGGTCACAAGCACCGATGCGCTTCGCCGTACAACACCCTGGAGACCCGCATGGTTGCTTGTGCTCCGCGGGGGGGCAACAAGAATGGGGGCGGGGCTTGAACCGCCCCCACCGCGTCAGGTATACCCTAGCTGCCGTGCCGCGAAATCGAGCAGGATTTCCTCCGAGCCGCCGCCGATCACATGAGCGCGCACGTCGCGGTAGATGCGCTCGATCTTGACGCCCTTGATGAAGCTGGCGCCGCCGAGGATCTGCGCGCACTCGCGCGCGCAGAAGTCCAGCGTGCGCGAGGCCTGCACCTTGCACAGCGCGAGAATGCCGTAGTCGAGCTTGTCGTTGTTGTAGGCCCAGACCATCTGGTCGACCAGTGCTTGCGTCGCGCTGATCTGGCGGATCATCTCGGCAAACTTGTGGCGGATCACCTGATTCTTGATCAGCGGCTTGCCGAAGGTGACGCGCTGCTTGGCCCATTCGTGCGCCTCGTCGACGGCGCAGCGCGCATACGCCAGCATGCCGGCGGCCATGCCGATGCGTTCGGCGTTGAGGTTATGCACCACCGCCATGAAGCCGTTGTCCTCCGGGCCGATGATGTTCTCGGCCGGAATCTCGACATCGTCGAAGTACAGCGCGGCGGTGTCGGACATGTGCCAGCCCATCTTGTCCAGCCTGGTCTGGGTGAAGCCGGGGCGCCCCTTCTCGACCAGGAATAGCGCCAGGCCGTCCGGCCCCGGCCCGCCAGCGCGCGCCACCACCGTGTAGTAATCGGCGCGCATACCGCCGCTGATGAACATCTTCGAACCATTGAGCACCCAGCGATCGCCGCGCTTCTCGGCGCGCGTCTGGATCGCCGAAACGTCCGAGCCGCCCGACGGCTCGGTGATGCAGATCGACATCAGCTTGCGTCCCGCCAGGACATCCGGCGCAATGCGCTGCTTCATCTCGTCCGTGCCGAGCTTGATGATCGGCGCCAGCGCCACGCTGTGGATCATCAGCGCCGGCTGCAGGCCGCTGGCGCCGGTCTTGGCAAGTTCCTCGGTGGCGACGAGGCCGTGATACATGTCGACGCCCTGCGAGATGCCGCCGTATTCCTCGGGAAAGCCCTGCTGCAACAGACCAATCTCGGCCGCCTTGAGATGCAGCTCGCGCGGCACTTCGCCAGCGGCTTCCCACTCTTCGACATGCGGCATGATCTCCTTGTCCACGAAGCGGCGCACCGTCTGCGCCCATTCCTCGTGGCTCTGGTTATAGAAGGGGGAATTGCTGCGCCAGTCGTCAAACAG
>CAZCPD010000214.1:0-5298 GCA_964500425.1 uncultured Rhodocyclaceae bacterium
AATAAATTCGACGGCCTTATTGAACTAAAATGGACCTCAGGCATAAGAATTTACAAAACATTCGCGCAAAGCATACAAAGGACTTGTACCGATATCGCCAAAGACAATACCTAGTGCTCCGATTGTTAAATATGTGAGGCCATGATGTGATTCTTGATTTTGATTCAGCAAATGATGATGTGGATGTTTCATATGATCTAGAATATGACTGACGCAGTTCGCATTGTCATTAGATTTTCAATTATGCTGGATAATATCAAGACACTTGTCATTAGAAAAAGCCCTGAATAATTTCTTGTCCTGGATCTAATTACAGCTCTAGTAACTTTTTTTCGAGGAATATCAGATGCTTCGTCGCCGCACAGTCTTACAATCATTATTTAGCTTAGGTCTTATAAGTATATTACAGCCATCACGATATTCATGGGCAATTAATCGCTTCAACGAATTGAAAATTGGACAAAATGATCCCTTCCTTCAATTAATGAAAATCGATTTAAAACAAATTGATTTTGCCGGCGACCAAATTGATAAAACTCATGAAGCCTTATGGGATATTGAAAAATTTGTGAGCGACCTTGGCGGGTGGCCAACAATAATTGAACAGCAAGAACTTGTCATTGTCGGCGGCGGCATGTCTGGTCTCATCAGTGCCTATTTACATTCGAATAATAAGCCTGTCATTCTTGAACTCGATAAACAATTTGGCGGCAATAGCAAAGGTGAAATTTTTAATCAACATCAAACTTCAGTTGGGGCGGCTTACATTACAATTCCCGATGATGGCTCAGCAATTGAAAAGATGTTGATTGATCTGGAACTAAAGGATCAATTTAAATTAGAAAATGACAGCTCAGCTCAGTTTATTTTTAAAAATCAAAAAATGCAAAATTTTTGGTCAGGCATCAGTGATCCAGAATGTATCGACCAATTTGTTAGACTATCGGAACATCTTAGAAATTTAAGTGAAAACAAATATCCTGACATCCCTTGGACCAATGAATCACAAATTTCATATCAAGAGTATTTACAACTTGATCAAATCAACTTCAAGGACTGGTTATTAAATTATGCTCCAAATCTGCACCATCATATTCTTGAATTTTTTCAATTATATGCATGGTCTTCATTCACTGGATCAATAGAAGAAATTTCAGCATTGCAAATGTTGAATTTTATTTTATCTGAAGTCGACGGAGTGTTAGCGCTTCCCGGCGGGAATGCAAAAATAGCACATCAACTCGTCGAGCACTTAAAAAATAAGTTAGGCACTTCAAAATTAAGATCGCAATCAATGGTAATCAGAGTGATTCAAAAAAATGACTCATGCGAAACAACTTATCTTGATCAAAGTGGCGCATTAAAAACAATTAGATCAAATCATGTGATTCTATCCTGTCAAAAGATGATTGCTACACGAATTTGTCCACAAATGCCCGAAGAACAAATTCGCGCCATTCGCCGTATTCAATATCGTGGATATATTGTCGCAAATATTTATTTCAATCAAAAAAATCAACCTCCTGCTTTTGATCTATTTTGTATGAAAGGAATTTATCCAGAACAACCAACTGCAATGAAACAAGCGCCATTTAAAATTACTGATATTATATTTGCAGACTGGGCTCAATCTACCTTGACCGAAAATGATCCTGATAAATCAACAACTGTATTGACCGCATATTGCCCACTACCCTTTGACGGGGCTCGACAGTTTTTATTTAATCCAATTGCATTTGAAAAATTCAAAAAGGCAATTTTGCAGGAAATATTAGAACTTGCTCCTTCGTTGAATTTAGATCCTCAAAAAATTGACTCGATTCGATTGCAAAGATGGGGTCACTCATTACCAGTTGCAAGGACGAACTTCTTTTCAACCAATGATTATTCGATGATTAATCAAACAATCAACAATCGCATACATTTTGCAAACCAAGATAATTATATTAATCCTGCTTTTGAGTCTGCATTTGCCGCTGCTGATAGAATCAAACTTAATAACCAGGCTTAAAAACCGATTTTAAAGTAAACTGACTTGATTTCCAATTTTATAAATTGGCATTGATTTTGAAGTAAAGCGAGATCAGTCAAGGAGGCGTTAATGGTTCGATTTGGGATAGTATTTATTGTTTTATTTTCACAGCTGTCAATGGCAGCGACAACTATACTTGGTGAAAAAAAGTACCGCGATCCGAAGGGCGACATTGACCATAACATGAAAGGCGGGGGTTGTCCTTGGGATGGAATTGACCTTTCTGGAATGACAATTAAAAAAACTGATTCGGAATTTATTGTAACTCTAGAAATGACAAAAGAAATAAAACAAAGCATGGGTTATCGTGAATATTATTTTTGGTTAGACTATGATCCATCTCGACGTCGTGGATATCAACCATATAATCCCTCATCCGTCGCATGGCCTAACATGTTTGCCGATTACAGAATATTTGTATCTGTAGACAGCAATAACTGGGAAGGCACCACTGATACTAAAATCGGCATTCAAGATTGCCATCAATCAAATTGTGCTGAAGAATATGGTATTGATTATTTTGTTCTAGTGAATGTAACCATCATTGGCAAAAAAGTGATTTACTCATGGCCACGAGTTTCATTACCTAAACTAGATAGATCAAATCACTTGCTCATTGGCGCGACGACATATTATCAATTAGCCCATTGCAATGGTGAGGATGATTTACCACAGTGGGGTGATCCTGCGCATGAAATTCGATTTAAAAAGCTAAAAAAATCTAAAAAATGAAAACGAAATTTCTTTTAATCTTTTTTACAATTACATTTTTTGAATTAGCAGGTGCAAAAACAATTTGCACCATAACTATTAATTCAAAAAATGAAATTAATGTCTTTAAAAAATTTGCACCAAAAGGTGATCGTTTTATTGAGTTAACTCAGCTAAAAACAGATCTAGACAAGTCAGACTCCTGGCTTGAAAATGCATGCGACGATCAAGTTCAATGTGATACTTTAATCATCTCTGGTCATTTTGCTGGTACTTTTTTTGGTAACAAAAATATTGAACTCGACTTGAATCAATTAAAAAACGCTTCGTGCAAAAGAAAATGTCGTCAACTTTTTGAAACTACAAAAGAAGTCTATTTGTTTGGCTGCAATACACTTTCACAGAAAGGTATTGAATTATCTAATTTAGATTTATATTTTAATGATTTAATTCGCTCGGGTTATAGCGAATCTATTGCAGATCGACTACGCACAAATATTGTTTATAATGATGGTGCTTATATCAATACTATGCGATCCATTTTTTCAAATGCAGACTTAATTTTAGGTTTTGATGATAAGGCACCACTTGGTTCAGTTATCGAAAAACCGCTAACTAGCTCAATGCAAAGTAAATCATCAGATGAGCATTTTTCAATGCGGCTTAAAAAACTTATTCCTCATGTCAAAATAACAAATGGATTAAAATTAAAAACGAACCCATTTTGTGGTGAAGAGAAAATTCTTGAGTCAAAAGATTCACAATTAGGATGGCTAGACCAAGCAATCAAAATCAATCACAAAATCGATAACTCAGAAGATTTAAAAATAGTTTCATATCATCTTTGGAAAAACAATTCTCCTCAGTTTTTACATAACCAATCATCATATTTTGATAGGGATCAATTCTTAACAAAGATTGAAAATTTTTATTTAAATACATCGGAACTATTAATTGATCAAAAAATAAATTATTTAGAAATTCTCGTCCTTTTGAATCCAGAAAAATATCAAAATATTATTCACAGTTATTGGAAGAACTTCAACATAACTGCAAGTCAAAACAAATTTAGCTATCAAGATACAGAAAATATTTGTAAATCCAAAGTTAAAAATGTTTTTACTTTAAAAAATAGAAATATCAATCCTCTGCTCTATGAAAATAAAAACTTTATACTTGCGCTCGGCTGTTTACTGCCGCAAGATCGTGACATTCAAAAGCAACTTACTCGACAACTCGAGTCAATGGATCTTATTTTAGCAAACACAGCCTATTTCGCTCTAAATAATTATAAACTGAATCAGCAGAACGAATTAAAAAATCTCCTAATTTACATGGCTAAGAATTCATATTCACCACGAGCTCGTAAATATGCCGATCGACTTTTAATTGAAAATTAAAACTAGACTTTCATAGTCATTATTTAAAAGGTTTTATCTCAAAAAAGGTCTCTTTGTAAATTATTTAGACACCTAAATAGTATATATTTGTCTTTATCTGGCAATGACTTTGCATCTCCCGTGACAGATAACCACGGGAGTTCACGTGACTCGTTTTAAAAAAATACATTTCATTCTGTTAATCTATGGTTTTACAATCAAGGCCAATGCTGCCGTATTTTGTCCTGCGATCAATGAAGTCCCAAACCAACAAACTCATTTTTTAAGTGATTCACAAAAGATGAAAGAACATCAAATTCAATTTGCTCAATCAAATATGAGGCTTTTTTGCGAAAAAAATATGACCCTCAGATATTTACGTATCAATAGGATTGTAAACTCAAATCAATGCCTCAATAAACCATTGGACGAACTTCATTCTCTCGTACAAAATTTTGAAAAACTACAGTCAGCTTGGCACTTATCATTAGTTCCAAAATTAGAAATTAAAAAAGAGGCAGCAAATAGATACTACTATATGGACGAAAAGTTTGAAAATATAAATATGTATGATCATATTCAAAGCGAACAATTACCCGATTACTTTCAAACGATTAAAAAAAACATCGATCAATTAAAAATTAATAACAAAGCTGCAGATGTCAGCGCTAAATCTAACATTAAAAAATTCTGCTATGGAGAATCATTATTGCCTCGAAGTTCGTGCACCGAGCAAATGATATTAGTTAAAGATAAAATGGCTCCTAAAGGACCCTATACTGACATGACTGATCGTAATCTATGGAAAAGAATTTTAACAACTACTAAGTATGATCGCGGATTAATTGAAGCAAATAAAATAATTAGTCAGAATTTAATTTCAGAAAATGAAAATTCAGATGTTTTTAGTGATCTTTATCAAGGGTTTATTAATACTGGATCAAGTAAAATAGAAGCAATTCAATTCTCATTAGATTTACTTGGCATCATGTCCAATCATGGGCCAAATATTTCACACTATTTATCTGCAGCTGTAAACGCTGATCAATATGACAAAAAGAAATTGTCTGTACCCCTGACAACAAAGGGTAATTTAATTGCACGTATCGGATCAAGGTCTAAGACAGACAAAAGCTATTTTTCTTCAGCTCCCCCTGGGCGGGCTGGGTCCCTTGG
>CAZCPD010000215.1:0-1530 GCA_964500425.1 uncultured Rhodocyclaceae bacterium
GGCATATATCGCGGGGAGGTTGCGCCAGGCGCCTTCGACGTCCATGCCGCAGCCGAACACATAGCGGTTGGGCAGCGACAGGCCAACGAAATCGGCGGTGATCGGCTTGTCGCGGCCGATGTTCTTGTCGGCGAGGACGGCCGTGACGACTTCGGCGGCCCCGTGTTCGATCAGGCGCTCCTTGATGGCGGCGAGCGTGATGCCTTCGTCGAGGATGTCATCGAGCAGCAGCACCGTGCGACCAGCCACCTGGGCATGGGTGTCCTTGACCCACTTGAGCTCGCTGCCGGAGGTGTGATTGCCGTAGCGCGAGGCATGAACGTAGTCGCATTCAAGCGGGAACGGCAGGCGCGGAATCAACTGGCCGGCGAAGACGATGGCGCCGCCCATCACCGTGACCACCAGCGGATTGCGGTCCTGCAGGCGGGCCGTCACGGCATGGGCGATGCGGTCGAGCGCGGCCGTGACCTCGGATGCGGAGTGGATCAGGTCGGCTTCGCCGAGGATGCGGCGGGCTTCGGCGGGCTCCATCAGGCACTCCGCCCGGCCAGATACTGCGCGAATTCGGCGCCGACTTCGGGATGGCGCAGGCCGAATTCGACCATCGCCTGCAGATAGCCGAGCTTCGAGCCGCAGTCGTAGCGCACGCCATCGTAGCGGTAGGCCAGCACCTGCTGCTCGGCGAGCAACGCGGCGATGCCGTCGGTGAGCTGGATCTCGCCGCCAGAGCCCGGCTTGACGTTTTCGAGGAAATGGAAAATGCGCGGCGTCAGAATGTAGCGACCGACGACGGCGAGCGTCGACGGCGCCTCCTCGGGCTTCGGCTTTTCGACGATGGCGTTCACCTGTTCGAGCCGGTCCGCCAGCGGCCGCGCCGCGACGATGCCATAGCTGCGCGTATCGGCGCGCGGCACTTCCTGCACGCCGAGCACCGAGCACTGATAATAGTCGTAGGCATCGACCATCTGCTTCAGGACCGGCGGCTTGCCGTCGAGCAGGTCATCGGCGAGCAGCACGGCGAAGGGCTCGTTGCCGATGACCGGCTTGGCGCAGAGCACCGCGTGGCCGAGGCCCAGCGCTTCGGCCTGGCGGATGTAGATGCAGTTCATGTTCTTCGGCAGCAGGTTGCGCACGAACTCCAGCATCTCGTTCTTGCCGCGCCGCTCCAGCTCGCTTTCCAGCTCGTAGGCCTTGTCGAAGTGGTCCTCGATGGCACGCTTCGAGCGCCCGGTGACGAAGATCATGTCGGTGATGCCTGCCGCGACCGCTTCTTCGACCGCATACTGGATCAGCGGCTTGTCAACAATCGGCATCATTTCCTTCGGGCTGGCCTTGGTCGCCGGCAGGAAGCGGGTGCCCAGACCCGCCACGGGAAAGACCGCCTTGGTAACCTTTTTCATGAACGTTCCCTTTCAAGGCGGTCTTCGGCGAAGGCTAATGCCTGCGCAGCAGACGTTAAGCCGGGCGTCGCAGACGACCGGTGGCCGGAGCCAAATACGGCTTTTGTCACTTTCTTCATGTCTTGTTCCT
>CAZCPD010000215.1:1540-5272 GCA_964500425.1 uncultured Rhodocyclaceae bacterium
TCCTCCACCGCTAACTGGATCAGCGGCTTGTCGACGATGGGCATCATGTCCTTCGGGCTGGCCTTGGTGGCCGGCAGGAAGCGGGTGCCGAGACCGGCGACGGGGAATACGGCCTTGGTGACTCTCTTCATGCGTGCAATATCTCCAGAAAATGAGTTTCGTCGAGTATGGTAACGCCCAATTCTCTCGCCTTGTCGAGCTTGGAACCAGCTTCGGCGCCAGCGACGACATAGTCGGTCTTCTTCGACACCGAGCCGGCAACCTTGCCGCCGCGCGCCTCGATGAGTTCCTTGGCGGCTTCACGCGTCATGTTCGGCAGCGTGCCGGTCAGCACGAAGGTCTTGCCGGCGATGGCCGAGGCGACCACCGGCGCCGGCTCGCCTTCCGTCCAATGTACGCCTGCCGCGCGCAACTGCTCGATCACCGCGCGGTTGTGCGGCTCGCCAAAGAAATGCACGATGGCGGCGGCGACGATCGGGCCGACGTCGGGCACCTGCGTCAGCTGCGTCTCGTCGGCGCCGAGGAGCGCATCGAGGCTGCCGAAATGGCGCGCCAGATCCTTGGCCGTCGCCTCGCCAACGTTGCGGATGCCCAGCGCGTAGATGAAACGCGCCAGCGTCGTCTGTTTGCTTTGTTCAATGGCGGCGAGCAGGTTGTTCGCCGACTTCTCGGCCATGCGTTCCAGATTGACCAGCCTCTGCGCGTCGAGCGCATAGATATCGGCCGGCGTGCGTACCAGGTCGACATCGACGAGTTGCTCGACCAGCTTGTCGCCGAGCCCTTCGATGTCGAGCGCCAGGCGCGAGGCGAAATGCAGCAGCGCGCGTTTGCGCTGCGCCGGACAGAACAGGCCGCCGGTGCAGCGAGCGATGGCCTCATCCTCTGGTTTCTCGATGGCCGAGCCACAGACGGGGCAAGTCGCCGGCATGACGAACTCCGGCGCCATGATCGGGCGGCGCTCCGGAACAGAGCCAACAATCTCGGGAATCACGTCGCCGGCGCGGCGCACGATCACCGTGTCGCCGACGCGCACGTCCTTGCGGCGCACCTCGTCCTCGTTGTGCAGCGTCGCGTTGGTCACCGTCACGCCGCCGACGAAGACCGGCGTCAGGCGCGCCACGGGCGTCAACGCGCCGGTACGGCCGACCTGGATCTCGATGGCCTCGACCGTCGTCAGGGCCTCCGCCGCCGGATACTTGTGCGCCACCGCCCAGCGCGGCTCGCGCGTGACGAAGCCGAGGCGCTGCTGAAGTTCCAGCGAATTGACCTTATAGACCACCCCGTCGATGTCGAACGGCAGGCTGTCGCGCGCCGCGCGGATGCGCTCGTGGAAGGCGATCAGTCCTTCCGCGCCGGCGGTCACGACACGTTGTTCGCAGACCGGCAGGCCCAGAACCGCGAGCGCGTCCAGCACGCCGGCATGCGTCGTCGGCAAGGCCCAGCCCTGCGTCTCGCCGAGACCGTAGGCGTAGAAGGACAGCGGCCGCTGCGCGGCAATCTTCGGATCGAGCTGACGGATGCTGCCGGCGGCGCCGTTGCGCGGATTGACCAGCGTGGCGCGATTCAGCGCGCGCTGGCGTGCGTTGTAGCGCTCGAAATCGGGCCGGCTCATGAACACCTCACCGCGCACTTCGAGCACCGGCGGCGCGCCTGCCGCAAGGCGCAGCGGAATGCGCCGCACCGTGCGGATGTTCTGCGTCACGTCCTCGCCGGTCTCGCCGTCGCCGCGCGTCGCCGCCTGCACCAGCACCCCATGCTCGTAGCGCAGGTTGATCGCCAGGCCATCAAACTTGAGTTCGGCGGCGTACTCGACCGACGCATCGGCATCCGACAGGGCGAGTTCCTTGCGCACGCGTGCATCGAAGGCGCGCGCGCCCGAGGCCTCGGTGTCGGTCTCGGTGCGGATCGACAACATCGGCACGACATGGCGCACGGCCATGAACTGCGGCAGCGGCGCGCCGCCGACGCGCTGCGTCGGTGAGTCGGTCGTCAGCAGTTCAGGATGCGCCGCTTCAAGCGCCTGCAACTCGCGGAACAGCTTGTCGTATTCCGCATCAGGAATTGTTGGCTGATCGAGAATGTAATAGGCGTGGTTATGCCGCTCAATCTCGGCGCGCAGCGCCGCAACCTGGTCGGCGACCGCCATCATGCGGCGCCCCATCGCGGAGAACCGCATGAATACTCGATCTCCGGGCACATATCGCCAGGAGCCGCTTGCTGCCTTGCTCTCAAGGCAATGCCCCGCAAGATCGAACTCAAGCGTACAACCGCAGCGCGCGGCGGCCGCCGGCGGGAATCTGGCTCGCCGCCATCTTCTGGTGAAACTCGCCGATCTTGGCGCGGATCATCGCCAGCATGTCCTCGGAGAGCGGCTTTCGCTGGTCGTCGACGATCGCGCTGTCGAGACGGCTGACGATATGGTGAGCAAGCTGCAGCATGCGATCGTAGGCGGCGACGCCATCGCTCACCAGCGGCACGTCGATGGTCAGCGTCACGCCGGCTGCGCTGTCGCCGACCTCTTCGCCAAAACGCTGGCCACCCAGCAGACCGAGCGTGAAAACGGTGCGCCCGTGCGCATCGAGCGCATGCAGCAGGCCGTCGTCGTCCTTCTGCAGCACGTCGCGACGACGCAGACCGGCCACTTCGGCAAGCTGCCACAGCGGCGCCAGGGACAAACCCTTGCCTTCGCGATGAACCAGGTTGATCGAGAGCCGCAGATCGACCGCCGCGCAGAACTCGTCGAGCGAACGCGCGCGCGCCAGAACGTCGGCGACGACGGGAACGATGGCCTGCGCCTGGTAATGCGCGGCGATCTGGCGCAGGCCATCACAATAGAGCGAGAGATCGTCGGCGGCGACCGGCCCGTTGCGATCCGCCAGTTGCAACGCGGCGATCAGGCGACGATAGCTGTTCGCGTCGTTGGCGTGGAGCCGCTGCCAGCGGCCGGTGTTTTCGTCGAGACCGCTCCAGACGATGCGGCTCGCCAGACGGCTGAGGATCTGACGCTGGGCCGCCCAGAACAGCGGAGCGGAAACCAGCTCGGGCGCATTGAGCTGGACGATGCAGTCGATGATGTCGTCGGCCAGCTCCGGCGGCGGCGCGCTCTCAACCACCGCATCGAGCACAGGGAGGTCGCCTTCATCGGCGGCTTCAACGCGCTGCGGTTCAACACGCGGCTCATTTTGTGACTGAACCTCGGTTTCCGTACGCGGTTCGACACGCGCATCGAACGACGCGGCTTGCGTATCCGGCTGTGCCGGGGACTCGGCGCCACCCGCTCTGGCGACGTCCAGCGGGGAGTCGTCGTCCGGGGCGATGAACACCGGCTCGATGCGCTCTGCGTCAACATTGGCAAACCCCGTTGGCTCGGCGGGTTCAACCGACCCAGTCGGCTCTGCCGCGCCCGGATTCGCGACCGCGGCGTCAACCTGACGCATCAGCACGTCGCGCTGCTCGCTGCGGAACACGTCCTCGGCCAGCTTGCGGTGCCTGCGTTCCTGCCAGACGTTGTAGCCCCAGACGCCGCCCACCGACAGAACGCCGATGGCGATCAAGCTCAACTGCAACTCGGAAATCCCGTTCATCATCAGGCTTGAACCCCTTCGGCTGACTCGGTCATGCGCAGCGCCTCTTCCATGTCGACCTCGACCACGCGGGACACCCCCTGTTCCTGCATGGTCACGCCGACCAGCTGCTGCGCCATTTCCATGGCGATCTTGTTGTGGCTGATGA
>CAZCPD010000216.1:0-428 GCA_964500425.1 uncultured Rhodocyclaceae bacterium
CATGCCGCCGTAGGTGTCGACGATGATCTTGCGGCCGGTCAGGCCGCAGTCGCCGTGGGGGCCGCCGACGACGAAGCGGCCGGTCGGATTGATCAGGTAGCGCGTGTTGGCGGTCAGCATGTGCTTGGGCAGCACGGGCTTGATGATTTCCTCGATCACCGCTGCGGAAAGCTGGGCGTGCGAGATGTCCGGGCCGTGCTGGGTGGAGACGACGACGGTGTCGATGTCCACCGGCTTGCCGTCGACGTAGCGGACGGTGAGCTGGCTCTTGGCGTCCGGGCGCAGCCACGGCAGGCGGCCGTCCTTGCGTACCTCGGCCTGGCGCTGCATGATGCGATGGGCATAGTAGATCGGCAGCGGCATCAGGCTCGGCGTTTCGTTGCAGGCGTAGCCGAACATCAGCCCCAGGTCGACGGCGCCCTGGTCGA
>CAZCPD010000216.1:438-5272 GCA_964500425.1 uncultured Rhodocyclaceae bacterium
CTGGCGACTGGCGGTTGATGGCGGTGAGCACGGCGCACGACTTGTAGTCGAAGCCGATGTCGGGATGGTCGTAGCCGATGCGCCGCACGACATCGCGGGCGACTTCCATGTAGTTGATGTGGGCGGTCGTGGTGATCTCGCCGGAGATCACCACCAGGCCGGTGGACACCAGCGTCTCGCAGGCAACGCGGCCCTTCGTGTCGGACGCCAGGATGGCGTCGAGGACGCCGTCGGAAATCTGGTCGGCAACCTTGTCGGGGTGGCCTTCGGAAACGGATTCGGAAGAGAAGAGATACTCTTTGGACATGCCTGTGACTCCTTGATGATGACGTCCCCGGATTCAGCAAGTAATGCTTCGCTGCAGGTTCCGGGGGGAGACCAGGCGACGCTTTAGCAGAATTTGTCTTTCCGATGCTCCAGGGAGCCAACCCCGGATTCCGGATTCCGCCCTGCAAGTTGTCCTGATTAACTCGGCGGAGGCGATAATGCTATCCTTTTTCGCCCTTTCCGGTCAAACGGGGAGGGTCCAGTGAGGTGTGCGGAGCAAGGCGTGAGGCGCTGTTTGTCGCGCCCGCCACCCCGCGCCCACACGCCCAGCCCATCACTCCGCCCCCCTCATCACCCATGGCATTCCTCTTTCGCCTGCTTTCCCATTTTCCGCTGTCCGTGCTGCACAACATCGGCGCCGTGCTCGGCCTGATCGTCTATCTCGCCTCGCCGACCTACCGCCGCCACCTCAAGGAAAACACCGCGCTGGCCGGCGACTGGGCGGTCGCCGTGCGCCTGACGGCGGCCATCGAGGCCGGCAAGGGGCTGCTTGAACTCCCTTTCATCTGGCTGCGCCCGCAAGACGAAGTGATCGGCCAGGTGGTGCGCGTCACCGGCTGGGAGCATGTCGAAGCCGCCTGGGAACAGAATCTCGGCATCCTGTTACTGACGCCGCATCTGGGCTGCTTCGAAATCACCGCGCAGTACTGCGCCTCGTTCAAGCCGATCACCGCGCTCTACCGACCGCCCAAGCAGCGCTGGCTGCAGCCGCTGATGGAACAGGGTCGGGGTGCGCACATCAACCTTGCGGCCGCCGACCTCGGCGGCGTGCGCACGTTGATGAAAGCGCTGCGCCGCAAGGAAGCGGTCGGCATCCTGCCCGACCAGGTGCCAGGCAATGGCGAGGGCGTCTGGGCGCCCTTCTTCGGCAAGCCGGCCTACACCATGACGCTGGCGGCACGACTGGCGGATAGCGCCGGTGTGGTGCTGCTGATCCACGCCGAAAGACTGCCCTTCGGCGCCGGCTATCACATCGTCGTGCAGCCGCTTGGCGAGCCGCTGGCGGAGACGCTGGAAGCCCGCGTCGGTCAATTCAATGCCGCGCTGGAACGCATGATCCGCGCTTCCCCCGGACAATACCTGTGGGGCTACAACCGCTACAAGACACCGCGCGGTACGACGCCCCCGGCAACACCGCCAGGAGGAGTCGCCGCATGATCACGCGCCTCGCTCTCGGCCTGATGTGGCTGCTGCACTTCCTTCCCTTGCCCGTCCTTGCCGCGCTGGGCCGCGGCCTCGGCGCGCTGCTGCATGCGCTGGGCCGCGAGCGGCGCCGCGTCACGCTGACCAACCTGCGCCTGTGCTTTCCGCAGAGGAGCGAAGCCGAACGCGAAGCGCTGGCGCGCCGCCATTTCGCCGCCTTCGGCCGCAGCTTCATCGAACGCGGCCTGCTCTGGTGGGCCTCGCCGGCGCGGCTGCGGCGACTGGTGCGCGTCGAGGGGCTGGAGCATCTCGACGCCCATGCCGGCCGGCCGGTGATCCTGCTGGTGCCGCATTTCGTGGGGCTCGACATGGGCTGGACGCGCCTGACGCTGGAGCGCGACATGGTCAGCATCTACGCCAACCAGAAGAATCTGCTGTTCAACGCCGCACTCTACAAGGGACGCACGCGCTTCGGCCAATCGACACTGCTCTCGCGCCAGGAAGGCACGCGCCCGGCGCTGCGCGCGATGCGCGCCGGACTGCCCTTCTACTACCTGCCGGACATGGATTACGGCCAGCGCGACACCATCTTCGTGCCCTTCTTCGGTGTGCCGGCGGCAACCATCACCGGCCTCTCGCGCCTCGCCCGCATGGCCGACGCCGTGGTGCTGCCGGTCATCACCCGGATGCTGCCGGACGGCCAGGGCTATGTCGTCAACATCGGCGCCGCCTGGTCCGACTTTCCCGGCGAGAGCATCGAGGACGACACGCGGCGCATGAACGCCTTCATCGAAAGCGAGGTTGCGCGCCTGCCCGAGCAATACTTCTGGCTGCACAAGCGCTTCAAGACGCGCCCGCCGGGCGAGCCCAGCCCCTATGAAAAGAAACGCGATTGACGGCCTAATCGCGACTACGTTCAACGACCGTCTCGGCTAGCATGACTCTCCTGATGCCTCACCTCTCACTCTTCACGCGCCCACGATGAAACTCCGTTTTTCCAAGATGCACGGCCTCGGCAACGACTTCGTCGTCATCGATGCGCTGCGCCAGAGCGTCGAACTCACACCGGCGCAGGCGCGTCATCTCGCCGACCGCCACTTCGGCGTCGGCTGCGACCAGATCCTCATCGTCGAAAAGCCGACGCAACCGGGCGTCGATTTCCGCTACCGCATCTTCAACGCCGACGGCAGCGAGGTCGAGCAGTGCGGTAACGGCGCGCGCTGCTTCGTGCGCTTCGTGCATGAGCAGGGGCTCACCGACAAACGCGAGATCCGCGTCGAAACGCGCTCCGGCATCATCGCGCCGCGTCTCGAAGAAAATGGCGAGGTCAGCGTCGACATGGGCGCACCGCGCTTCCTGCCCGACGAGATTCCCTTCGACAGCCCGCTCGGCCAGGACAGCGCCGATCCGCTGCAACCGCTGCAGGTCGGCGACCACACGATCGACATCACCGCGGTTTCGATGGGCAACCCGCACGCCGTGCAGGTGGTCACCGATGTCGACACGGCGCCGGTCGGCCGCGACGGCCCGCTGATCGAGGCGCATCCGCGCTTTCCGCGTCGCGTCAATGCCGGGTTCATGCAGGTCGTCGATCGTCATGCCATCCGCCTGCGCGTCCTTGAACGCGGCGCTGGCGAAACGCTGGCCTGCGGCACCGGCGCCTGCGCCGCCGTCGTCGCCGGCATCCGCCGCGGCCTGCTCGACTCGCCAGTGCGCGTGACGACGCATGGCGGCGACCTGTCCATCGCCTGGAGCGGCGGCCAGTCGCACGTCATCATGACCGGTCCCGCCGTGACGGTGTTTGCCGGCGAAATTGAACTCCCCGAATAAAGGACAGTCATGAAAATCCAGCTCGATGCCAACGACGTCGCCGCCTACCTCAAGGCGCATCCCGATTTCTTCAATCTGTACGCCGACCTGCTGGCGCAGCTCGTCATCACCGACCCGCACAACGGCCGCGCCATCTCGATCACCGAGCGCCAGCTCGGCGCGCTGCGCGACCGCACCAAGCAGCTCGAAGCCAAGCTCGCCGAGCTGATCCGCTTCGGCGAGGAGAACGACGCCATCTCGGAAAAACTGCACCAGATGACCGTCGCCCTCGTCGGCGCCGAGAAGTTCTCCGCCGTGGTGCATCAACTGCAAGACCATCTCGGCGGCGCCTTCGCCGTGCCGCATGTCGCGCTGCGCCTCTGGGAAATCGGCGCCCTCGAAGGCCTGACCGAACTCTCGCCGGCGGATGAGGACACCAAGAAATTCGCCGCCGGCCTCAAGCATCCCTACTGCGGACCGAGCACCGGCCTCGAAGCGCTGGCCTGGCTCGGCAGCGGCGTCCGCTCGCTGGCGCTGATTCCGCTGCGCCGCGGCAACGAGACGATCGGCCTGCTGACGCTGGGCAGCGAGGAAGCGCAGCGCTTCTATCCGGAAATGGGCACCATGTTCCTGACGCGCATCGGCGAGCTCGCCGCCGCCGCGGTGCTGCGCACCCTCGAACCCGCGCAGGAATGAACGAACCCGGCGGCGCGCAAACGCTGATCGAGGCCTACCTCGCCGCTCAGGCGTACGAGCGCCAGGCCAGCCGCCACACCCTCGCCGCCTACCGCCGCGACCTCGACGACTTGCTGCGCCTCAGCGCGGCAAGCTCCGCCACCGCGCTGCGCCAGCTCTCCAACCACGACATCCGCCGCTGCGCCATGCAGCTGCATGGCGCCGGGCGCTCGCCGCGCACCATCGCCAGAATGCTTTCGGCATGGCGCGGCTTCTATCGCTGGCTGGCGCGCAACGGGCATGAAGGCGATGGCGGCAGGTTGCGCGTGAACCCCTGCGACGGCGTGCGACCGCCAAAGAAGGGCCGCGACCTGCCCAAGGCGCTCTCCGTCGAACAGAGCGCGGCGCTGCTGGATGGAGAGCGCCACGGCGGCGCGAACCAGGACGTTAACGTTAACGCCGCGCTGCTCGAACTGCGCGACCGCGCGATCTTCGAACTGTTCTATTCCTCCGGCCTGCGTCTCGCCGAACTGGCGGCGCTCGACCGCGATGGCCCGCTCGACCTCGCCGCCGGCGAAGTCACCGTCACCGGCAAACGCGGCAAGAGGCGCATCGTTCCGGTCGGCGAGAAGGCGCTCGCCGCCCTGCGCGAATGGCTGACGCGGCGCGCCGAACTGGCGGCGCCCGACGAACCGGCGCTGTTCGTCAGCCAGCGCGGCGCCCGCCTCGCGCCGCGCAGCATCGAGCAGCGCCTCACGCAATGGGCGCAAGGCAGCGGCCTGAAGGTGCATCCGCACATGCTGCGCCACTCCTGCGCCTCGCATCTGCTGCAATCCTCCGGCGACCTGCGCGCCGTGCAGGAAATGCTCGGCCACGCCAG
>CAZCPD010000217.1:0-5257 GCA_964500425.1 uncultured Rhodocyclaceae bacterium
TGATCAAGCCGAACATGGCGACCATGCTCGGCTACGTCGCCACCGATGCGGCGATTTCGCAGGCGCTGCTGGAACGGCTGGTGAAGGAAGCCGCCGACGCCTCCTTCAACTGCGTTACGGTCGACGGCGACACCTCGACCAACGATTCCTTCGTCTTCATTGCCAGCGGCGCCGCCGGCAATGCCGAGATCGTCGACGCCGCGAGCGCGGATTACGCCGCATTGTGCGCCGCCGTCACCGCCGTCGCCGCCGAACTCGCCCAGGCCATCGTGCGTGACGGCGAAGGCGCCACCAAGTTCATCGAGATCGCCGTCGAAGGCGGCCGCGATCATGCCGAATGCAAGGCCGTCGGCTACGCCATCGCCCACTCGCCGCTGGTCAAGACGGCTTTCTTCGCCTCCGACCCCAACCTCGGCCGCATCCTCGCCGCCATCGGCAACGCCGCGCAGGCGCACGCCTCACTCAACGATCTCGACGTGACGAAGGTGAAGCTGTGGCTGGGCAACACGCTGGTTTCGGAAAACGGCGGCCGCGCCGCCAGCTACCAGGAAGCCGATGGCGCACGCGAAATGGCGCCGGCCGAGATCGTCGTGCGCATCGACCTTGGCCGCGGCAACGTGCAGGCCAAGGTGTGGACCTGCGACTTCTCGTACGACTACGTGAAGATCAACGCCGACTACCGGAGTTGATCGAATGCCTGCCCGGAGAAGCGCATGGATATTGGCTCTCCGGGCATTGCTATGCGGAGAGCCCCTCAAGGGATTTTCTGTGGTCACACGCAGCCACGCGGCTTCCGCGGCTGCTATTCGCCCGAGAGCGGCTATTCGTCCAGATTCAGTCCCCGTTGCCCATCCACCCGCAGGGCGCAAGCGTCATAGCCATCAGCAAGCTTGATCGCCCGGACGGACAGTACTCCGGCATGCCGCAAACGCTCACAGTACTTGAATAGTGTCGATGCGTCCTCGCTCAGTAGGAACGGGATGGACTCATGTGCAGCCTGCCCCAACAATTTCACGTCGTCACGCACCACGGCGCGGCTGTCGCCGTCGTCACGCTGGCCGAGCGCATTCCATAGGCGCGCCGATTCGTTCGCATGCGGGATGTTGAAAGGAATGCAGCGGAAGTGCTTCAAGGGCAGGTCGGTGATCGGCTGCTTGATCGCGAACTCGGCTGCAACGATCGCCGAAAAATACATCGGCACCTGCTGTTCAAGCATCAGACGGTAATACCTGGCGGCAGTATCGTGATGAGGACGGTTCCGGTCGACTAGCGTGATCAGGAAGCCGGTATCGAGCAACACCGACGCCGTCATGCCCTCCCCCCGCGCAGATCATCGACCCAATCGGTAGCTTCGGAAACGTCCGACCATGCCGCCGTGCCGCGCCTTACCATCTGCTGGAACTCGGCCTCGTCGTAGACCGGCTGATGGGCCTCGAAGGCCAACAGTACCGGATTGCGCAAGGCGCCCGTCAGCAAGTTCTCTTCGGCGCTGATGTGCAGCAACACGGTGCGGTAGAGATGGTTTTGTTCTTCCTGCGCCAGCAGCTTCTGCGCTGCCGAAATTTTCAGGACGGCGCCATCGCTCATTTCCAGATGGACGTTCGGCTTGGTCTTGCCACCCCAATCCAGCACCTTGCCATGGACGTATTTCTCCACCGTCACCCACACCTCATCGACCCTGCGGAAATCCGTTGAGGCATCGACCGACAGACCGACCCGCGCCGCTGCCGTGTCGGCAACCTGGTATTTGCGGTGCGGACTCAGGCGGGCCGCCGCCTGCCAGCGCTCCACCACGGCGGCGCGCTTGGCGTCGATCAGGTTCAGGGAGTCGGGAGATTGAAGGCGCTCAAGGTCAGCCCACAGCGTCGTGGCCGCAATCAAGCCGGATGCAACCAGCGCCAGTGATCCCTCTTCAACCGAAACCAGCACTTCCGAAGCATCAACGTCGCGAGCGGAGCCGCGCAGGAATTCACTGACATCCTTCTGGAAATCGCCCAGCAGGCTCAACGGGACGTGCCTCGGCCCGACCTCGGCATCGTTGATGCGGTCGCTGACGGCAAAGCGCAGTGCGTTGAGCGGTTCCATAGGCGCAATTGTAGGCCGAAGACGGCCCGCCGTCAGCCGGCACCCGCCTCTGGAAGTGACAGGCCCACGGGCGGTCAGCGGGAAAGCGTTGCGCGAAGCGTCTTATCGAGCATTTGTCGGATGAATTCCTCGGCTTCCTCCAAGGTCATCGGCCGGTCAGGGGGAGCGTATCTTCCACTTGCGTGACGCGCATCGATCCCCGCCACCTCGGAGGAGTTGGAGGAACGGGTGAAGCGCTCTCTTTCGTTGGCGGAGCAGAAGTCCGCACGATTGACCTGCTGGCCGAGATGTCGCTCGATCTCTTCGAGCACACGATGCAGCCGCCCCCAACTGCGATACCTGTCCGACCATACCTCCAACGCCTCTCGCAAGTGTGATGATGCCTGGCCGGCGCGCAGTAGATCTTGGGCCTGCGTCTTCTGCAGCGCAGCACCACCGACAGCGATAACTGCGCCATGCCACTTGGCCCTACACGGAGCGATCTCTGCAAAGACCCATGCACCACGACTACCGTCATCGTGTTCACGCAATACGCAACCAACTCTCGGCGGGGCCAAAGCCGGCCAGAGTAGCGATATGGTGGCGGACATCCCTTTGAGTGCGTCAGCCGCAGCAGCCCTGACAGGGCCGCCATCATCAAATTGATCGAAGGCGCTCCCGGTCAGATAGTGCTTGCCATCAACTTCAACCGCGCAGACCTCTCCATCGGGAAACCAATACGGAAACTCCTCCGTGTCCAACCGCTCCCCGACAAGTTCGATGAGCCAGCGCATCATGGGAAAACACTTGCCAGCAGTGTGTTGAAGGCTTCTTGCACTCTGGCGGTGGCGGCGGATTGCTGAAACAGGATGGCGCGTCCGGCTAGAGCCACATCTGAATACATCTTCTGTCGTTCAGAAGCCGCGACAGGCAGGATGAGATCGAACACCTTCGCTTGTGAAATAATTCGAATTGCTGCATTGGCGCTACCTGCTCCACCCACACGGATCGCCACAACTTTTCTGGCAACAGCGACGTTCCATTTGCCGCCTCGACAATTGCATTAGCGCCTATGCGTTCTTCAGTGTTGGCCAGCGAAAACAGCATATCTCCGGTGCTGTTGGCATCCTGTACGTTCCACCCCAAGACGGCGAGTTGGGCGTCGATCAGGACGCGGGAGAAGGCTTCGTTCTTGTTCATGGCTTGGCAAATCGACAGGCGGCAATGGTGCCGCGTTTGGGACCGAAAATAACAAGAAAATCAACGCCAGCCTCCACACTTGACGCGGCTGCCGCCACAGGCCAGAGAACAAGCCCTAGACCAGCAATGCCTCGCTCGCCGCCGCGATCTCTTCGGCGCGCGCGGCGAGAATGGCCTGCAGGGTGGTCGCGCCGACGGGGCAATCGATGGAGGCGTCGAGCACCGGCTGATCCTCGAAGGGCGAGCGGACCGTGGCCAGATCGTTGGCGAGTTGCAGGCTGTCGGCGAGCGATGCGGGAGGGACGCGCCGCTGCGCACTGCCGAGCGCTGACACCGCCTCAATGACGGTCGGCGGCACCATCAGTACTTCGAGTACGTCGCGAGTCAGTGCGGCGGCCGCAGCCGCAGCACTGAGCACAGCATATCCTTCGGCCAGCGTCGCGCCGCCGTCGTGGCGGTAGAGCCGGTAGAAGCTGCCGACCTCATGGACGATGCCGGCGAACATGGCGGTGTCCGGATCGGTGCGCGCGACGTCGCGCGCGATGACGCTCGCCAGCGCGGCGACCTGGGCGCAATGCCGCCACAGTTGATCGGCCTCGGCGCGCAAGGCCGGATCGGCGATGGCGCCGCAGACCTGACGCACGACGATCGAAGCAACCAGCGTGCGCAAGGTTTTCATGCCCAGCAGATTGACCGCGCCGCGGACGTTTTCGACGCGGACGCCACGATGCGCGAAGATCGCGGAGTTCGCCAGCGCCACGAGGCGCGCGGCGATCACCGGCTCGGCCAGCACCAGTTGTAGCGCCGCGTCAAGATGGAACTCCGGATCGTCGAGCAGTTGCAGCAGCTTGAGCGATGCCCGCGCATTGGCCGGAAAGGTCAGCATGCGCCGTCTCCGCGCACTGCCGGTCGCGGCGTCATCGCACGGGCTCGAAGGTGATGCGCAGCGCATCGGCCGTCGGGCGGATGGCGATCGGCCGGTATTGCGTGCCGAGGTGGCGCAGCTCGTCAGCCTTGAAGGTGTACAGCACGATCTCCGGCAGGATGCGCTCGGCGACGAGGCTCGCCGTCTTCGCAAGCAGGCGCTGGCGCGTCTCGTCCATGCCGTCGGCGGCCAGCCGCTCGACACGCGCCTCGCGCAGGACGATGGCGCTGCGCGCGGTGTCGATGGCCAGCTTGCCGGTAAGCACCAGACTGCCGGTCCACGATTGTGGCGTCAGCGGCGTCGCCACCGCCGCGGCGATGGCGACGGACAGCCGTTCCTGCTCGGGCAGCGTCGCCAGACGCGGCTGCGACAGCCGAATCTGGAACATCTCGAAGATGCGCTGGTCGACCGGAAAGTGCTTGTCGAGTCCCGCCTGCAGCCGACCGAGCGGCAGATTGACCTGATGCGGCCCGCCGAGCGTGGCGCAGGCCACGACGCACAGGCTGACGAGCAGCATGCCGGCCAGGGCAGCGAGGCGACGGCTGGCAGCGCGCACGCTCAGACAACCCTGCGGCGGAACACGACATCCCAGACGCCGTGGCCGAGACGCAGGCCGCGCGTCTCGAACTTGGTCTGCGGCCGGTAGGCGGGACGCTGAGCGTAGCCGCCGGGCAGGTCGCCGGCGTTCTCCAGCAGCGGCTCGGCGCCGAGCACCTCGACCATCTGCTGGGCGTACTCTTCCCAGTCGGTGGCGCAATGCAGATAGCCGCCAGGCGCCAGGCGTTCGGCAAGCATGCGCACCAGCGGCGCCTGGATCAGCCGGCGCTTCTGCTGGCGTTTCTTCGGCCACGGATCGGGAAAGAACACATGGACGCCGCCCAGCGATGCCAATGGGATCATGTCGCGCAGCACCTCGACGGCGTCGTGCTGACAGATGCGCACGTTGCTCAATCCGCGCTCGGCGATTTCCTTGAGCAGGCTGCCGACGCCCGGCGTGTGCACCTCGATGCCGAGATAGTCGTTCTGCGGATGCGCGGCGGCGATGGTGGCCGTGGTCTCGCCCATGCC
>CAZCPD010000218.1:0-5256 GCA_964500425.1 uncultured Rhodocyclaceae bacterium
GCCAACATCGTCCGCTATCCGGCGACGCTGTCGCGCGATTCCCTGTTCGAGCCGTCCGAGCGTCGTGTCGTGGATGAGGCGCAGAAATGGGCGCGCGAGCAGGGCGCGCGCTACGGCCTCCAGGGCGCTGTCGAGGAGTGGCGCTACAAGGTCGGCATCGACGGCGAGCCGGCGGTCGGCGTGACGCTGCAGGTCATCGACCTGAGCAATGGCGCCGTCGTCTGGAGCGCGTCGGGCGCGAAGAGCGGCTGGAGCCGCGAGGCGCTTTCCGTCGTCGCCCACAAGGTGATGGATGGTCTGCTGGCCAGCATGCCGACCAGCGCGGCCAAGCGTTGAACTCCGATTCCTGACTGATCCCCATGGCGCAACCCAACACCAATCCCTCGACGGATGCCCAGCCGCGCTGGCAACAGCGTATCGCGGAGGGACTGATTGCCGCCGAGGCATCGGGCAGCAGCAAGTGGCTCGAAGCCATCGTCATTCCCCTGTTGGCGATGGGCATCGCCTTGCTGGCGAGTCCGCAGGATCCCTTGTTGCTCAAGGCTTCCTTCCCCTGGCTGTGGTTCGCGCCGCTGCTGGTGGCGCTCCGCTATGGGGTGCTGCCCGGCCTGATCAGCGGCATCCTGATCCTCGCCGAGTGGCTGGCCGCAAGCGCCTTCGGCGTGTATGGCGCGGCGGACTTCCCGCGCGAGTTCTTCTTTGCCGGCGCGTTGCTGATCCTGCTCGGGGGCGAGTTCAGCGACGTCTGGCGCGATCGGTTGAACCGTATCGATGAAACCAATCTGTATCTCGTCGAGCGGCTTTCCGGTCTGACGCGGCGGCACCTGCTGTTGAATCTGTCGCACGACCGCCTCGAACAGGAAATGCTGGCGCGGCCCGGTTCGCTGCGCGATGCGCTGGTGCGTTTGCGCGCCGCGGTGATCGACGCAAATGCGAAGCCGGGCGCCCTGCCGGGAACTGAAGGCCTGCTCCATCTGCTCGCCCAGTATGTGAACATCGAGGCTGCCGGCCTTTACCTGGTCAACGGCGACGGCTCGGGACTTGCGCCGGGTGAGATGGTTGGCGAACTCGGCGAGTCGCTGCCGCTCAAGGCCGATGACGAACTTTTCCAACTGGCCATGGACACCCGCAACCTCGCGCATATCGCCGGCTTCGACCTGGCGCTCGAGCGCAACTCGAACCAGCTGGTCATCGCGCCGCTGGTGACCAGCGACAACAAAGTTGTCGGCGTGCTGGCCGTCAGCAAACTGCCGTTCTTCTCGTTGAACGTCGAAAATCTGCAGATGATGTCGGTGATCCTCGCCTACTACGCGGACTGCATCGCCGCGGCGCCGGTCGCCAGCGAAATCGGCAAGCGGTTGCCCGACGTTCCGCCAATGTATGCGGAAGAGCTCGGTCGCCTGATGTACATGCAGAAAAGCTTCAACATCTCCAGTCATGTCGTGGTCCTGATCTTCCGCGGCCAGCGGCGCCTGGAGATGCCTTCGGAGCTGATGCGCATCAAGCGCGGTCTCGACCTTTATTGGGAGACGACGGTGGATGGCGAGCCGGCCATCATCGTCCTGATGCCCTTCGCTTCGGTGTCGGCGAAGGAGGGCTTTCTCGAACGCATCAACGGCTGGTTGAAGGCACGGTTCGGCGCCAGCTTCGAAATGCTCAATGTCGACATCCGCTCGATCAATTTCGCCAGCGGCGATCCGCTCGAGGCGTTGGCGGGGATCGTCGGCAAATGAAGTCGCTCTATTGGGCTTGGGGAGCCATCCTCGCCGATCTCGGTCTGTTCATCGGCTCGTTGCCGCTCGAGTACAGCGGCGCTGCGTTCGCCGCCGTGTGGTCGCTGCATGCCCTGTGCTGCGCGATTCTCGCGGTGGCAACCTGGCTCCTGTTGCCCTTGCGCTATCGTCAGCCGCGACTGCCGGTGGCTCTTCTGCTGTTCTGCTTCGCGTTCATGGCGCCGGTGATCGGCGCCATCGGCGTGCTGCTGATTGTCCAGACCACCCTGCGCCGCGACACTGTCAAGCCGCTGATGGCGACGCCGTTGTCGGTGAGTCTGCCCGAATACGACGTGCGTTCCGAGCAGGCGACGCGCGCCGGGCAGGGAGCGATTCGCGTGCGTCTCGGCGCCAGCGTGCCGGAGAGCGTGCGCATGAAGTCGCTGCTGACGTTGCAAGCGGTGCCGCAGCGAGTGGCGAACCCGATACTCGAAGATTTGCTCGGTGATGAAGCCGACGACGTGCGTCTGGTCGCTTTCGGCATGCTCGACGCCGAGGAGAAGCTGCTGACCGAGCACATCCACCACGAGCGGCTGAACCTTGAGAGGCCGTTGACGAAGGAACAGCGCTACAGCGGTCTGCGGCGTCTCGCCGAACTGCACTGGGAGCTGATCTACGCCTCGCTCGCCCAGGGCGAATTGCGCAAGTACATGCTCGATGAGGCGCGCCGCTATGCCGATGCGGCGTTGGCGAGCGCCGACAAGGCCGATGGCGGCCTGCACTTCCTGCGTGGCCGCATTCTGATGGCGCAAGGTGAGTACGACGAGGCCGTCGTGGCGATCGGCCATGCCGTTTCCAGCGGGATGTCCGAAGCCTCGGCGCTGCCCTATCTGGCCGAGATCGCCTTCCAGAACCGTCGCTTCGAGTATGTGCATGGCATCATGCAGCGGCTTTCCGAACTCGAGCTTTCCGGCCGCACGCGGGCCGTGGTGACACTGTGGACGGGGCACGTCGATGCCAGCGTCTATGACCGCCTGTCGCCGCGCGCGCAGGCCATCGTCGATCTTTGGACCGGACGCGACAGCGTCTTCAATTTCTGTGACCACCGCATACTCCACCACCTCTGATCCGGCCGATCCCATGCTCCCGCGCGCCGATGCCGTCGATGTGCTCCTGCTGCTGGAGGGCACGTTTCCGTTTGTCTCGGGCGGCGTGTCTAGCTGGGTCGATCAAATCGTCCGCGGCTTTCCCGAGCTGCGTTTCGGCGCCATCTTCATCGGCAGCAGGCGTGAGGATTATGGTCCGATGCGCTACGAGTTGCCGAAGAACCTGGTGCATCTGGAGACGGTGTTTCTCTATCAACAGGCGGCGCCCCATGCGGAGAAGGTCAAAGCCGCGCCGCGGAGCGCCGATCCCGACATCATGCCGCGCGTCGAACGCATGCACGAGCTGTTCAATGGCCAGCTCGGTCATGCCGAATGTCCGGCGCTTTTTGCCAGCCTGATGAACGAGGCGACGCCCGGCGGCAAGCTCGATCGCGACGTTTTCCTGCACAGCCGCGAGGCTTGGGACTTCATCAAGAAGTCGTATCGGCGCAACTCGACCGATCCCTCCTTCGTCGATTATTTCTGGACCGTGCGCACCATCCATGCGCCGTTCTGGGTACTCCGCGAGGCGGCCGAACGCGCGCCCCGGGCGCGCATCTATCATTCGGTTTCCACCGGCTATGCCGGTGTGCTCGGCGCCATCCTCAAGCATCGCGCACCGCGTCCCTTCATGCTCAGCGAGCACGGCATCTACGTCAAGGAACGCAAGATCGACCTCTACCAGGCGCAGTGGGTCAAGGACAACCGCAACGTCTTCGAGCGCGATCCCTCGCAGATCAGCTATTTTCGCCAGCTGTGGATCCGCTTCTTCGAGCATCTCGGCTACCTTACCTACCAGGCGGCCGACGACATCGTCGCGCTCTACGAGGCCAATCGGCAACGCCAGCTTCTCGACGGCGCGCCGGAAGCGCGCACACGCAACATTCCCAACGGCATTCCGCTCGGCAAGTTCCGGCCGTTGCGCACGCAGCGGCCCGCGGCGCCGCCGCCGGTGCTGTGTCTGATCGGCCGCGTCGTGCCGATCAAGGACGTCAAGACCTTCATCCGGGCCATGCGCAAGGTCAGCCGCCATCTGCCGGAAGCGCAAGCCTGGATCGCCGGACCGCTCGACGAGGATCCCGCATATGTCGACGAATGCCGCGAGCTGGTGCGTTTCCTCGGTCTCGAGGGGCGCGTCAAGTTTCTCGGTTTCCAGCAGATGACGGAATTGTTGCCCAAGGTTAGCCTGGTGGTGCTCAGTTCGATCAGCGAGGCGCTGCCGCTGGTGGTGCTGGAGGGATTCGCCGCGGGCGTGCCGGCGCTGACCACCGATGTCGGCTCCTGTCGCCAGCTGGTATATGGATTGCCCGGCGAAGACGCCGAACTGGGCGCGGCTGGTCGGGTGGTGCGCATCGCCGATCCCGAGGCGCTCGCCGACGGTGCGCTGGCTCTGCTCGCCAATTCCGCGGCGTGGGCGGCGGCGAGCCAGGCGGCGATCGACCGCGTCGAAAAATACTATTCGCAGGATCTGCTCTTCGAGCGATACCGCGAGCTTTACGAGAAGAACTTCGCATGGCAGGCATAGGTTTCGAACTCCGAAAGCTGCTGAAGAAGCAGTCCTACGCGGGCCTGCTGCAGGCCTATTCCTACGCCGGCATCATCGGTTCGGGGCCATGGATCCTGTCCATCCTCGGCATCATGCTGGTCGGCGTGATGAGCCTCGGCATCGTCGTGCCGCATCTGCTGATCGCCCAGTTCACGGTGACGGTGACCTATCTGTTCATGATCTCGCTGATCATCACCGGCATCGTCCAGTTGTCGTTCACCCGATTCGTCGCCGACCGGCTGTTCATCAAGGACGACGCAGCGATCCTGCCCAACTTCAACGGCCTGCTGTTGTTCGCGGCCGGCATCAGCATCCTCGGCGCGCTGCCCTGCGTGCTGTTCCTCTTCCCCGAGCAGACGGTGCTCTACCGCATCCTGTTCGCCATGGGCCTGGCGATCATGTCGTCGATCTGGGTCGCCACGGTGTTCCTCACCGGCATGAAGCAGTACCGCGCCATCCTCTACATCTTCATTCTCGGCTATGGCGTGACGGTGGCCGCGGCGATGGGTTTCCGCTACCTGCTCAACATGGAGGGCCTGCTGCTCGGCTTCGTGCTCGGCCACTTCGTGCTGTTGATGGGCATGCTCTGGCTGGTCTATCGCAACTATCCGTCCGACCGCTTTATCGCCTTCGACATCTGGCAGCGCGGCGCCATGTACCGCAGCCTGATGGCCACCGGCTTCATGTTCAACCTCGGCATCTGGGTGGACAAGCTGATGTTCTGGTATCACCCGGCCACCGGTCAGTCGGTAATCGGTCCGCTGCACGCCTCGGTGATCTACGACTTCCCGATCTTCCTCGCCTACATCTCGGTCATTCCCGGCATGGCGGTGTTCCTGGTGCGCATCGAGAC
>CAZCPD010000219.1:0-5247 GCA_964500425.1 uncultured Rhodocyclaceae bacterium
AGCCTGTTCGGCATGAGCCGCGGCACGAATCGCGCCCACATCGCCCGCGCCGCGCTGGAAGCCATCGCCTATCAAAGCGCCGATCTACTTTCAGCCATGCAGCAGGATGCCGGTGTCAGGCTGAGCGAACTGCGCGTCGACGGCGGCGCGGCGCGCAACAACCTGCTGATGCAGTTCCAGGCCGACATCCTCGACGTTGCCGTGGTGCGCCCGCGCATCACCGAAACCACCGCCCTTGGCGCCGCCTATCTGGCCGGCCTGGCGATCGGCTTCTGGCATTCGCCCGCCGACCTCGCCAGCCTCTGGATGAGCGAACGGCGCTTCGAACCCGACATGTCCGACCGCCGCCGCGCCGCGCTGCTCGCGCACTGGCGCGCCGCCGTCGAAAAGACCATCGAATGGCAGCGACAGGTCAGCGACACAATGGCCTGAGAGCCTTTATCCACGGCCTTCTCCGCATGCCATCGAAGGAGGAAGCGTTGTCGATGCTGACGGGCGTTGTTCCCTTGGCCACCATCCATGCCGCATTCAAACAATCGTTCGTTGTGCAGCGCACAGAAAGTGCTAGACTGAAATTTCAGTCTGATTCGACGCCCAGCAATCAGGTTCGGAAATTGGCGACAGCGGCATCGCCGCGCCGCGCCGTAATCTTCGACTTGCCCCGGCTTCACAGAAAATATTTTCATTCATCCGTTTTAATTCACAGGGAGCAATCATGTACCAGAAATCCGAGCAAATCAGCGAGCTGCAGCGCAAGAATCTGGAAGCAGGCATGAAACTGGCGCAAATGTCGCTCGACAACTCGCAGCGCATCGTCGCCCTGCAGGTTGAAATCGCCAAGAAGCTGTTTCAGGACAGCGTCGAGAACGCCAAGGCACTGACCGCCGCCAAGGACCCGCAAAAGGCGCTCGCCCTGCAAACCCAGTACGCCCAGGAAACCACCCAGACGATGATGGAAGCGGCACGCCAGATCGCCGAAATCGGCAATGCCTCGCGCACCGAGTTCGCCCATCTGCTCACCGAACAATTCACCAGCGGCGGCAAGGACATGATGTCCTCGTTCCAGTCGATGTTCGGCGCCCTGCCCGGCAAGAACACCAATGTCATGGAGGCGATGACGCAGGCGATGAGCACCGTCACCAACGCCTTCGAGCAGTTCGCCAAGGCCTCGGCAACGACCTTCTCCACGGAAGAGTCGAAGTCGCAGGCCGCAAAGCGACGTCAAGCCTGAATTTGGGGAGATTGCGGCAACCCACGCCCTCTCCCCGGCCCCTCTCCCGCAAGCGGGCGAGGGGAGGCTATCTAGGTTTTCCAGCGCTCCGCTGCGGTATCGTCCGAATCGCGGGCATCGACCCAGCGGGCGCTCTCCGGGCCGCCGGCGCCGACTTCCTTCTTCCAGAACGGCGCGCGGGTCTTCAAAAAGTCCATGATGAATTCGCAGGCGGCGAAGGCCTCGCCGCGATGTGCACTGGCGACGATCACCAGCACGATGCCATCGCCCGGATCCAGCGGACCGTAGCGGTGGATCACCCGCGCGCCCATCAGCTCCCAGCGGCCGCGCGCCTCGGCGACGATCTCCTCGAGCGCACGCTCCGTCATGCCGGGATAATGCTCCAGCGTCATGCTGCTGACGCTGTCGCCTTCGTTCATGTCGCGCACCAGGCCGACGAAACTGGCGATGGCCCCGATGCCCCTGTCGCCGCCGCCCAGCGCGGCGATCTCCGCGCCGACATCGAAGGGCTGCTGCTGCACACTGACGGACCAGAGGCTCATCTCAACCTCCGGTGACGGGCGGAAAGAAGGCGACCTCGTCGCCGTCCGCAATCGCGGCGTCGGCATCGACCATCTTCTGATTGACTGCCGCGCGCAAGCTCTTCGACTCGGTCAGCTTGCGCCAGGCATCGCCGCGCGCGGCGAGATGTTCGCGCAACGCCGCGACGGTGGCGACGCCGGCCGGCAGCGGCAGTTGCTCGCCGCTGGCGCCGAGCACCTCACGCAGGCTGGCGAAATAAAGGATCTTCAGGCTCATGGGTAACGTGTGGAGGGTTTGCGGTTTTTCATTCCGATCCGGTGCGTTTGCAACATTGGACAGCGGATCGGCGTTTCAGTTTAGCAATTCGGCGAATGGCAGAAAACGCACCGTGTCGCCGCGCCGGATGGGGTTGCCCGGCGGGTTGTCGACGAGGCCGTCGGCCCAGTCGACCGAGGTCAGCACGCCGGAGCTCTGGTTGGGATACAGCGCCAGCGCACCGTTCGCATCCAGCCGCACGCGCAGGAACTCGCGCCGCGCGTCGGCCTTCGGCCAGTCGAACGCCGCCGGCACGGCCAGCACACGCGGAACATTGCCGCCGCTCGCGGCGCCCTGCGCCTTGAGGATGAAGGGCCGCACCAGCATGGCGAAGGTGACGAAGCTGGCGACGGGATTGCCGGGCAGGCCGATGAACGCCGCCTCGCCGACACCGCCCGCTCCTTCCCGACGCACATGGCCGAAGGCCAACGGCTTGCCGGGCTTGATGGCGATTTTCCAGAGGTCCAGCGCGCCCTCGGCCTGTACCGCCGCCTTGACGTGATCCTCCTCGCCGACGGAAACCCCGCCGCTGCTGAGGATCAGGTCGCATGCGCTGGCGGCCTTGCGCAGCGCCGCGCGCGTCGCGCCGAGATCGTCCGGAATCGCGCCGAGGTCGCGCACCTCGCAACCGAGCTGTTCGAGCAAACCCAGCAGCAGGAAGCGGTTGGAGTTGAAGATTGCGCCGGGCGACAGCGCCTCGGGCGCGAGCGTGCCGGGCATGACCAGTTCGTCGCCCGTCGACAGCAGGCCGACGCGCAGGCGGCGGAACACCGGCAGTTCGCCGAGGCCGATCGATGCCGCGAGACCGAGCTGCGGCGCCGTCAGACGTGTGCCGGCGGCGAGCACCTGCGCGCCGCGCGCGATGTCCTCGCCGGCGCGGCGTATCCACTCGCCGGACTTCGGCACGTGATTTACGATGACACTGCCGACCTCGCTGCCCAACTCGCCGCCAGGCACGTGCTCGCACATCTCCTGCATGACGATCGCGTCCGCGCCAGGCGGCACCGGCGCCCCGGTGAAGATCCGCGCCGCCGTGCCGGACGCCAGGGTGTGACCGACGCTGCCGGCGGGAATGCGCTGGCCAACCGTCAGGCGCGTGCCGGCAACCGGCACGTCGGCGCAGCGCACGGCGTAGCCGTCCATGGAGGAATTGTCGTTGGCCGGCACGGCGATGGCGGAAATCTGCGCACGCGCCAGCACGCGGCCGAGCGCGGCCTCCGTCGGCACATTCTCGATTTCGGCGACAGGCTCCGCACGATCAAGTAGCCGGCGCAAGGCCTCGTCGAAGGCGAGCAGGCTCATTTCAGATCCACCTGCATGAGGATGAATTCGGCGACCGCGTCGATGTCGTTGAGATCCAGCACAGGCAGCGGCGCCTCCAGGGGCGCATCGGTGGCGATGGCGATGATGTTCGGGTTCTCGGGATAGAGCAGCGGCTTGCCGTTGGCCGGCCGATGAACTTCGATCTTCGGAATCGCCGTGTACTTGAAGCCTTCGACGAGCACCAGGTCGCACGGCGCCATCAGCGATATCTGATGCTCCAGCGACGGCTCCTCCTCGTCGCGCAGTTCGTGCATCAGCACCCAGCGCTTGCTCGACACGAGAAAGACTTCGGTTGCGCCGGCCTCGCGGTGGCGATAGGAATCCTTGCCGGGCCGGTCGAGGTCGAAACCGTGGTGGGCATGCTTGATCAGCGAAATCCGCAGGCCGCGTTCGACGAAGCGCGGAATCAGCATCTCGATCAGCGTCGTCTTGCCGGAATTGGAATAGCCGGCGAAACCAAATACTTTCATCGTCTCAGTTGCATCTGGATAAGTTCACATTCATCGGACCGGCGCCAATCCTGCCGCACCGGCAACATCCTTGCACGGCACCGCCAGCACCGGTGCGAAGCCACCGCCGGGCGTGCGGAAGTTGGTCGTCTGCCCCTGCCACAGCCGCGCCGCGACGAGCTGCACGCGGCCGTCATACACGTAGTTGCGCAGGTCGAGCTTGAGGTGGGCCGGCGCCCCGGCCACGCTCAGTTGCCGCGAAGAGGGCGGCGCCAGCGCCTGCACCACATAGTCGGCGCCGCCTGTGAGGATTTCCTCGAACACGCGCCGCGTCAGCTTGTCGCCGCGATACGCCGCCTTCGAGCCGTAGCCGCTCGCCGGCTTGAAGAACAACTGGCGGCGCCGCGCCCAGAGGTCGGCGGCATGCGCGGCATCGACGCGCTCGGTCTGCGGAATGCCGGCGGCCAGCAGCGCCCGGGTTTCCGCCGGCACGCCCCAGCGCGCCAGCAGCGCGTCATCACATAGCGCGATCAGGTTGCGCTTGTCGGCGTACAACGCGTGGCCGTGGGGATGCGGCGTGATCACGGCGCCATCGGCTTGCCAGGCGGCGCGCAGCGCGGCATTGCCGGACTCGGACAGCGAAAAATCCGTCAGGCGATTGTAAACCAGATCGATGCGCCGGCTTTCATGCCACAGCGCGCCGTCGCGCCAGGCGAATTCCCGTGGCGCGCAGATCAGCGCCTCGATGCCATGGCGCTCGAAGAGCTGGCGGAACAGCAGGAATTCGGGATAGAGATATTGCTGCGCCGGCGTCTCATCGACAATGGCAATGGTCCGCAGTGTCTGGTCCGGCCGCGCCGCGCGCCACTCGGCGTGGAACATCTCCATGAACAGATGCTCGGGCGTGTCGCCCTCGACCATGCCCGGCAGGACCGCGCTGACGCTGTCGCAGCAGGCCTGCTGGGCGCGCGCCAGGAGGGCGTTGAGCAGACCGCCGCCGGCGTTGGTGTTGATCTCGATGAGCTGCGGCCAGCCGCCATCGTCGGCCGGCAGATGGAAGTCGTAGCCGAGGAAGACGCCGCGCGCTTTCGGCACATGGCGCGCCGTCTCCGGCGCATAGGCCAGGACGTGCTCGATGTATGCCGGCAATGCGATGACGCTTTCGACCGCGGCGATCAGCTCGGCCATGCGCCGGATGTTGATTTCGCTGACGAACACGGCCGAGCCCGAGAACAGGTGCGGCCGGTCGGATTCGATCATCGCCACGAGCGAAGCGCCATCCGGCGCGTTCTCGAGCTCGCGGTGCAGGGCGGCGCGATCGAGCGACACGCACTGGCAGTCGGCGTTGAGCCGCGCGGCGAGGTCTTCGCAGGCGGGTTTCTCGGTCATGTCCGGCATCGCATCGTC
>CAZCPD010000220.1:0-5236 GCA_964500425.1 uncultured Rhodocyclaceae bacterium
GAGCGGCCACGTCTTCTTCAAGGAACGCTGGTACGGCTTCGACGACGGCCTCTACGCCGGCGCCCGTCTGCTCGAAATCGTCTCGCGCTGGCAGGACGCCAACTGGCCGCTCAAGCATCTGCCCGACGCCCTGTCGACGCCCGAGCTCAACATCAAGATGAAGGAAGGCGAGCCGCACACCCTGGTCGACACGCTGATCCGCGACTGCGACAGCCTGTTTCCCGGCGCCGTCGAGCTCAACTGCATTGACGGCGTACGCGCCGAATATGCTGATGGCTTCGGTCTGGCGCGCGCCTCCAACACCACGCCGGTGGTGGTGCTGCGCTTCGAGGCCGACTCGGACGTCGCGTTGAAACGCATCCAGGACGAATTCAGGCACGCCCTGCTCGTCGCCTGGCCGGGCCTGGATGTCGCCTTTTCCTCCGGCCACTAGCCGCATGCGCCTGAAGCTGCCTGACCACCGCGCCCCGCGCCGGAACTCCCGCTGATGGCCGCGGTCGGCGCCTTGCCGCACAACGCCCGGTCGTTGCTGGCAAGGGCCGGCCATTTCTACATCATCCGCATCATCCTGATCGGCATGGTGCTCGGCATCGTGCTGGTCACCACGCGGTACACCGGCTTCACCCTCGTCAACGTCTTCCTGCTGCTGTTCGGCGCTGCCTATCCCCACGTCTGCCGCCTGTTCCTCGGCGCACGCGAGGGCCGGCAACGACGCGGCAACATCAACCTGCTGATCGACGGCTTCTACGTCGGCGCGGTGATGCCGGCAATCGGCTTCGCCACGCTGCCCTGTCTGGTGATGTTCGTCATCAACCTGTTCAACTGGATGGCGATCGGCGGACCGCTGCTCACCGCGTTCGGCGGCCTCGTGATGCTGGTCGGGCTGGTCATCTCCGGCGCCTTTTCCCGCTACGCCCATGGGCTCGACATCCAGGACCCGACGCTCGACCTGCTCGCCTACTGCCTGCTGCTGGCGTATTTCTTCCTGACCTCCGGCGTCATCTTTCGCCATGCCAGCAGCCTCCAGCGCCGCTGCGTCGAACTCCAGGCGCAGAAGAACGCCGCCGAGATCGGCAACCGCCGCGCCGAACGCGCCCTGCTCGCCGTCCTGCCGCCGATCGCCGCGCGCGAGCTGCGCACCCAGGGCGTCATCACCACGCGCCAGCTCGACGGCGCCACGCTGCTGCTCGCCGACTTCGCCCAGGCTCGCCTCGGCGAGCTGGCCGAATGTTTCCGCGCCTGCGACGAGATCTTCACGCGCCATGGCCTGGAGCGAGTCAAGACCAGCAACCACCGCTACCTGGCGGTCAGCGACAAGGAGGATGGCAGCGATGCGGCGCTTGCCGCCGCCAAGGAGCTACAGACCCATCTGCGCAACCACGGCGCCGCCGGCAACGCTGCCGTGCGCATCTACATCCACCGCGGCGCTGTCGAGAGCGGCCTGGTCCAGGCCGAGCACTTCAATTACGACCTCGTCGGCGAAGCCGTCGACGCCCTGCACGCCCTCGCCCACAACCCCTGGCCGGCCGACGCCGGCATCCTGCTGACCGCCGCGGCGCGCGATCACCTGCAAGGCAATCAGGAACTCGTCGCGCTTGCCGGCGCCGGCGATTCGACATTGTTCGCGCCGGGTGCGCCGGATGCGCCGGGTGAGCCTGGTGCGCTGAACCGCGCCTCATGAAGCGATGAACGCCACGCCGGCCGACAGCGACACACCCGGCATCGGCCACCATGTCGATACCCTGCGCGAAGCCCTGCTGCACCTATGCGGCCCGCTTGACGACGAAACCCTCGCCTCGCTGCTGAGCCACATCCAGCTCGTCCATCTGGAAGTCGGCGACACCCTCTACCGCCAGGGCGCGGGCGGCAGCAGCATGCACATCGTCCTCACCGGCCGCCTCCGGGTCGCCGTGCGCCAGGCCGACGGCAGCACACATGTCATCGCCCATCCGCAACCCGGCGAAGTGGTCGGCGAAATGGCCTGGCTGACCGGCGCACCGCGCGCCGCGACCGTTCAGGCAGTGCGCGACAGCACCCTGGGCATGTTGCAGCGCGAAGACCTCGACGCCCTGATCGCCAGGCACCCCGACGTTTTCTCGCGCATCGCGCGCATGATCATTGCCCGCCTGACGGGCACGCAAAGCCATGTGCACGGCCACCTCGGCAAGCGCCCAGGCACGCGCACCATCATGCTCGTCCCGCTGCACGACAGCATTGCCCGCGCCGATTTCAGCCGCAACCTGCGCCAGGCCTTGCTGCGCTTCGGCTCGGTGTTGCAGCTCGACTCGCGCAGCGTCGCCGCCCGCCTCGGCGCCCGCGCGGAAACCACCACCGTCGCCAGCTATGGCCGCTTCCTCGACGACTGCGAACGCTCCTACGACTACGTCATCCTCGAAGCCGACGCCGAACCAAGCGCGTGGACCCGCAAGTGCTACGGCTACGCCGACCGCATCATCCTCGTCGCCGACGCCACCCGGCCGCCGGAGCCCACGCCGTTCGAAGACTGGCTGATCGAGGAGATGCAACGCCACGGCGCCTATGCGGAAGTCGATCTGGTGCTGTTGCAGCGCCATGCCGCACTGCCCCAAGGCACCCGCGAATGGCTGAAGCCGCGCCAGGTCGCGCGCCACCACCACCTCCGCCTCGGCGTCCATGCCGACATGGCGCGGCTGGCGCGCTTCCTCTCGGACAACACCGTCGCCCTCGTCCTGGCCGGCGGCGGCGCGCGCGGCTTCGCCCACCTCGGCGTGATCCGCGCACTGCATGAAGCAGGCATACCCGTCGACGCCGTCGGCGGCACCAGCTTCGGGGCGCTCGCCGCCACCGGCGTCGCGCGCGGCCTCAGCGACGAGGAGATCATCGAGGAACAGCGCATCGCCTTCACGCACGACGACCCCCTCGGCGACTACACCCTGCCGATCATTTCGATGATCCGCGGCGACCGCCTCGACCGCGTGCTGCGCAAGTACCTGCCGATGGACATCGAGGATCTCTGGCTGCCTTTCTTCGCCGTCTCCAGCGACCTGACCACCAACCAGGTGCGCGTCCATGAGCGCGGCCCGCTCTGGCGCGCCATCCGCGCCAGCGTATCGCTACCGGCGATCCTGCCGCCCGCCATCGAGGACGGCCACCTGCTGATCGACGGCGGCGTGCTCAACAACCTGCCGGTCGACTACATGCGCGAGCGCATGCAGGGCCACGTCATCGCCGTCGACCTCGCCGTCGAGCAGGAATACCGCCTGGCCCGCGACAGCGTCCCAGGCACCCTCGAATACCTGCAGAGCCGTCTATTCCCCGGTCGCACGCCGATCCCGGCGCCGACCATCTCGCAGGTCATCATGAAGCTGACCACCCTGGCCAGCCGCAAGGAAATCGAAAGCGCCCACAAGCTCGCCGACCTTTATCTCAATCCACAACTCGACGCCTACGACTTCCTCGACTGGGGCCACCTGCGCGAAATCGTCGACATCGGCTACGCCTATGCCCTGCCGCGCATCGAAGCCTGGGGAAGAGCGCGCCCCGCGCTGCTTGACGGCAGGAGCCTGGTCGGGGCTTGGCTCAAGGGGCACAAGGCCACGCTGGCTTCCGCACCTGACCAGGTCCGCTGAACCCGCGCCACCCCGCCGACCGGCCATCAAGGCGCCTTTCAGCAGCGGGCCGGTCGCTGCGAACCTCCACCCCTCGTTCAGCCGGTGTCATTCCGGGAAAATGGCCTGGATTGGCCTGGATCGGCCCGGTAATGTTAATCTTGCGCCTTGTAAGTCGAACGTTTGACTGATTTTTTCCGCAGTCAGGCAGCTCGCGCCACCCACGGGATTTCATGCCGCCTCCTCCGCCACTCGGCAATCCCGTGCGGAGGGTGTGACATTTTTCACGTTCAGTGAGCCAACGGTTGAGTATCCTCATGATTCGTCGAACAGAAGAAGAAAACTTTTCGGCCAGCGCACCATCGCATTCCGCTCCGCCATCGTCGCGACCAGGGCCGGGATGCCCCCACGCAGTTCAAGGCAATCCGTCAGTTGCCAAGCGACGATCGGAGGGTGGATCATGAACCAGCTTACTCACCTGAAATCCAGTCTCAAGCGAACCGTTCAGCAGCTTGCCGCGATGACGGCGCTGGGCTGCCTGGGCGGCCTGGGTGCGATCTCGCCGGCCAACGCAGTCACCTGCAGCACGATCGCGGCCCCACTCGTTTCCGGGGTCCAGTACGGTCCTGGCAATTGCAGCGGCTACGTGCCAGCCTGGGAAAGAGCCACGTGCCAATACACCTGGTCGGACACCCAATCCTGGGACGCCGCCTGCAACACCGACACGACCCCCGCCACCGGCGACAATGCGGTGATCAACGCCAATCACCTGATCACGCTGGATGCCAATGCGACCGTGGGCGCCCTCACCATCCAGGGCGGCGCCAATGGCGACGCCGGCCTGTTCTTTTCGAATGGCTCGGCCACTTACAACCTGACGGTGAAGGGCAACTTCACCAACAACAACCTGCCGGAATGGAATTGCGCCCATTGGGTCGGCGCCAACACCCACAGTTGCGGTCCTTTATGCGCGGATACCTGCGACGGCAGGGGCTGGACGATCTTCAACGGCACCTCGCAACAGACGATAGGCGGCAGCTCCAAGACGACCTTCACCAATCTTGAGATCAACAATCCGGCCGGCGTGAAACTGCTGGCGGACACGATCGTCACCGGCCAGTTGAAACTGACCAGCGGCTTCATCGATGTCAATGGCTACACGCTGAAGATCTACAGCGACTGCGCCGCCTATCCCATCCTGGGCAGCGGCTATGTGACGGACAAGGCCGACGCCATCGGCGGCATCGCCTGGCTGCAACTGAATTTCAAGAGTTCAGCGACCGAGACCTGCGTCTTCCCGGTCCATGACGCCGATGGCCAGACCTATATCACGGTGACCAAGCAAGGCTCCAATACGGGGACACTCATGGCAGGCGCAAGCGCCGTCATACCCTTGCTGGGCGCCGGCATCGACTCCTCAATCGATCTCGCCAACAATGCCAACCATTTATGGACACTGACTCCCGGCGCCAGCGGCGAAACCTACTGGAATGTCGCTTCGCCCAACCCAACCACCAATATTGTTTCCCAGGTTACCGTTTCCGGTTTGTCCACCGCGACGACCTACGATGTGAAGTTTCAGTTCTGTGCGATTCCCGGCAACTGCAACACCACCGAGAAGAACGGCGCGGGCAGCGCCAATGTTCCCT
>CAZCPD010000221.1:0-5197 GCA_964500425.1 uncultured Rhodocyclaceae bacterium
AGGCCTCCTCGGAAGGCAGACCCAGATACTGAGCCGAGGCGCCGGTGGCGATGATCAGCGCATCACAGGTGTACGTGCCGGAATCGCCGATCAGGGTCATCGGCTTCTCGGTGAGCTTGGCGGTGTGAATGTGATCGAAGATGATCTCGGTGTTGAAGCGCTCCGCATGCTTGAGGAAACGATCCATCAGCTCGGGACCCTGCACGCCCTCTGCATCGGCCGGCCAGTTGTCGACTTCGGTGGTGGTCATCAGCTGGCCGCCCTGGGCCAGGCCGGTCACCAGCACCGGTTGCAGGTTGGCGCGCGCGGCATAGACGGCTGCGGTATAGCCGGCCGGACCGGAGCCGAGGATCAGAAGACGGGCGTGGCGGGTCGTCATGTTGGGTTCCTTGGAAATATTGGGCAATGAAAGATTATACTTTGCCGTATCAATAAAACCGCCGTGTCGAATGGCTGCATGACCTTGCCAACGACAGGGCTATAAATGACGTTGCCGATACTTCAGGAGGAGGAACCATGCGTCCCACGATGCCCGTTTCGATCACTGCCTTGCGCACCCTGCCCATGTTCGAGACGCTCAGCAACGAGCGTCTCGAGGAAATTGCCCGCTATGCGCACCTCCACCGTGTTCCCCGCAACACCGAGGTCGTGCACGCCGGCGACACTACGGACAACATCTTCGTCGTCCTGACCGGCAGCCTGAAGGTCCAGATGTGCGACCAGGAGGGCCGCGAGGTCATCCTCTCGCAACTCGGCCACGGCGACATGTTCGGCGAGATGGGCGCCATCGACGACCATCCACGCTCGGCGACCGTCGTCGCCACCAAGGCCTGCGATCTGGTCGTCATCGCCAAGGAGGACTTCAAGCGCTGCCTGGCGACCAACTTCGACGTTTCGCTTTACATCATCCGCAGCCTGATCAAGCGCCTGCGCCTGGCCGACCGCAAGATCGAGAGCCTCGCCCTGATTGACGTCTTCGGCCGCGTCGCGCGCCTGCTGCTGGACATGGCGGAAACCAGGGATGGCCGCAAGGTCGTCACCAAGCACATCACCCGCCAGGACATCGCCAAGACCATCGGCGCCTCGCGCGAAATGGTCAGCCGCGTGATGCGCGACCTGCAGCAACAGGGGCTGATCGAGGAAACCGACGACGGCTGCATCTGGCTGTGCGAAGGCATCGAAGGCGGCGGCGCCTGAGAAACACCGCAGGAAGCGACGAATTAGTACCCACCGTTCAGGCTGAGCCTGTCGAAGCCCTGGAATTAACGCGCGCGCATTTCGACAGGCTCAATGCGAACGGACTTATTCAGTATTTCCCGAAACATCGCAACATCGCGCCGTCCGCGGCTGCAACAAGACTCTGAGCATCGCATGAACCTCGCCGAATACATCGCCCAGCCCGCAAGCCCCGGCGAAACGGGCCTAGCCCTGCGCCCCTTCCTCGACACGGAAGTCTATTTCAACCGCTCGCCTGAAAGCGGCAGCGGGCCGCTGTCCTCGGGCAAGGCCGTCGACTGGCCACTCGAAGCCAAGCGCATCGGCGAACTCGTCACCCTGGTCTTCTACACCACCCCGGATCACCGCCGCCTGGAACAACCCTGCGCCGCGCTGCCGCTACGCGAATGCCTGCAACTCAGCTTCGACTTCCCCGGCGCCGACGCCATCGCCCTGGTCAATCCGGACATGAGCTGGAAGTCCTTCCGCAAGGAAGACCTCGAAACGATCCTCGGCAGTCAGGCGGGCGGGTATCGCTGAAGCGCGGCAGGCTATCGCCGCTGAGGGCGATGAAGGTGACCGGCTCGCGACAGGCGCGCTCGATGGCGCGCGAGCTGACGATGCCCTGGTTGTAGGCGTAGAGGACGATCTTGAGCAGCATGGCCGGCGGGTAGGCGCTGACGCCGCTGCTGTCGTTGCGGTAGCGCGCATCGAAGCCCGTCAGGTCGAGGGCGTTATCGATCAGGTGACAGAGCGCGAGCTCGAAGGTGCCGGGCAGTCACTGCCGTTCAAGATCGACGGCAAGGAATCGCGGGCTGGTATCCATCTGCTTGTAGCGGGCCATCGGCTGCCTTCAGGGATTCGTCGGATCTTCGATCCTTGATATTCCATTTGGTTCACAGCAAAATGTGCGGATGAATACTATTTTTCTACAGCGTCGTTAGCCACATGACATCCACCGTGTTCCGCGTCTCGCTTTACGGTCGCATTGGTTATGTGGTCATGGCCATCTTTGGGGCGGTATCTTCACTGCTTATGGCTCTAGCGCTCTGTCAATACCAGATATTCCCTCTGTGGGCGCTAACGTTCATTGGTCTATTGTTTATCGCCAGCGCCGGCATTGCAGCATATTCCATCAGTCAGCTATTTAGGCTCACGCCCCGCTTTGTAGTCACTGAACAGGGCTTCGCCTACCACGGCTTCATTTCTCGCTTCGAACGCCGCTGGTCTGAGGTTGCCTCCTTCCGCCTTCGCTACGCGGGGGATGCTCCGTTCATCTTCTTGGAAGTCATTTTTACCAATAGCCCCAGCCGGTTCCGTAAGAGGATTTCGCTAGATGTCTCAGGCTTGAAGCCCGATCATCAGCAGTTGGTGAATGCGTTTAATCGCTACGCGCACTCTTCTTTAGGGAGGTCGTCGCCGTGGTGAAAATGGCTAACGAATAAGGTTAGATCGTGCGCAGCCACGATCTGAACCGTTTGTTGGACGAGCCCGGCCCCGAGTGCGGATCGACCTCGTAGAAAATACATCTTTGCACAAGGAGCCAACAAAGCCGGGGTTCGGTCTTGCATTAACGCACCCGTTACATGCAGGTGACCAGCGTTAATCCATGTTCGATCTACTGGAAGCCGGCGTAGACCTGCACACCATCCAGCGCCTGCTGGGCCATGGTCACATCTCGACCGCCCTGCGCCACCGTCCTTCTCCTGTTTCATCCTGCCCGCTACCCCGCGCCGGTATAATCGCCCGATGTTTGCCTTGAATCCCTTGCTGCCGTTCGTGCCGCGCCGGAGCTGACGTGGCGGAACTGAATTCCAACCAGCCCCTGCCGGAAAAGATCGCCGCCCTGCTCCAGGAGGCGCGCTGGCTCCTGCTCGGCGCCCTGGCGCTGTATCTGATGCTGATCCTCGGCGGTTTCGCGCCGGGCGATCCGGGCTGGTCGCATGCCGCGACCACCGAGCGCATCGCCAACCCCGGTGGCCGCTTTGGCGCCTGGCTGGCCGATCTTCTGCTCTATCTGTTCGGGGTTTCCGCCTGGTGGCTGGTGCTGTTCCTGATGTTCGCTGTCGCCTGGGGCTATCGCCGTCTCGACAGGCTCGTCCCGGCCATACCGCGACGCGACCGACGCCCCTTCCTGATCGCCCTGATCGGCTTCGTGCTGCTGCTGGTCGGCAGCTGCGGCATTGAGGCGATGCGTTTCTACAGCCTGAAAGCCGCCCTGCCGCTGGCCCCGGGCGGCATGCTCGGCCACGAGGTCGGCCGGCTCGCCTCCACGCAACTCGGCTACAGCGGCGGCACGCTGATCCTGATGGTACCGCAAAGCCGGGGTTCGGTCTTGCATTAACGCACCCGTTACATGCAGGTGACCAGCGTTAATCCATGTTCGATCTACTGGAAGCCGGCGTAGACCTGCACACCATCCAGCGCCTGCTGGGCCATGGTCACATCTCGACCGCCCTGCGCCACCGTCCTTCTCCTGTTTCATCCTGCCCGCTACCCCGCGCCGGTATAATCGCCCGATGTTTGCCTTGAATCCCTTGCTGCCGTTCGTGCCGCGCCGGAGCTGACGTGGCGGAACTGAATTCCAACCAGCCCCTGCCGGAAAAGATCGCCGCCCTGCTCCAGGAGGCGCGCTGGCTCCTGCTCGGCGCCCTGGCGCTGTATCTGATGCTGATCCTCGGCGGTTTCGCGCCGGGCGATCCGGGCTGGTCGCATGCCGCGACCACCGAGCGCATCGCCAACCCCGGTGGCCGCTTTGGCGCCTGGCTGGCCGATCTTCTGCTCTATCTGTTCGGGGTTTCCGCCTGGTGGCTGGTGCTGTTCCTGATGTTCGCTGTCGCCTGGGGCTATCGCCGTCTCGACAGGCTCGTCCCGGCCATACCGCGACGCGACCGACGCCCCTTCCTGATCGCCCTGATCGGCTTCGTGCTGCTGCTGGTCGGCAGCTGCGGCATTGAGGCGATGCGTTTCTACAGCCTGAAAGCCGCCCTGCCGCTGGCCCCGGGCGGCATGCTCGGCCACGAGGTCGGCCGGCTCGCCTCCACGCAACTCGGCTACAGCGGCGGCACGCTGATCCTGATGGCGGTGTTCGCCGCCGGCATCAGCCTCTTCTCCGGATTCTCCTGGCTGCGCATCGCCGAAGGTGTCGGCAAACTGATCGAACTCGGCATGCACGGCGCGCGCACCCTCTGGCAGAACTGGCAGGACCGCCGCATCGGCCGCAACATCGCCCAGCAACGCGAGGCAGTGATCGAAGTTGAACGCAAGAAGATCGAGGATCTGCCGCCAATCAAGATCGAGCCGCAACCGCTCGAAATTCCACGCGCGCCGAAAATCGAGCAACGCATCGAGAAAGAGCGCCAGGCACCGCTGTTCTTCGACGCACCGGGCGGCGCGCTGCCGCCGCTGCATCTGCTCGACGAGCCGACGCACAGCAACGACGACCTGCCCGACAATGAAACCCTCGAATTCACCTCGCGCCTGATCGAGCGCAAGCTCGCCGACTTCGGCGTCACCGTCAAGGTGCTGGCGGCCTATCCGGGCCCGGTCGTCACGCGCTACGAAATCGAACCGGCCGTCGGCGTCAAGGGCAGCCAGATCGTCAACCTGGCCAAGGACCTGTCGCGCGCCCTGTCGCTGGTCAGCATCCGCGTCGTCGAGACGGTGCCGGGCAAGTCCTGCATGGCGCTGGAACTGCCCAATCCGAAGCGGCAGATCGTCAGGCTGTCGGAGATCATCGGCTCGCAGGCCTACCATGGCATGCATTCACCGCTGTCCGTGGCGCTGGGCAAGGACATCGGTGGCCAGCCGGTGGTGGCCGACCTGGCCAAGATGCCGCACCTGCTGGTGGCGGGCACCACCGGCTCGGGCAAGTCGGTCGGCGTCAATGCGATGATCCTCTCGCTGGTCTACAAGTCCGAGCCGAAGAACGTGCGCCTGATCATGGTCGACCCCAAGATGCTGGAACTGTCGATCTACGAAG
>CAZCPD010000222.1:0-5170 GCA_964500425.1 uncultured Rhodocyclaceae bacterium
CGGCGATGTCGGTCAGGTTGAACTTGCCGCCCAGCACATCGACGTCCATGCCGCCATCGGGAAAGCGCCGCACGCCCTGCAGGCGCAGACGCTCGCAGAGGGCCGGATCGACGTCGGCCGGTAGCACCAGCGCGCCGCCTTCGCCGGTGGTGATGTTCTTGTTGGCGTGGAAGCTGAACGAGACGAAGTCGCCCGTGGCGCCGATGGCCTTGCCGTGCGAGGTGGCGCCGAACGATTGCGCGGCATCCTCGACGACGCGCAGGCCGTGCTTGCGGGCGATCGCGTAGAGAGGCTCGCGGTCCACCGGCAGGCCAGCCAGGTCGACCGGCATCAGGGCGCGCGTCCGTGGCGTGATGGCGGCTTCGATGGCGGCAAGATCGATGTTGCGCGTCGCCGGGTCGGTATCGACGAAGATCGGCGTGGCGCCGACGGCGAGAATCACGTTGGCCGTGGCGACCCAGGTCAGCGGGGTGGTGATGACTTCGTCGCCCGCGCCGATGCCCGCCAGGCGTAGCGCCACTTCCAGCGTCGCCGTGCCCGAGTTGAAGGCGCGCACCGGACGGCCGCCGCAATGCGCCGACAGTGCCTCCTCGAACGCCTTGACGCGCGGCCCGCTCGTCAGCCAGCCCGAACGCAGCACCGCCACGACCTCGGCGATCGTCTCTTCATCGACTGAAGGCCGTGTAAACGGCAGGAACTCCCGACTCTCCATTTTCGGCTCTCTACTCTCGACTACGATCTGGCAACCACATACACCCCGACCACGATGAAGCCGATGCCCAGCAGCTTCTGCGCCGAGAGCGCCTCGCCGAACCATTGCCAGGCGACGAAGGCGTTGATGACGTAGCCGATCGACAGCATCGGATAGGCGATGCTGACGGGGACGCGCGACAGCGCCATGATCCAGACGACGAGGCTGATCGCATAGCAGGCCATGCCGCCGAGGATGTAGGGCTGCAAGGCCAGCTTGAGGCCGACGGGAATGAGGTTGTCGAGATGGAACTCGAAATGGCCGACGGCGTTGGTGCCGGCCTTGAGCAGCAGCTGGGCAACGGCGTTGAGCAGCACGCCGGTGATGATGAGCGAGAAGCTGACGGGATTCATGGTTTCCTCACGACGACGCGGCGGGGGTCGCGGGCGATGACCCGCATGGGCAGACCGGCCTTCTCGAAGTGGCCGAAGGCATCCGGTTCGAATACCGCCCAGGCGTCAGGCGCGGCGCGCCAAGCTTGTTCGAAGGCGGCGATTTCGGCGATGGCCTTGCGCGGTTCCTGCTGCATGCCGAAGGCCAGCTCGCCCTGGAAGGCGACGACGGTCAGCGTGCGGCCGAGATAGAAGGGCAGCCCCTGGTCATACTGGTAGACGCTGAAGAACGGCGCGTCGGGACGGACCTGGTCGCTGATGCGCGCGGCGATCTGTGCCGAGGAGTTGGTCGGGGCGAAGCTGTTGTGGCCGAGCAGTACGAGCTGCGCGAAGAGGAAGCCGCCGGCGGCGAGGCCGAGCGTCGCGGCGTGCCCCCGGCCGCGACGGGCGAGAAAGTACGCCGCCAAGGCGCCGCCGAACAGCAGCAGGCTGGCGACGCGCAGCCAGGGCAGGTAGGCCGCATACAGTTCGGCGCGCGCAGGGTCACCGCCCTGGCGCAGCAGCAGCGGTGCGCCGAGCCCGCAGGCGACGGCGAGGAGGACGATCGGCAGCGCGTGCCAGCGCAGCGTGGTCGGGTTGCGTCGGCCGAGTTCGGCGAAGTGCGCGCCGATCAGCGCCGCCAGCGCGGGAAACAGCGGCAGGATGTAGGTCGGCAGCTTGGAGCTGGAGGCGGAAAAGAAGCCGAACACCACCACGCACCAGAGCAGCAGGAAACGCTTCGGCTGGAAGTGGCTGGAGGCGTCGCGCCGCAGGGCGCCGCCCAGCATCGAGAACATCGAAACCAGCCAGGGCAGCATGCCGACCAGCAGGATGGGGATGAAGTACCAGGCCGGCTGGTAGCGATCATGCACCTTGGTCAGGAAGCGCTCGAAGTGTTCGTGGATGAAGAAGAAGCGGGCGAACTCGGGATTGTCCAGCGATACGGCGATGAACCACGGCGCCGTGACGGCCAGCAGCAGCGCCAGCCCCGTCAGCAGATGCAGCCGGCGCCAGATGGCGAAATCGCGCTGCCAGAGCGAGTAGGCGACCAGCGTGGCGGCGGGCAGCACCAGGCCGATCAGGCCCTTGCTGAGCGTTGCCAGGCCGAGGGCGAGCCAGCCCAGCCACATGAAGTTGCGGTTCTCGCGCGGGGTGGCTTCGTCATGCTGCGCCAGGACGAAGCAGAAGATGGCGGCGGCCAGAAAGAAGCTGACGCCCATGTCCAGCGTGTTGATGTGGCCGGTCATGACCCACAGCAGGCTGCCGGCCAGCACGCCGCCGGCATGAAACGCGGCGCTGCCGCCCCACAGCCGTCGCACGGCCAGGGCGGTGGCGCAAATGCCGAGGAAGCCGCACAGCGCGCTCCACAGCCGCGCCGTCCATTCGTTGGCGCCGAACAGCGTGAAGGCGGTCGCCGTGGCCCAGTATTGCAGGGCGGGTTTCTCGAAGTACTTGAGTCCGTTGAGGCGTGGCGTCACCCAGTCGCCGCTGGCGACCATTTCCCGGGCGATTTCGGCATAGCGGGCTTCGTCCGGATTGATCAGCTGACGGTAGTCGAGCGTGCCGAACCAGAGGATGGCGAACAGGCTCAGCAGGAGCAGCAGCGGCCCCGGCCCAAGCCGGCGGCCGGTGGAGTAGCGATCGGTCATCGCTCGATCAGCAAGGCGGCGGCAACCTTGCGGCCTTCCGCCACGAGGATGTTGAAGGTCCGGCAGGCCGCGCCGGTGTCCATGACCTCGATGCCGATGCGCGCCTCCATCAGTTCGCGCAGCAGCGCCGGTTGCGGGAAGCGCTGGCGGCGGCCGGTGCCGAAGAGCAGGATTTCGCTGCCGAGTTCGATGATCGGCCGGAAGTCGGCGGCGTCCAGCGTCTCGAAGCCGCCCGCGCCCCATTCCTTCTTGAGATGCTGCGGCAACACCAGCAGGCTGGTTTCATGGCGCAAGCCGTTGATGTCGACATAGCCTTCGCCGATGGCGGTGACGACGTTCTGGCCGATATTCAGGTCGCGATGCAGTTTCATCGGGTTTTGGGGCGGGGTGGCGAAAAAAACAGTGCAGGCTCAAGGGCTCGGGAACCCGCCTGCACGCGTGAAGCCGTTTGCGGCATGCCGCCGGCTTCGGTAAGATTATATCTTTTCGCCGCCGTGCGAAGGCGACCTTGTGCGCCGCCCCCTCTCCCCATGCCAGGGGAGAAGGAATGAAACGGAAGTTCAGGAAGGATGGTTTGACCCGATGCAACCCGTGATGAAATCAGCCAAGCTGGCCAATGTCTGCTACGACATTCGTGGCCCGGTGCTGGCGCGCGCCAAGCAGATGGAGGAGGAGGGCCATCGCGTCATCAAGCTGAACATCGGCAATCCCGCGCCGTTCGGCTTCATCGCGCCGGAAGAGATCATCCAGGACGTCATCCTCAACCTGCCGGAAGCCTCGGGCTACAGCGATTCCAAGGGGCTTTTCGCCGCGCGCAAGGCGATCATGCACTACACGCAGGAAAAGAAGATCGCCGGCGTGCAGGTCGATGACATCTACATCGGCAATGGCGTCTCCGAACTGATCGTCATGGCGATGAACGCGCTGCTCGACGCCGGCGACGAAGTGCTGGTGCCGACGCCCGACTATCCGCTGTGGACGGCGGCGGTCAGCCTCTCTGGCGGCAAGGCGCGCCACTACTTGTGCGACGAGGGTTCCGGCTGGCTGCCCGACCTCGACGACATCCGCAGCAAGATCACTTCGACGACGCGCGCCATCGTCATCATCAACCCGAACAACCCGACCGGCGCGCTGTATCCGGTCGATCTGCTCAAGGAAATCGTCGAGATCGCCCGCCAACACCAGTTGATCATCTATGCCGACGAGATCTACGACAAGGTGCTCTACGACGGCGCGACGCACACCTCGATCGCCTCGCTGGCCGAGGACGTGCTGTGCATCACCTTCAATGGCCTGTCGAAGAACTACCGCGCCGCCGGCTTCCGCGCCGGCTGGCTGGTGGTCTCCGGCGAGAAGCGCCACGCCCAGGACTACATCGAGGGCCTCAACATGCTCGCCTCGATGCGCCTGTGTTCCAACGTGCCGGCGCAGTTCGGCATCCAGACGGCGCTGGGCGGCTACCAGAGTATCAACGACTTGGTGGCGCCCGGTGGCCGCCTCTGCCGCCAGCGCGATCTCGCCTGGTCCATGCTCAACGACATGCCCGGCGTCAGCTGCGTCAAGCCGCAGGCGGCGATGTACCTGTTCCCGCGTCTCGATCCGCACATGTACCCGATCAACGATGACCAGCAGTTCATCCTCGAACTGCTGCAACAGGAACGTGTGCTGTTGGTCCAGGGCAGCGGCTTCAACTGGCCCAGTCCCGACCACTTCCGCGTTGTCTTCCTGCCCAACACCGACGACCTGACCGAAGCCCTCGGTCGCGTCGCGCGCTTCCTGGATAGTTACCGGAAGCGGCACGGCACCTGAAATTCGTGAGGCGTGAGGGGTGAGGTGTGAGGCGTAACAGCCCACCGCACTCCTGGCTCCTCACTCCTCACACCTCACTCCTCACTGAACAACAATGAAACCCATCAACGTAGGACTCCTCGGCATCGGCACCGTCGGTGGCGGCACATTCACGGTCTTGACGCGCAACGAGGCGGAAATCACCCGCCGCGCCGGTCGCCCGATCCGCATCAGCGTCGTCGCCGACAAGAATCTTGATCTGGCGCGCAAGATCACGCAGGACAAGGCGCGTCTCACCGACGACGCCTTCGCCGTGGTTGCCGATCCCGAAGTGGACATCGTCGTCGAACTGATCGGCGGCTGCGGCGTGGCGAAGGATCTGGTGCTCAAGGCCATCGAGAACGGCAAGCACGTCGTCACGGCCAACAAGGCGCTGCTCGCCAAGCACGGTAACGAGATCTTCGCCGCCGCGCGTGCCAAGGGCGTCATGATCGGTTTCGAAGCGGCTGTCGCCGGTGGTGTTCCCATCATCAAGGCACTGCGCGAAGGCCTCACGGCCAACCGCATCCAGTGGATCGCCGGCATCATCAACGGCACCACCAACTTCATCC
>CAZCPD010000223.1:0-5167 GCA_964500425.1 uncultured Rhodocyclaceae bacterium
GACCTGATTAGCCACAAAGTTCAGCCGCCCTCAAGAACCGCTCCGGCCGCGGTGGCGTAATTACCGCCGCGACCAGCAAGCGCTTCAGGATAGACGACAGATCGAAACGACGATTGAAACGATATTGGACCTCGGCAAGATAGCGATGAGCGTATTTGGCAAAGTCGAAGGCATGGTAGGTGCCGGAATAGGCGGTCTTCAGATTGCCGAGGAAGGTATTGACGGCGCGAAACTGCTCCAGCTTGACGCAGGCTGCGCCGCCGCCGGTCACGATTCGCTCCTGCGTTGCCCCCGATGCCGTGACCGCCTTGAAGCACCACAGCCCATCCGACACCACCCGCGCCGAGGCGGCCAGCGCCGTCTTCGCCCATTCGGCAATCGCTTCCTTGGTGAATTCGAGTTTCTTCAGGCAGACCCGCAGCGGATGTCCTGTCTCGGTGGTCTGCACCGCTGCGATGAACGACAGCGTGGTCTGCGAGCCGCGCCCACTCTTGCCGCCTGGGAGTTCGCCGCCGAAGTAGGCCTCGTCAATCTCGACACGCCCATCCAACTGACGCGATTCTTCCCGCTCGCTCATGACCTGCATCAACTTGTGCTTGAGCAGCCAGGCGGTCTTGTACCGCACTCCAAGATGACGTTTGAGTTCGAGGGCCGAGACATTGTTCTTGGCCTGGGTCAGCAAATGCATGGCCAAGAACCAGGTGGTCAGCGGCAGCTTGGTTGCCTCGAAGATCGTCCCACACATGACCGTCGTCTGCTCCCGGCATGCCGAGCACTGCCAGTACGTCAGCCCCTTCCGTTCAAACGTGCAATGGCGCGTCTCGCCGCACTCGGGGCAGACGAAGCCGCTGGGCCAGCGCAGCGCTACCACCGCAGCGTGGCATTTGTCCTCGGTTCCGTAGCGCTCCATGAACTGCACCATCGACAAGCCCTTCTGAAACTGCACTTTGTTGATTCCCATCGCGCATCTCCTTCGCTCAAGATGCGCCCATTCTTCACTCCACCAGGCTCACCATATGAGCCTGCTGAACTTTGTGGCTAATCAAGACGAGATTTGAGATTCTTTATAAATTCCCCGCAGGCTTGGCGGCGCTTGAACGTGAAAACGCTCTCCGGCATGTCTTCCGCGCGTTTTGCCCAATCGTATAGGTTATGCAACAACGCTTTGCTGACGACAAAGCGTTGCGCTTCATATTTTGTGGGCTGCCTCAAGGTACCTTCGACAGTGGAGACATTTGGAAACTCCCTGCTTAAGAGAAACTTAACCTCCGTATCATCTACTAGTGTAAGAAACACGCCCTCCCGCGTCTCAAATGGATATTCCGCTGCGGCGGATGCTCTTACAGCGCTATGTGAAATGAGATCAACTAGTGAGGTAATCTGCGATGCATCCTGTGTGAAATACTTGCAGCCCGATACTCGAAAATCGGTTTCACTCAACCCTTGCCTGAACTTCGTCGTAGGATCCAATAAAATGACCGTTGCCGCCTTGATGGGCGGAAGGCTTCTAAGTAACTGAGAAAAATCAATTCTGCTATCACTCGCGTAAGGCGAGGAGCTTGGCGTGGTCAGAAAGAGAAACGATGCGATTATTTTCACGATGAGGTGGAGTGCTCCTTTGCGCATAGGACGCTGCGTTGAGACACGCTCCTTGTCTGAGACAAAGTGTCCACCATCTGGGTTACCCGACGGAGAACAAATGACATAAAAGACCCGTGCTAGTCGAACGGCTGTCGCATCATCAGGAATGATAGTTCGCAACGACCTAGAAAGCCCTCTTCGAAACCAGACGCACATCACTCGCCAATCGCGAAATTCCAGTTTGTTAGGTCGATAGTTCATGCTTGCTGCTCCCATTCGTAAGTTATTCTTATCGCTAAATGGCCTCACCGCACCGTCAATCCCTCATCCAAATACTTGATCACCGGCGCCAGGAAGAACTCAATAATCCGCCGCCGATCCGTCGAAACATCCGCCTGCACCGTCATCCCCGCCTGGATCGGCTTCTCCTTGCCATCCACGACGAAAGTTGTCTGCTCCGGCTTCACATGCACTTTGTACGTATAGGACGACCTGTTCGCCTTCGGATCCGGCGACGGCTTGCCGTTCGCGTTCTGATTGGCCGGATCGGCCGGTCCATTCTCATCCGCATCCGGACTCACCCACACCAGCTTGCCCTTGAGCGTGCCGTATTTCTGGAAGGGAAAGGTATCCACCTTGATCTCCACATCCTGACCGACCTTGACGTAGCCCACATCCTCGTTTGACAGCGTCGCCTCGACGATCAGCGGCGTGCCGTCCGGCACGATGGTGACGAGGTTCTGTGCCGGCGTCACCACACCACCGACGGTACTGATGTCGATGCGCTGGATCAGCCCATCCACCGGGGAGCGCAGCCACTTGAGTGCATACAACAACTGCGCCTTCTCGACACTGCCGGTCAGCCCCGAAGCGTCATAGACCTTCTGCGCCAGATTGGTATAGATGTCCGCATTACGGCTGTGCTGAACTTCATTGAGCTGATGTTTGGCCTCCGTTTCGGCATGGCGCGCCTGTTCGACGAGCTTGTGCTGCGACGCTAGGTCGTTCTGGTTCGACACCAGTTCCTGCTTGAGCTGCAGGTAGTCGATGCGAGAGATTGCGCCGGTATCGAGCAAGGGACGCGCCTTCTCTTCTCGTTCCTTGGCCAGCGTTGTCACCTCTTCATACTTGCGCTCGGTAGCGAGTGTCGCGGCGAGGGCGCTCTGCTTCTCCGCCACGCTGGCCTTGGCCTGCTCAAGCTTGGCCTGATACGCCGAGAGGCGCGACCTGCGGAGATTCTCCTCGAGGGCGAGCAGGTTTGGATCGGAAGAAGCGGTCTGCGGGCGAGGCGATGAACTCCCGCTCTCGTCGGGCTGTGCTCTATTCATCGATCCACTGACAGGAAGAGAGGGGGGAACGCGCGCGGCATTGCCCAGCTCGGCCTGCAAACGCAGCTGATCAAGACGATTGATCTCGAGCTGACGCGCATTGTTGTCGAGTTCGGCGGCATTGATCGTCGGATCGAGCTCGACCAGCAGTTGGCCCTTGGCGACATGCTGGCCTTCCTTGACGTGGATTGCCTTGACCACCGACGTTTCCATTGGCTGGATCTGTTTGACGCGGCCGTCGGGGATGAACTTGCCCTGGGCGGTGGACACCACAGAGATCTTGCCAAGGTAGGCCCACGCGATCGCCACGGCGACGAGCGCCAGAATGGTCCACAAGAGCTTGCGCTGGGTCGGCGAGGGCGGGGTTTCCTCGATCTCCAGCAGATGTGGGAGGAACTCGCGTTCCAGCGTTGTCAGGTCCTGGCCGGTTGGACGAGCTGGCTTACGGAACGGCCGGACGTTGTCCGTGCCGGGCGCAGCCCGATCCGCCGCAGCGGAGGCTTCTGCCTTTTGTGGGTGGCGCCGGATGCCTTTAAGCCACTGCATACGTGGGCGCATCCTGTTGCGAGAAGAGATGATGGTAAAGACCGTGCTTGGCCATCAGTTCCGCGTGGCTGCCTTGCTCAACCCGTTCGCCCTTGTCCACCACCAGGATGGTGTCGGCATGGCGGATGGTGGAGAGACGGTGGGCAATGATAAAGACGGTACGGCCCTGGCAGATGCGGTTGAGATTGCCCTGGATGATGCGTTCGGACTCGTAGTCGAGCGCACTGGTGGCTTCGTCGAAGATCAGGATGCGCGGGTTGGCCAGCAACGCCCGGGCGATCGCGACGCGCTGACGCTGACCACCCGAGAGTGCGGTACCGCGTTCGCCGACCTGAGTATCGTAGCCGTGCGGCAGTTCCAGGATGAAGTCATGGGCGCCGCCGAGCTTGGCGACTTCGACGATGCGCTCCATCGGCGCGCCCGGCATGTGGATCGCGATGTTCTCGCGGATGGAACCGTTGAAGAGGAAGTTCTCCTGCAGGACGACGCCGATCTGGCGGCGCAACCACATCGGGTCCGCCTGCTGCAGGTCAATGCCATCGATGAGGATGCGCCCGGATTCCGGGATGTAGAGACGCTGTAGCAGCTTGGTCAGGGTGCTCTTGCCCGAGCCGCTGCGGCCGACCACACCGATGGTGGTACCGGCGGGAATGTCCAGGGAGAAGTTGCGCAGAATTTCCGGGCCGTCGAGGTTATAGCGGAAGCGCACGCTTTCCATGCGGATGGCCCCCTCGATCTGCGGCAGGCTGGTCTTGCCCGGATTCAGCGAGGGCTCGGGCTTGGTGTTGATGATGTCGCCGAGGCGTTCGACGGAGAGCGAGACTTGCTGGAATTCCTGCCAGAGCTGGACGACGCGCAGGATTGGGGTGATGACCCGGCCGGAGAGCATCTGGAAGGCAATCAGCTGGCCGACGGTCATGTCGCCGTCCATGACCAGATAGGCACCGACCCAAAGAATCGAGAGGGTGGATAGCTTCTGTATGGTCTGCCCGACCGCACCGGCAATGCCTGAAAGATGGGAGGTCCGGAAAGAGGCCGTGATGTAACGAGCCATCAGGACTTCCCACTTGCGGTAGAGCATGGACTCCAGCGCCATGGCCTTGACGGTCTGCACGCCGGTCACAGCTTCGACCAGATAGGACTGGGTTTCGGCACCGCGGTCGAAGCGCTCTTCGAGCCGCTCCTTCATCAGCGGGCGGATGAACAGCGAGAGGGCGACGAAGAAGGGAATCGAGCAGAGCACGACGAAGGTCAGCGTCGCGCTGTAGAGGAACATCACGGCGATGAAGACGATGGTGAACAACAGGTCGAGGATCACGTTGATCGAGGCGCCGGTGATGAACTGGCGGATGTTCTCCAGTTCCCGCACCCGGGCGACGGTGTCGCCGACGCGACGAACTTCGAAATAGCGCAGGGGGATGTGCAGCAGGTGTTTGAACAGCCTCGCTCCCAAGGCCACATCGATGCGATTCGAGGTATGGGCCAGCAGATGAGTCTTGAGGACGCTGAGGATGCCTTCGAAGACGATGGCGAAGAGCATGCCGACGGCGAGCACATGCAAGGTGGCCAGGCTATTGTGCATCAGCACCTTGTCGATCATTACCTGGGTGAACAGGGGCATGCCCAGGCCAAACAGTTGGATCACGAAGGCGGCGGCGAGGACTTCGCCGAGGATGCGCTTGTACTTGAGGATGGCGGGGACGAACCAGAAC
>CAZCPD010000224.1:0-5160 GCA_964500425.1 uncultured Rhodocyclaceae bacterium
GCTTGTAACGCAGGGTGCGTTCCGAAATGCCGAGCCGCTCGACCGCCTGCTTGCGAGAACCGCCCACCGCGGCGAGCGTTTCGAGGATGTGCCGGCGTTCGAGATCCTGCATGGACGCAGGGGCTGCCTCGGCCGACGCCGGCGTGGCGACGGGAGCGTCCGGCGCTGCTGGAACGACGGGAGTTACCGCCGCCAGCGCCACCGATGACAAAGCCGACAATGCCGACGCTGCCGCACCACCCGCCGTGAACAGCAGATGCTCGGCCTCGATGAGCTCTCCCGGCGCCAGAATCAGCGCACGCTGAATGACGTTCTCCAACTCGCGCACGTTGCCCGGCCAGTGCCAGGCGGCAAGTTTTGCCTCCGCCGCGGCGGCAAGGCTTGCCGTTCGCCCCGCCCGCCGGCCATGCAAGGCGACGAAGAAGCGCGCCAGCGGCACGATGTCGCCGGGGCGCTGGCGCAATGCCGGGATTTCCAGCGGGAAGACGTTGAGCCGGTAGTAGAGATCCTCGCGAAAACCACCCTGCTTCACCTCATCCGCCATGTCCCGATTGCTGGTCGCGAGCACTCGGATGTCGAGCGGCACCGGCTTCTTGCCGCCGACGCGCTCGACTTCGCGCTCCTGGAGCACGCGCAGCAACTTCGCCTGCAGTGACAAGGGCATTTCCGAGATTTCGTCGAGCAGCAGCGTACCGCCGTTGGCCTGTTCGAACTTGCCGGCCTGGGCCGTCTGCGCGCCGGTGAACGCGCCCTTTTCATAGCCGAACAACGTCGCTTCGAGCAGGTTGTCCGGGATTGCCGCGCAGTTGATGGCGACAAACGGCCCCTTGCAGCGCGTCGATTGATCGTGGATGTAGCGGGCGAAAACCTCCTTGCCGACCCCGGATTCGCCGGTCAGCAGAACCGTCGCGTCGCTCTTTGCGACGCGCGCGGCGAGCAGCAGCACGGCGCGCGTTTGCGGGTCCTCGGCAACGACGTTGTCGGAAAGCGGCGCCGTCGCGTACCGAGCAATCTGCTCGATCAGCACTTTCGGCTCGAACGGCTTCATCATGAAATCGCAGGCGCCGCCGCGCATCGCCGCTACGGCCTTGTCGACATCGCCGAAGGCCGTCATCAGCAACACCGGCAGACCGGGCCAGCGGCCGCGAATCTCGCCGAGCAATACCAGACCGTCCATCGGCGCCATGCGCAGATCGGACACCACCATGTTGAAAGCCTGCTGCTTCAGCAACTGCAGCGCCTGCGGCCCATCCGCCGCGCCCTGCGCCACATGGCCGGCGGCCTCGAGCGTGATCAGCAGCGCATCGCGCAACGCGTCGTCGTCCTCAACAACCAGAATCTTCAGATGTTCGCTCATGCTTCCCCCGTCTGCGGGTCGGTAGACGCCTCACCGCCCAGCTGCAGCGGCAGCGTGACGATGAACTCGGTGCCGGCGCCCGGCGCGGACCGGACTTCGATATTGCCGTTGTGCGCACGGGCCACGCCGCGCGCGATCGCCAGGCCCAAACCGGTGCCTTCGGCGCGCGTCGTGAAGAACGGCTCGAACAAGCGCGCCACCACTTCCGGCGCCATGCCCACCCCATTGTCGCGGACGCGAAACGCCAGCGCACCGCCCAGACTCGCCGCTGCGAAGACAACCTCACCGGCGCTGCCGGCTGCGCCAGCCGCCTCCAGGGCATTCTCCAGCAAATTGACGAGCGCCCCGACGAGCGCCTTGCGATTACCCTGCAATGGCGGCATGCCGCCAGCCACCTCGACATGAAACGCGATCTGCCGCGCACGCGCCAGGGGCTCGATGGTGTGCTGCAGCTCATTCGCCAGGTCATCGACGTTGATGGCCTCGCGACCGAGCACTTCGCCGCGAGCGAACAGCAGCATGTCCTGGATCAGTCGTTCGAGATGTTTGAGACGCGCTACCGCCTTCTGGGCGATGCTGATGCGCATGGGAGGCGCAATATCGGGATTTTCCAGGTTGGCGGTATAGAGCAGCGCGGCTGCCAGCGGCGTGCGTAACTGGTGAGCGAGTTGCGCCGCCATCTCGCCCATCGCCGCCAGCCGCTCGTTGCGCTCGATCTGGGTCTTCAGGCGATGCGCCTCGGTGATGTCATGAAGCAGGACGATGCGCCCGCCGGCAGAGTCGAGCGCCGTCACCGTAACAGCCAGGCGGCGACTGCCATCAGCGGCATATTCGCTGGGGGTCTCGCTGGCAACCAGATGGGCGGCCTCGATCGTCGCCCAGGACTGACCGACCAGCACATCACTGACTGCCACACCCAGCGTCACCGCAGCCGCCGGATTGGCCTGAACGACGATGCCGTTCGCGTCGATCACGACGACCCCTGCCGGCAGCGCTGAAAGCAGCAGCGATAACCGTTCGGTGATGGCCGCCTTTTCGAGATACTGCTGGCGCAAGGCGCCATTGGCGGCAGCCAGTTCGCTGGTCAGCTCGGCAACCTGGGCTTGCAGCCGGGTATAGGCAGTGGAGAGCTCCTCCGACGCCTGGTTGAAGATGCGAAAGGCCTCGGCCAGCCGCAACGCCTCTTCTTGCGAGTCAGCCTGAGGCGGCGCCTGCGTTGGGGAAGTTTGCAGCGCTACGGTAGAAACAACCGACGCATCCTTGAACTCGTTAGCCATGATTCTCCGCATTCAAGCGGATGATCATGGCAGATTCGTCGCGGCGAAACAAGGATGAAACACGCCAAAGCGCCGCCAATAGAGGCGAGCGGACGCTTCAAGCAGCGAAATACCGGCCAAAAGCCGCCCTTCTTCCTTAACAACCCTCTGTCCGGCAAGGCATAATCAGGAAATCGTCTAAATTGGCAAGAGGGCCGCCCGGCCCTCCCATTGGCGACATCGGCGACATCGGCAGAACGCGGATCAACAGGACATGGCCAACGCGGCGCAAACAGCGACAATTCCTTTTTCGCTCGAAACACTGAACCAGCTCACTCCGAACCAGAAACTCGGCGGGCTCGTGGCGGTGGCGGTCGCCATTGCCGTTCTCGTCGGCGCGTGGATGTGGAGCAAGAACGTCGAATACAGCATTCTGTTCTCCAACATCTCCGAACGCGATGGTGGTCAGATCATCACGTCACTGCAACAGATGAACGTGCCGTACAAGTTTTCCGAAGGCGGTGGCGCGATCCTCGTGCCGGCGGCGCAAGTTCATGACGCGCGCCTCCAGCTGGCTTCACAGGGCCTGCCCAAGGGTGGCCTGGTCGGCTTCGAAGTCATGGAAACCCAGAAGCTCGGCGCCAGTCAGTTCCTTGAGCAGGTCAATTACCAGCGCGCTCTCGAAGGCGAACTCGCCCGCTCGATCCAGTCGCTCCAGGCGGTGCAGGGCGCGCGCGTCCACCTGGCGATCCCGAAGGCCTCCGCCTTTCTGCGCGACGAGCAGAAGCCGACCGCTTCGGTGGTGGTCAGCCTTTACCCAGGCCGCGTCCTCGAGCCCAGCCAGATCGCTGGCGTCGTCCATCTGGTCGCCTCCAGCGTACCGCAACTGACGCCCAACAACATCAGCGTCATCGATCAGAACGGCAACCTGATTTCCCGTGCCATCGACGCCTCGCGCGACGCTGGCCTCGATCCGACCCAGCTCAAATATCTGCGCGACCTGGAATTGAGCACCATCAAGCGCATCGAAGCCATTCTCGAACCGATCACCGGTGTCGGCAACGTGCGCGCCCAGGTCGCCGCCGACGTCGATTTCGCTCAAACCGAGCAGATGGCGGAGACCTACACGCCGAACCCGACGCCGAATACCGCCATCCGCAGCCAGCAGACGGCCGAATCGGGCAACGCAACTCCCGGCGCCATCGGCGTGCCCGGCGCCCTGTCCAACCAGCCGCCGGTACCGGCCACCGCCCCCCTCACCACGCCGGCCGCTCCCGGAACACCTGGCGCGGCGAATACCACGAACGGCTTGCAGCCCATCAACTCGAGCCGCAACGCCACAACCAACTATGAACTGGACAAGACCATCAAGCACACCAAGGGTGGCAGCGGCGCGATCAAGCGCCTCTCGGTGGCCGTGGTCATCAATCACAAGAAGAGCGCCCCCGACAAGGAGGGCAAGGTCAAGTCGTCGCCCATGAGCACCGCCGAGATGCAGCAGATCAACGAACTGGTGCGCGAGGCGATGGGCTACAACAAGGGGCGCGGCGACACCCTCAACGTCGCCAACGTTTCCTTTACCCCCGACGAAAGGGAAATCATCCCCGAGGCCCCCTTCTGGAAAAATCCTGAACTCCTGGCAATGGCGCGCGAAAGCGTAAAATACATCGTCGTCGCGCTCGTCGCCCTTCTCCTGTGGAACAAAATTCTCAAACCATTGTTCCAAACGTGGATGAAGGCCGCCGAGGAAAAACGCAGAATGCTGGAGCTCGCCAATCAGGAAAAGGAGATTGAGCAAGGCATGACATCGCCGCGGCGCGAATACGATGCCAAGCTCGCCGGTGCGCGCGATCTGGCCAAACAGGATCCGAAAATGGTCGCCAACGTGATCAAGGGGTGGGTAAGCGGCAATGAGCAATAGTGATGGCGTCGAGAAAGGCGCGATGCTATTGCTTTCTCTCGGCGAAGACGAGGCTGCCGAAATCCTCAAGCATCTCTCGCCAAAGGAGGTGCAGTTGCTCGGCCACGCCATGGCGGCCCTGAAAGGCGTACCGCGTGACAGGATCGAAGCGGTCCTCGACGAGCTCGAAGCAGCGACGTCCCAGGGCGGGGCAATTTCCGCCGACGAAGAAGTGATCCGCAAGATGCTGACCAAAGCGCTCGGCGACGACCGTGCGGCCAACCTGATCTCGCGCATTCTGCAGGGTGACGACACGGCTGGCATCGAAGGCCTCAAGTGGATGGATCCCGGCACCGTCGCCGACATGATCCGCAACGAGCACCCGCAGATCATCGCCACCATCCTCGTGCATCTCGACTACGATCATGCCGGGGAGATACTCAAGCTGTTTACCGAACGCCTGCGCAACGATGTCGTGCTGCGCATCGCAACCCTGGATGGCGTCCAGCCGCAAGCGCTGTTCGAGCTCAACGAAGCCCTGACCCGCCTGCTGGCAGGCTCGTCGACGATCAAGAAAACCGCGATGGGCGGCGTGCGCCACGCTGCGGAAATCCTCAACTTCGTCGGCCAGGCCTCGGAAACGGCGA
>CAZCPD010000225.1:0-5151 GCA_964500425.1 uncultured Rhodocyclaceae bacterium
CAGTTGCTCCACCGTCGCGGCAGCAGAATAGTTAACTTTCACTGGAACTCCCCTGATTGTTTACTAACGAGCCGGACGGGCGTCCGGCAATGCAAAATGGTTGGCGGAATCAGGCCCTCAAGCCGGCCCTGCAAACACGCGAGGAATGTTAACACGCACGATTTCAACGCCAGCGGGCACTTCCCCATATTGGGTATGAACGGCGATGATCCGGCGTGCTGGCGCCACTGCGCCTGGGCTACTTGCCCTTGCCATCAACCGGCGGCAGTTTGGAAAGCACGTCGATGAGTGCTTTGGCAGACGGCAGCAGCGCTTCGATCGAATTGAAGAGGAAATGCTCGAAGTGCTTGGCCACCTCGGGCGTGAGATAAATGTGGCCCTTCTCGTTCTTGTACACCCAGCCCTTCTTGATCAGCATGTCGATCTTGCGACGCACCGTCTCGCGCGGGATTCCGGTCGCTTCGCTGATCGATAGCGCATTGCAGGGACGCAGCAGTCGCTGGTGTTCGGAGACGTCCGTCAGCACGTCTTCGGAGGAAAGGCTGTCCTTCTCGGCATCGAAGAAGTAACCGACGTTGCGCGTGCCGATTTCGCCGAGAACGAGGTTCAGCAACATGTCGCCGCCGAATTCGCGGTAGATGCTGCGCATGTAAGGAACAGTGAACCGCGAGAACAGATAGGCTGCCCGAAAGTAGTGCTGTTCGAACTCTTCGCGATCTATCGTCATCTCTGATTCGGTAATCGACAAACTGTGGGTTGGATGACCGCGCCGCGCGGAACTGCCCGCCTGGCCGACGGGGCTACAGTTCGATTTCCAGACCTTCGCGCGCCAAACAGACAGTCAGCCCTTGCAACGAAGCACGGTGACGCGCAAGAGCTTCGCCAAACACGGCCTCGAGTTCGTCATCGCTGCGCGTCGGCTCGTGGTGAGTGCAATAGAGTTGCTTGGCGCCGACGCGCAGCGCCATGGCGATCGAGGCATCGAAATGGCCGTGCCCCCAACCCCTCTTCGCCTCGTATTCCTTCATCGTGTACGAGGAGTCGACAATCAGAACATCGACGCCGCGCATGGCGTCGTCCACGGCAGCCTGCTTTTCCTCCATCAGCGCCTGATAGCCCTCATAGTCGGCATCTTCAGGATCGTAGATGTTGTAGTAGGGCTCGTGGTCGCCGGTGAAGAACACCGACTTGCCATTGCAGTCGATGCGATAGCCGAAGTCGATGACGGGGTGATTCAGCAAAGAAGCCGTGATGACGGCATCGCCGATCTCCACCGCCTCGCCGATCGTCAACGTCTCATACTCGATGGAGGCCTTCATCTCGGCTTCTCGCACCGGGAAATAGCTGTATTGCAACTGGACGTCCATGACCTGCTCGACGCCGTTGCCGGAGACCGGATCGTAGGCGCCATACATGCGAACCTTGTTGCCGGGAATGAACAGCGGAGTAAAGAACGGCAAGCCGTGGATATGATCCCAGTGACTATGCGAAATGAAGATGTTCGCCTCGACCGGGAGTTCGCGCAGTAGTTTCTGCGCCAGCGCAAAAATCCCCGTCCCGGCATCGAGCACGATCAGCTTGCCCTGATCGCTGCGCACTTCGATGCAGGTGGTGTTGCCGCCATAACGCACCGTGTGCGGACCAGGAGACGGGATGGACCCGCGCACTCCCCAGAACTTGACTTTCATTTCAGGTTTCCCGTCTGAGCAAACAGATGCGCGTCCTCGATCAACTTGTCCATGTCGCCGAGTCCGCCGAGCACGGCATCCAGATCATCGCCAAAGCGTTCCGGCAATGACAGGGGACCGTCCGCACTGATATTGCCCATGGAATCATAACCAAGTTTTTCGGCAATCAGGTCGGCAACGAACAAACATTCGCCCATGGGTGAGACATGCGGCACGGTATGATGATTGGCGATGCATTCGACGAGATGCTCGGGAAACTGCCAGCGCTTGACCAGCATTGCGCCGACCAGGGTGTGATCCGCGCCAATGACAGCGTCTTCGGCCTTGTGCAGCGACATCTTGTCGCCAATCGACGTTTCCATGGCGCGCCGGAATTCCGGCGCCATGTAGAGGGCGAACACCACCTTGCCGAAGTCGTGGAGCAGACCGGCGATATAGCAGTCGGTCGGATCGGCCTCGGTTGCATATTTAGCGGCAACCATGCGCGTCAGGTTCGCCGAGATCAACGACGACATCAGATAGTGCTGCACATCGAAACCGGCCGCATTGCGCGCAGGCAGCATACCCATGGTGGAAAACGACAGGGCAAGATTCTTCAACGTGTTCACGCCGAGATAGATCACCGACTGATTGATCGAGGTGATCTTGTTCGGCAGACCGTAATAAGCCGAGTTGATGATCTTGAGAACCTTGATGGTGATCACCGGATCCTTCTCGATCACGGCCACCAGATCCTTCGGTCGACAATTGATATCCCGTGTCAATTCCAGGATACGCTGCACGCTTTTGGGAAAAGCAGGCATACGGTCGACCGCACTGCTCAACCGTTTACTCAACTCGACGGATATCTGCCCCATTTGACTGCACCTGAATTGATTCGCTCGCATTATAAGCGGCTGATTGCATCAAAATTCAAGCAATCGTGCAACGTCCCGGAAAAGCCTCGGGAGTGCAGCTTTCCGCAGTAGATCGGCTTTGCTCATCGGGACGATTTCCGCTATCCTGCGCACCTTGCTGGAGTCCACACCCCATACCGTCCGGAAGCGTGGCAGAGTGGTCGATTGCACCGGTCTTGAAAACCGGCAACGGGCAACCGTTCGTGAGTTCGAATCTCACCGCTTCCGCCACAACCGAATACATCTGAAACTTTTGCCACCTGCATCGGTCTCAAGTTTGCGACGTTCATCCCCCACCTACGCCACGGAGGTCAGCCACGATGCAACCCGACTATCAGGCTTTCGGTCAGAACCCCGCCAGCACAGGCCAGATGGCCGCCCGGCAGAATCGCGTCCTGCGCAACACTTACGCCCTGCTGGCGCTCTCCATGATTCCGACGGTGCTGGGCGCATTTGTCGGGGTTAATACCGGATTCTCCTTCTTCGCCGGCAGCCCGGTGATCGGCTTGCTGGCATTCCTCGGCATTGCCTGGGGCTTCATGTGGGGCATCGAGCGCAACAAGAACAGCGGCCTGGGCGTCGCCCTGCTGCTCGGCTTCACCTTTTTCATGGGTCTGATGCTCTCCAACATCCTGCGCGTCGCACTCGGTTTCTCGAACGGCGGCTCGCTGATTGCCTTGGCGGCCGGCGGTACGGGCACGATCTTCGCCGTGCTGGCGAGCGTCGCGGCAACCACCAAGCGCGATTTCAGCGGCATCGGCAAGTTCCTCTTTGCCGGCGTGATCCTGATCCTGATCGCCGCGCTGGCAAATGCCTTCCTGCAGATTCCGGCACTGTCCCTGGCCATCTCGGCGGTGGCCATCATGGTGTTCTCCGCCTACATCCTGTACGACATCAACCGCATCGTCCAGGGCGGCGAGACCAATTATGTCAGCGCCACGCTGGCGGTGTATCTGGACATCTACAACATCTTCACCAGCCTGCTGCACATCCTGATGGCGCTATCCGGCGAACGCGACTGAGCCGCGCAAGGCGCGACAGGCAAAAGGGCGGCCCGGCCGCCCTTTTTCATTCCCGGTCCACCCCGAAAAGCCGCCCTCAACGCTCGAACAGCGCAATCGATTCGACGTGGGACGTCTGCGGAAACATGTTGGCGATGCCGGCGCCAAGCAGTCGATAGCCGTGTTCGTGCACCAGCACGCCGGCATCGCGCGCCAGCGTCGCCGGACTGCACGAGACGTACACGAGGCGCCTGGGGGCGGCTTCCCCCTGCCCACCAATGGACTTGACGAGTTCGATGGCGCCGTCGCGCGGCGGATCAATCAGCATCTTGTCGAAACGGCCGAGCTTAGCCAGGCTTTCCGGCGTCGTCTCGAACAGGTTCGCCACCCGGAACCCGCAGCGTTCGGCGAGTCCGTTGGCAGCAGCATTGGCGTGTGCGCGCTCGACCAGGGCCTTGCTGCCCTCGACACCGACCACCTCGGCGCCGCTGCGCGCGATCGGCAGGGTGAAGTTGCCGAGACCGCAGAACATGTCGGCGATGCGCTCGCCCGCCTGCGGCGCCAGCAGCGCCAGGGCGCGCCGCACCAGCACGCGATTGATGCCGTGATTGACCTGGGTGAAATCGGTCGGCCGAAAGAGGTGGACCACCCCGAATTCCGGTAGCGAGTATGACAACGGCGGCGCATCGGCCGGATGGAACAGCCTCACCGTATCGGGTCCGTCCGGCTGCAGATGGAAAACAATGCCATGCGCATCGGCGAAGGCGCGCAGCGCCACCTCGTCTGCCGGCGTGAGCGGCTCGAGGATGCGCAGGACGAGCACGATCAGCTTGCCGCCTCCATCGCCCCTCTCGCCTACCGCCATCTCGATCTGCGGCAGGCGATCAGGAATCGACAAGCCACGGATCAATTCACGCAAGCGCGGCAGCAGCGCGGACATCTCCGGCGGCAGGACCTCGCAACTGTCCATATTGGCAACATAGCTGCTGCGCCGCTCGTGAAAGCCGACCAGAACGCCCCCCTTCTTCGGCACCAGGCGCACCGACAGACGGGCGCGATAGCGGTACCCCCAGGACGGGCCCTGGATGGCTGGAAACAGGGATTCCGGACGCAGCCGGGAGATATGCCAGAGGGCGTCCTCGAGCACGCGCTGCTTGGCCGCCGTCTGGGCGACCGGATCGAGATGCTGCATGCTGCAACCGCCACAGACGCCGAAATGCCGACAACGCGGCGTCACGCGCAGGGCGCTGGCGCGCAGGATGTTCGTCGCACTCGCCTGCTCATAGCTGGACTTGCGCTTGTAGCTGGCGTATTCGACCTCTTCTCCGGGCAGTGCGCCCTCGACGAAAATGACCTTGCCGTCGACGTGGGTGACGCCGCGACCTTCGTGGTCGAGGGATTCAATGATGGCGGTTGTCATGATGCTGGGCATGGCGGCACGAAAACGCGCCGGGAAAAAGGCGCGATTATAGTCGCCCGCGCCCTGCCCCGAGCCGAAAGCGCCCTCAACCCAGGGCAATCGCATATGGACTCCCCTCTCCCACTTGTGGGAGAGGGGCCGGGGGA
>CAZCPD010000226.1:0-5119 GCA_964500425.1 uncultured Rhodocyclaceae bacterium
CGCAGGCGCTGCGCTGGTTTCTGGAAGAGCGCCTTACCCTGACCGAGGATGGGCGTGTTCTGCTCGACGGCGAATTGCCTTCGGCATCGGTACTGATCGCGCCGACTGCAAAATGACCGGCGAGCGCCGGCATCGTTTGGCGTTGGCGCTGCTGGTTTCCCTGCTGCTGCACCTGGTCGTGTTTGGCGCGCCGGGTTGGCGGGTGCCGACACTCGACGACCTGCTGGCGCCCGAGGCGGAGAGGATAGAAAATACGCCGCGCCTGGAGGCGCATCTCGCAGCGCCGTCGTTGCGCGGCAAGCGCCCGGATGGCGCAGCGCCGTCTCAACGGGCGGCCAAGTCGCCGCCGGCGGAAAGGGGTGCGGCGCCGTCGGCGCCGCCCGGGGTGTTGGCGATGCCGCCTGTTGTCGAGGATGGCCCGGTTGTCGATGGCCCGGTTGTCGATGACCCGGACACGGACGCAGACGTCAGGATGGCGGCCACGTCAGGGCATGAAGAGTCGCCGGCGGTTTTGGCCGATGCAGTCGTGGCATCTTCGGCGGAGGCGGCGGCCCCAAATCCCGCCGATGCGGGGCGCGGCGCAGCAGCCAGGTTGCCGGATGTGACGCTGCCGCGTCGCGGCAGCGTGAGGTTTGCCGCGCGTCGCGGTGAAGGCGGGTTCGTGCTCGGCCAGTCGACGCATCACTGGCGTCACGATGGCCGTCACTACTTCCTCGACAGTGTGACCGAGACCACTGGGCTCGTTGCGTTGTTCAGATCGGTGCGCGTGGTCTGGCAGAGCGAGGGGGAGGTCGTTGGGGATGGTTTGCGGCCGCAGGCATTTCGCTCCGAAAAGGGCAACGCGAGTTTTGACTGGCAGGCCATGAAGTTGTCCCTGAGCGCGGGGGCAAGGCGCGAAGCGCCGCTGTCGCCGGGAGTTCAGGATGTATTGAGCATGTTCTATCAGTTGGGCATCATGTTGCCGAAGTTGCGCCAGGAGGACGGCCAGGGGGCCGGGGGTTTTTCGATGTTCGTGACGACGGGCAGAAAGCTCGAACGCTACCGGTTTGATGTGCTTGGTGAAGAGCGACTGGTGATTCGTCAGCACGGTGCACAACGTACCATGCATTTGCGCACGCTGGCCGGTGATCAGACCATCGACATCTGGCTGGGTCTCGACCTGTCTGGCTTGCCGCTGCGCATCCGCTATTCCGATGGCAAGAGCGACGTCAACGACCTGCTGGCCGAGGACATCGATTTCGAAGGAATGAAAGGCTCGAAGACGAGCTATTGACGAGTAAAGATGATGATGAAAAAGACCAATGAAAAACCGGATTCCCGGCCTCGCATGCGACCCGCGCGAACGGCTTCATCGCCTGAGGCGGCTCAGCGCATCAGTGGCGCCATGATAGGCCACGCCAGCGATGCCCTGGCGCGCCTGCTCGAATTCACTCAGCCGGCTGACGCGGTTCTGTCGGCTTATTTCCGCGAGCATCGCACGCTAGGCGGGCGTGAACGCGCCTTCATCGCCGAGACCTGCTACGCGGTGATGCGTCGCAAGCGGCAGCTGGAGAAGCTGGTGCAACCGGCAAAGAGTCCGCGCTGGCTGATCCTGGCGTCGCTCTTGCGCTTTGGCGGGGTGGCGCAGCGGCAGCTGGCCGATGTGGTGTCGGCCACGGAAAGGGACTGGTTGCTGGAGTTCAAGTCCCGTCCGGATCCCGAATTCTCCCTCGCCGAGCGGGTCGATCTGCCGGATTGGCTGGCCGAGCGTCTCTGCTTGCGTCTGAGCGAGGTGGAGTTGATCGAACTGGCGCGCGGTCTCAACCAGGGCGCGCCGCTCGACCTGCGCGTCAATTCATTGAAGGCCGCGCGCGAGGACGTGCTGGCGCGTCTCGATAGCGAGGGCATCGCGGCGGAGGCCTGTCGCCATGCGCCGTGCGGGATTCGTCTCAAGGCCAAGCCGGCTTTGCAGAAGCACCCGCTTTATCTGGAGGGCGTTATCGAGGTTCAGGACGAGGGTAGTCAGCTGCTCGGCGCGTTGCTGGCGCCGAAGCGCGGTGAGATGGTGGTGGACTTCTGCGCCGGAGCAGGCGGCAAGACGCTGTTGCTGGGCGCCATGATGCGCTCGACCGGGCGCTTGTATGCTTTTGATGTTGCCAACAAGCGTCTGGTGAAGCTCAAGCCGCGCGTGGCTCGAAGCGGGCTCTCCAATGTTCATCCGATCTGCATCGATGGCGAGAACGATATCCGCGTCAAACGCCTGGCCGGCAAGATCGACCGGGTGCTGGTGGATGCACCCTGCAGCGGTCTTGGTACGCTGCGTCGCAATCCCGATCTGAAGTGGCGGCAGACGGCACAGGGCGTCGAGGAACTGGCGCGCAAGCAGCGCGATATTCTCGCCGGCGCCGCGCGGCTGGTGAAGCCGGGTGGTCGTCTGGTGTATGCGACGTGCAGCATCCTCGACGAAGAAAACGCTGCGGTGGTCGATGAATTCCTTGTGTCGCATCCGCAATTTCATCGCCTGAATGCCGCCGAAGTGCTGGCGCAACAGGGCATCGTCATCGACTGCGGCGAGGATATGCGCTTGCTGCCGCACGTGCACGGTACGGATGGCTTTTATGCTGCGGTGCTGGAGCGTGGCAAGTGAAGCTTCTTGCGGCACGGTGCGCCAGTCTGCTCCTGGCCTGCCTGGCCCTCTGGGCAGTACCGGCCTGGGCGCGTGCGCCACTGCCGGCCACCGGCAGCATCGAGCTGGCGTTCACTCCTTGGGACGATGCCGAGGGCGCCATCATCAAGGCCTTGCTGCAGGCGCGCCGGGCAATCCATGTCCAGGCCTACTTGTTCACCAGCCGCGCGCTGGCGAGGGCGCTGATAGAGGCGAAACAGCGCGGTGTCACTGTCGCGGTGCTGGCCGATCGTGAGATGCTGGTGAAGGGGGAGAATAGTCAGATTCCGCGACTGGCCGAAGCGGGCATCCCGATATGGCTCGAAAGCCGCTACGCAGTGGCGCACAACAAGATCATCCTGATTGATCCCCGCGAGGCGGATGCAACGGTGATTACCGGTAGTTACAATTTCACTTACTCGGCCCAGGCGCGCAATGCCGAGAACCTGCTCATTTTGCGCGGCAATCCCGCGCTGGCGCTGGCTTATCTTGAAAACTGGCAGCGTCATCGCGACGAGGCGGCGCCCTACTCGTCATCTCATTTCAATGGCATATCACGTGAACTTCGATGACCAGCGAAACTCTTAGTCCTCTCGTCGGGTTCTGGCGCGACGTTCAGCAACCCGACATCTTGTGGCAGGCGAGCGTTCTGCTGCTCTGCCTGGTGCTGGCGTGGTTTGCGAATCGCATGGTGCGCGAACGGGCTCCCGTTGCCGGGCGTGTCTGGCAGATCGGCCAGGGCGGGTTGCGGCGCATCACATTTCCGCTGGCCGCCTTGCTGCTGGTGTTGGTCGCGCGCCCGCTCGTCGAACACTGGATCCATGCACAGTTGCTGACGCTGGCCATTCCGCTGCTGGGTTCGCTGGCGATCATACGCACGGTCTTCTATGTGTTGCGCCACACTTTCAGTCAGTCTGGCTGGCTTGGGCCGTTCGAGCGCAGTTTTTCCCTGCTGGTGTGGGGCGTGGTGGCCTTGCATATTCTTGGCGTTCTGCCGGACGTGGTCGCCTTTCTCGAATCCATCGGCTTTTCCGTCGGCAAGCAGAAGCTCAATCTGTGGTTGTTGCTGCAGGGGGCGGCGACGGTATTGACCACCGTTCTGGTGGCGCTGTGGGTTGGCGGACTGATCGAATCGCGGTTGATGGCCTCGACCGGCCTGGATGCCAATCTGCGTGTCGTCTCTGCGCGCCTGGCACGTGCACTGCTGCTGGTGCTGGCCGTGTTGATCGGTTTGCCGCTGGTCGGCATCGATCTGACCACCCTGTCGGTATTCGGTGGAGCGCTTGGCGTCGGTATTGGGTTCGGCCTGCAGAAGATCGCCAGCAGTTACGTTTCCGGCTTCATCATTCTTCTCGATCGCTCGATTCGTCTTGGTAACGTGATTGCGGTAGGCAACGATCGGGGGCAGGTGACTCAGATCACGACGCGCTACACCGTGCTGAGAAATACGACTGGCGTCGAGGTCATCGTGCCCAACGAAGTCCTGATCGGCTCTGTCGTGCTCAATGAATCCCTGACCGATCCGCGCATCCGTGTCGCCTTGTCGGTGCAAGTGGGGTATGACTCGGATATCGAACTGGCGATGCGCATCATGCGCGATGCCGCGATGGCGCAGCCGCGCGTGCTTGCCGATCCTCCGGTAAACGTGTTCCTGACGTCGTTTGCAGATTCAGGCATCAATCTCGAACTCGGCATCTGGATCGGCGATTCGCAGGAGGGTACTCTTCAATTGCGTTCGGATATCAATCAGACCATCTTGCGCGAGTTTCGTGTAGCGGGCATCGAAATTCCTTATCCGCAGCGCGAGTTGCGCATTGTCGGCGAGCGGGCCGCCTGAAACGAGCCGTCGCTATCCCGGCATCCTGTCACTGGCTTGACGTTTTTCGGATAGTATTTGTCCAAGAATACCCTTAGCATCGGCGTTTGCGAGGTTGTGACTGGTCTCGTCGAATAAGCCGCGCAGCTTGAGCGGTTGGTCGTACTCTATCCATGAGTATGAGGAGGGAATGTGAACAGACGGGGCATTGGGTATCAGTGTTGGCCGTTGCTTGCTTTGATAGGCGCGATCGTCCTTGCTGGCGGTCTGTCGGGTGTGGCTTGGGCTGGTGGCGCACTGAGTGTGGGGATAGTCCTGCTGTTTGCTTTTATGGGATTGGCGCTGTCGGGCATCGTATGTTTTTATGTCACCCGCACCATCCTGTCGCCGCTCGAACACATGCGCGAGGTGATCACGCTGACGCGCAATGATGGCAACCTTGACCGGCGTGCCGAAGTGACTGCGGCCAGCATTGCACCGCTGGCTGCGGCATACAACGAACTGATCGTGAGCTTTCATGCCATCGTGACCCGTGTGCTGTTCACCTCGCAGCAGGTCGGGCATGCCGCCGAGAAGATGATCTGCGATGCTACGGAGGCGGCAGATGGTTCGCAACATCAGTTGGCGGCAGCGAAAGCTGCCGCGACCGCCGTCGGCGA
>CAZCPD010000227.1:0-5082 GCA_964500425.1 uncultured Rhodocyclaceae bacterium
GGGAAAGCGCCGGGCGTTTGGCGGATCAGGCCGCCGACGCCCATGGCCGCGAATTCTGCGTCGTCGAGCGGCAGCCCGGCGAGCAGGCGCTGCAGCACCCAGTCGAGACCATTGAGGCGGCGCGAGCGGGCGCAGCCGGGCAGCACCAGCACGGGAACGCCATGCAGGCGCGCCAGCAGCAGCATGTTGCCGGGCTCGACGGGCATGCCGAAGCGTTCGATGCCGCCGCCGGCGGCGACGATGGCGGAAGGGGCGATATCGCGGCGGTCCTTGGTGCCGGCGGCGCCGCTGATCAGGATCATTTCGCAGCCGGCGGCATGGGCCTGGCGGACTGCCGATTCGATGGCGGCGGTTTCATGCACGCAGCGCAATTCGAGGGCGAGGCGGCTGCCCAGCGCCTCCAGGCGTTGCTGTGTAACGCCGATGGTGGCGGTCAGCGTCTTTTCCAGCAGGCCTGGAAGCTCGGTGACGATCAGGGCGACGCGATGCGGTCGGAGCTCGGCGACGCGCAACGCTGGTGTGGCAAGCATTGCCTGGCAGGCGGCGATGGTTCGACGATGGACCCCGCAGGGAACGATCTTCACCGTGGCGATGACCTGGCCTTTGCGCACCAATGCCCAGGGCGGCAGTGTGCCGATGGCGATGGCTTCGTCGAGACGATTCGCGGCGGTGACGCGATCCGCATCGATGACGACGATGCCCGGCGTCGTCGCGTGCAGGTTGCAGCGCCCGCCGTTGGGTGCGCGCGGCCGGGTATTGGCGCCGGCCAGCAGGGCCGCCACCTGCTCGGCGGCCGGGTTTTCGGCGAGGTCGTCGGCAGTCAGGCGCGCGCCGCTGACCGTCGTGATGCCGGCCGCGCTCAACAAGGCGACGTCATCGGCCGCCAGGACATGACCCTTCTTGAATCTGTGTTTGTCGCGCTCGCCCGCCGTCAGGCTATGGGCGAGCATGACACCGACAGCATCCGCGACGGGGAATTCTCCAAAGGCGATTTCGGAAGGCTGAGAGGGCGGCGGTCGCATTCGGACTTAGGTCGTTGTGTTGTAACGGGAGAAGACTCTCTGTGGCTGACCGGTCATCTTACCGCTCGGACCTTGCGCAGGCCCGTCGTGAAAAAACAAAGGGCAGCCGCGGCTGCCCTCGTCTCATTCCGTCTCACGACAACCCGTCATCACTTCACGCGGTTGCGGTATTCGCCGGTACGCGTGTCGATTTCGATCTTGTCACCGATATCGACGAACAGCGGAACCGGCAGTTCGAAGCCGGTGCTGATCTTGGCGGGCTTCATGACCTTGCCGGAGGTGTCGCCCTTGACGCCGGGTTCGGTGTAGGTGACTTCGCGCACCACCGAGTTCGGCAGTTCGGTCGAGATCGCCTTGCCGTTGTAGAACACGACTTCGCAGGCCATGCCGTCTTCGAGATAGTTGAGCGCGTCGCCCATGTTCTCGGCGTCGACCTCGAACTGGTTGAAGTCGGCGTCCATGAAGACGTACGACGGTTCGGCGAAGTACGAATAGGTGACTTCCTTGCGGTCGAGCACGACCACTTCGAACTTGTCATCGGCCTTGTACACCGTTTCGGCGCCCGAGCCGGTGAGCAGGTTCTTCATCTTCATCTTGACCACGGCGGAGTTGCGGCCAGACTTGTTGTACTCGGCCTTGAGCACCACCATCGGGTCGGCGCCGACCATGATCACGTTGCCGGTACGGACTTCCTGTGCGGTTTTCATCTAATGCATCCTACGTGAGAAAAATACTCGCCAATTATAGCAACTTTTCACAAAAAAACACCAGCTTGGCGGTGAGGTCGGTCTGTTCGGCAAGCTTGTTGGCCCAACGTCTGGCGTGGTCCGGGCAATCGGACAGGCGGTGGGCTAATTCGTTCCATGCGCGATCGATGGCCCTGGTTCCGGCGCCGTTCCAGGCCAGCCAGAAGTCGCGCAGCGCTGCGGCATCGGGCTTCGCGAGATCGGCGCAATAGCAGTCGAGAAAGGCCGCCAGCTTCGGCAGATGGGCGTCGTCGGCTTGCGGGTAGATGTGCCAGACCAGCGGGCGGCCCGCCCACTGCGCGCGAACGAAAGAGTCCTCGCCGCGTACGAAGTTCAGATCGCAACTCCACAGCAGCAGATCGTAGTCCTCCTGACGCACGAAGGGCAGGGCATGCACGGTCAGCCGCCCCCGGCTGATCGAGTCGCCCGGCCGGAGTGCGCTGTGGCCGAGTCTCGCCGCCACTTGCGCGAGGGCCCGCCCCTGCGGCACCAGGCAGCGCAGCGGCTGTGGGCCGCCGATCCAGGCGTCGAGCAGCGCGGGCAGGCGCGGATTCTCATAGCTGAACAGCGAAACCAGCAGCTCGTCCGTCGCCGCCGGCGGCAGGCCGAACTGGGCGCGCGCCGCCGCCGGATTCGCCTGCCAGGCGTCGCGCCGTTCGAGCAGGCGCGTTTCGCGCAGCAGTCCCCCGGTGCCGGGCGTGAAGCCGGGAAAGAAGAAATGCTTGGTCAACGGCAGACGCGGATGCGGCGAGGCGAGGCCGTGGCAGCCGGCCACCCAGGCTTCGGCGCTCAGGTATTCGAGGTTGATCCAGGCCGGCTTGCGTGGCCTGGCCGCCATCGCCGCGAGGTAGGTGTCGGGCAGCTCGCAGGCGAAGGCTTCGATCGCGATGTCGGCGACGTCATCGACCGCGAGCGGCGGGATGGGCGTCGTCCAGCGCCGCACGTCGACGCCGCTCAGGGATTGTTCGGCCAGGTTCGGGTCGAGCTCCGGGCAGAGCGGCTGGAAGCTGGCGAGGTCGTCGACCCATAGCCGCACGCTCAGGCCGTGCTCGGCAACGAGCTGGCGAGCGAGACGCCAGCAGACGCCGATGTCGCCGTAGTTGTCGATGACGTTGCAGAAGATATCCCAGTGATCCCATGGCGTGCCGCGCATTGCTGGACAGAGTGAGGCCAAAGAAGCCAGAATCCTAACATTTGGCCACCATTTGCCCGAGGGAGAACCGAACATGCGACTGCTGCACACAATGATCCGGACCGGCAACCTCGACCGCGCCATCGACTTCTATACGAATGTCCTCGGCATGAAGCTGTTGCGGCGCAAGGATTATCCGGAAGGCAGGTTCACGCTGGCCTTCGTCGGTTACGGCGACGAGAGCGCCCACACGGCGATCGAGCTGACCTACAACTGGGGCGTCGAAAGCTACGACCCGGGCACCGGCTTCGGCCATATCGCCATCGAGGTCGACGACGTCTACGCCGCCTGCGACGAGATACGCCGGCGCGGCGGCAACGTCGTGCGCGAGGCCGGCCCGATGAAAGGCGGCGACACGGTGATCGCCTTCGTCGCCGATCCCGACGGCTACAAGATCGAGTTGATCGGCAAGAAAACCGCCTGACGCCTCACTCCTGAAAACTCAATCCACACTCCACACGCATCAAACGCATGCTCGCCAATCTTCCGCAACTGACCCGCCTCCTCATCATCTGCAACGTCGCGGCCTTCGTCGCCGAACTGTTCCTCGGCGATTTGCTGATCGGCCATTTCGGCCTGTGGCCGCTCCCGGCGCCGGGTGTCGGCGGTTACCCTTCATTCATGCCCTGGCAGATCGTCACCTACAGCTTTCTGCATGGCGGCATCGGCCATTTGCTGTTCAACATGTTCGCGCTCTACATGTTCGGCGGCGAACTGGAATATTTTCTTGGCAGCCGGCGTTTCTTCAGTCTCTACTTCATCAGCGTCATCAGTGCGGCGGCCATGCAGTTGCTGGTATCGATTGCCGCCGACGGGCCACCGCAGGCCACGATCGGTGCGTCGGGCGGCGTATTCGGACTGCTCCTCGCATTCGGCCTGTTCTTCCCGCGGCGCACGCTCGTCCTGCTGATTCCGCCGATCCCCATGCCGGCCTGGCTGTTCGTCACGCTCTACGGTCTACTGGAACTCGTGCTCGGTGTCTTCGGCAGCGGTGGCGGCATCGCCCATTTCGCTCACCTCGGCGGCATGCTCGGGGCGTGGCTGCTGATTCACCGCTGGATGAAGCAGCGGCGGTGAGGGCGCAGGGTCCGACCCGTGATCGAAGAAACCTCCAGTTGGCGGGTCGCTCGCATCGACGTTCGTGAGAGTCCCTCAAGGGGGGGGGCTTTGGCCGCGGCTTCCAGGTCGGGTCAGCGTCTGAACAACAGCTGCCGCGCTGCGCCGACGATGAACAGCGTGTTGGTGACCAGGTAGCGCTTCCATAGCCGGCGTGGCTCGGAAGCGAGGCGGTGCAGCCATTCGAGGCCGCTTTTCTGCATCCACAGCGGCGCGCGGACGACCGTGCCGGCGTGGAAGTCGAAGGCGGCGCCGACGCCGATCATCACGGCGTCGATGCGGCCGCGATGCGCCGCCATCCATTTTTCCTGCTTGGGGCAGCCGAGACTGACGAAGACCACGCCGGCGCCGGAATCGTTGATGGCGCGGACGATGGCGTCGTCCTCTTCCGGTGTCGGCGGGCGGAACGGCGGTGAGTGCGCGCCGGCGATCCTGAGTCCAGGAAAGGCGCGCAGCAATTCCTTTTGCAGGATGTTCAGGGTCTCGGGCGTGCTGCCGAACAGGTAGGTCGAGGCCGCGTCGGCGCGGCCGGCCGCCTGCTCGCAGTACTTCCACATCAGGTCCGGGCCATTGATGCGGGGCTGCGTGGGATACCCCAGTCGTCGCAGCATCCAGGCGACCGGCGCGCCGTCGGGCGTGGCCATGTCGGCTTGGTTGACGACCTTTTCGAAGTCCGCGTCCTGGCTGGCGCTGACCACCGAGTGCACATTACAGATGCAGACATAGCGGCTCTCGCGGCGCCTTGCCCAATCGGCGATGCGGCCCAGCGCGGTGGGCCAGTCGAGCGCGTCGATGTAGGCGCCGATGACCCGGGCGCCGGTTCTTTCGCTGTTCATTTGAGCGCGGCCTCGATGCCGTTGACGAAATTGTTCACCATGTTCTGCAGCGTGTAGCGTTCGCTGGCGGTCAGCGCGGCCTGCTTCATCGCTGCGAGGCGCGCCGGATTGCGGATCACGTCGAGCACGGCGCGGCTGTATTCCTCGGGCGTGTCGCCGCCGTAGATGCC
>CAZCPD010000228.1:0-5056 GCA_964500425.1 uncultured Rhodocyclaceae bacterium
TCTCGCCGGCTACAGCCTCGGCCTGCTGGCGCTGATGGGGCTGATGCTGTGGATCACCGGCGAACTCCGGCTGGGCGCCATCGTCATTGGCGGATTCGCCGCCGCCCTCGGCCTTTATGCCCTGCTCGCACGCCTGCTGCTGCAGCTCGTCGCCCGCATCGGCCAGCGCCTTTCCGCCAGCGGTCGCCTGCCCGGCTTGCGCCTTGGCGTCACCAGCCTGCGCCGCCATTCGACGGCCAGTGTGCTGCAGGCGACCTCGCTGGGCCTCGGACTGACCGCCCTGCTGCTGCTGACGGTGGCGCGCCAGGACTTGCTGGCCAGCTGGCAGAGCCGCATGCCGCCGGATGCGCCGAACCGCTTTGTCATCAACATTCAACCCGAGCAGGGTCGGCCGCTGCACGACTTTTTCGCCGCCCAGGGCCTGCCGCCACCAAGGCTGGAGCCCATGATCCGCGCCCGTCTGGTCGCAATCAACGACAAGCCGATCACGGCGACAAGCTATGCCGATGAGCGCGCCCAGCATCTCGCCGACCGCGAGTTCAACCTCTCATGGATGGCGGCGTTGCCGGCCGGCAATTCGGTCACCGCTGGCCGCTGGCACGCCGCGGGTGCGGTCGGCGCCGACGGTACGACCGAATTCTCCGTTGAAAAAGGACTCGCCAAGACCCTGAACCTGAAGCTCGACGACGTGCTCGTCTATGAAATCGCCGGCCAGCGCGTCGCCGGCCGGGTCACTTCGCTGCGTCAGCTCAACTGGGACTCGATGCGCGTGAACTTTTTCGTCATCGCACCGCCGGGCGTGCTGGAACAGTTCCCGCGCAGTGAGATCACCAGCTTTCACCTGCCAGCCCAGCGCGGCGGATTCATCAACGCGCTGGTGCGAGAGTTTCCCAATCTCACCGTGATCGACGTCGCCGCATTGGTGCGCCAACTGCAGACGACGCTCGATCAGGTCGCCCGCGCCGTCGAACTGATTTTCGCCTTCGCCCTGCTGACCGGCCTGGCGGTACTCTACGCGGCACTCCAGGCCAGCCAGGACGCGCGGCGTCACGAGCTGGCGCTGTTGCGCGCCCTCGGCGCGCGCAGCCGCCAGATGCGCGCGGCGCTGCTCGCCGAGTTCGCGCTGCTCGGCGGCATCGCCGGACTGCTCGCCGGCGTCGGCGCCAGCGGCATCAGCTGGGCACTCGCGACCTTCGCGCTGCAACTCGACTACCAACCCAGCCCCGCGATGTTGCTGATCGGTCTCGCCGCCGGCGCTGGCGGCATTGCCCTGGCCGGCTGGCTGGGCACCGCCGGCATCCTGCGCCGCCCGGCGCTCGCCAGCCTGAGGGGCGACGGCTGAGGCGCCGCCCTGGCTCGCTCCGGTTGAGGCTCCATCCGTTATGCGCTAAAGTCATCGAATGTCGGGCAAATTCAAGCGGATATTGGCCAAGGCAGCGACACCGGGGAAATATCGCTATTTCCTGATCGTCGCTTGCGGCTATCTGTTCACCGCCATCCTTATCGCCCTCTCGATCACTTGGGCTAAGGCCCGCATCGACGCCAACATCGAGGCCGTGGCGTATGAACGTGGCCTCGCGCTGTTCGACCAGTTCGAACTTGCGCGTGCATGGAATCGGCAGCATGGCGGCGTCTATGTGAGCATCATCGGCCGCGATCGCATCGAGCCGACCGAGCATGCTAGCGAAGGCAAACCGCTCATGCGGGCGAACGATGCCGAGATGATGCGGCAGATCGCCGAGCTCTCGGAATTTGGCGAAGGCATCCGCTACCGGCTGGTCGAACTTCAGCCGGACGCGCCGGGAAATCAACCCGATGCCTGGGAGGCGGAAACGCTCCAGCTCTTTCAGAAAATGGACTTGAAGGACAGGCTGACCTTCTTCCCCGAGGTGGGCGCGTCACGGCATCGCTTCATGGCTCTGCTCGAGTATGGCAATCAACCCGGCGAACACCGCCTGGCGCTGAGCATCACAATGCCGGCGAACAAGCTGCTGGCGATCCGCAGCGAGCAATTTGGCAGCATGTTGATGATGCACTTCGCCGCATTCGTGTTCATCGGCGGTCTGGCTCATCTCGCCGCGCGACGCACCTATCGCCATTTCTCCAAGCTTACGGCGCTGGCCGCCAATCAGAAATTCCTGATCGAAGAACGCACCGCCGATCTTTCGATGGCCAACACCCTGCTCGCCGCCGAAGTCGAAGAGCGCACAACGAACCAGACGCGGCTCCAGGAAAGCGAATCGCGCTATCGCTTGGTGGTCGAAAGCACTCAGGACGGCATCGCCCTGATCGAGGGCGACAGAATCACGTTCGCCAACAGCCGGCTTGCCGAAATCCTCGCGATGCCGCTGAACAACATCCTCGGCACGATATGGACCGATCTGTTGCCCGAAGAAGACCGTGAAGCGGCAGCTACATACCGAATGCGCAAATTAAAGGGTGACGATCTGCCGATCTGCCTGCGCTCCCACATGCGCCACGGCAATTCGGCAACGCCCTGCATCACCGTCGATCTGCAGATGCTGCCGATCAAGGGCAGCGGCAACGGCGATGCGCAATGGGTGCTGAATGCGCGGAACGTCAGCGATCGCCTGCGCGCCGAACGCGACCAGAAGATCGTCGCCGCGGTCTTCAACAGCACCACCGAGGCGATCATGGTCACCGATCGCAACAACCGCATCGCCATGATCAACCCGGCCTTCTCGCGAATCACCGGCTACCCTGCTGAAGAAGTGATCGGCAAAAGCGCCACCATCCTCAGCTCGGGACGTCATGACCGGAATTTCTACAGCGACATGTGGCGTCACATCCGCGAAACCGGTTCATGGGAAGGTGAAATCTGGAACCGCCGCAAGGATGGCAGCCTGTATGTCGAATGGTTGACCATCACGGCGCTGAATTTCGGCGAGGGCGACAACCGACTGACGGACACCGAAGCCTGCCACCTGGCCACTTTCAACGACATCACGCATCGCAAGGAAGCCGAAGACCTGCTGCGCCATAAGGCCAGCCACGACGCACTCACCGGCCTGCCCAACCGCAGCCTGTTCGAAGACCGTCTGCGACTCGCCATCTCACAGTCGAAGCGCCACCGGCGCAGTTTTGCCCTGCTGTATATCGACCTCGACCACTTCAAGGAAGTCAACGACACGCTGGGACACGCGGCCGGCGACGAACTGCTCACGGAAACCGCACGGCGCATGACCCTGTGCATACGCGAATCGGACACACTGTCGCGACTCGGCGGCGATGAGTTCGCAGCACTGCTCTCCGAAGTCGACAGCCTGGAGGAAATCGAGGAAATCGCCGGACGCATCGTTGCCGCCCTCGATCAACCCTTCGAACTGGACCAAGGTGTCGCCAAGATTTCAGGCAGCGTCGGTATTGCCATCTACCCACAGCATGGGGTGACAGCCGAGCAACTCATGAACAATGCCGACCAGGCGCTCTACCAAGTCAAGGAAAGCACCCGCAACGCCTATCGGCTTTACTCTGCCGACGGCCGTCCGGAAACGGAACAAGCTTGACGGCTGGCCTGCCCATCCACCTCGCTCTCAGACCAGCCCGTCCATCAATTGCACGCAGACCAGTTCTCCGACGGCGGCGCCGCTGCGCTCCGCTTCGAGCATGATGAAGCAGTTGGCCTCGGCCATCGAGCGCAGGATGCCGGAGCCTTGCGCGCCGGTGGCCCTGACGCGCCATTCGCCGTTCTCCCGATACAGCGTGCCGCGCTGGAATTCGGTGCGGCCACGCCCCTTCTTCAGCGGCTCGCCGCATGGGACGCACAGCGTTGGCAACTCGGTCAGCTGCGCCGGCACGCCCATCATCCTGAGCAGCGCGGGACGCACGAACTGATAGAAGGACACCATCACCGCCACCGGGTTGCCGGGCAGGCCGAACAGCCAGGTGCCGCGGATCTTGCCGAAGGCCATCGGCCGCCCCGGCTTCATGGCAATCTTCCAGAACGCGACTTCGCCAAGCTTGTCCATCAGCCCGCGCACGAAATCGGCATCGCCCACCGAGACGCCGCCGCTGCTGATGATGGCGTCGGCATTCGCCGCGGCTTCGACCAGCGCCGCTTCGAGGGCCGCCGGATCGTCGCGCACCACGCCCATGTCGATCACCTCGCAACCGAGGCGGGTCAGCATGCCCCACATCGAATAGCGATTGCTGTCATAAACCTCGCCCTCCTTGAGGATGTTGCCGACCGAATTCAGTTCGTCGCCGGTCGAGAACATCGCCACGCGCACGCGCCGGCGCAGCGTCACCTCGGCCTGGCCGAGCGAGGCGAGCAGGCCGATTTCGGCCGGGCGCAGCAGCTTGCCGGACTGCAGCGCCGGCTCGCCGGCACGCAAGTCCTCGCCGGCTCGGCGCAGGTTCTGGCCGAGACGCTGCCCGTGCGGAACCGTCAGCGATTCGCCGTCGACGCGCACCACCTCCTGAATGACGATGGTATCGGCGCCCTCGGGCACCACCGCGCCGGTCATGATGCGCACCGCCTCGCCCGCGCCAATCTGGCCGCGGAAAGGATGACCGGCGAAGGCGCTGCCGACGATCGTCAGGCGCGTCTCCCCTTCCGCCGCCAGATCGCCGTAGCGCACCGCATAGCCGTCCATCGCGGAGTTGTCGTGCGCCGGCACGTCGAGCGGCGCGATCACGTCGGCGGCCAGTACGCGGTCGAGCGCCTGGCGGATGAAGGCGCGCTCGCAGCCGCCCACCGGCTCGACCAGCGAGAGAATCAGCTGACGGGCGCGATCGACCGGCAGCGAATTGGGATCGTAATCGTCGGCGCAGGACAGCGTGTCTAACAGCGAGCTCATGGGTTCTCCGAATGTTCGCGAATTTCGTATTCTCGCAGCTCTTCGAGCGTATTGATGTTGGCGAAGGCCTCCTCGTCGGCGAAGGGCACCTCGACGACATCGAGGCTCTCGTACCAGAGGCCGATCTTGCGGCCGCCGCCATCGAGGTAGGCGGTCAGCCCGGGGAGTACCTCGCGCCGGCAGAGCATGAAGGCGTGATGCCGATGCGCACCGGCCCGCGCCACGGCCAGTTGCGC
>CAZCPD010000229.1:0-5050 GCA_964500425.1 uncultured Rhodocyclaceae bacterium
TCCGCTCCGCCTGCGCTTCAATGTAGCTGTGGATCGTCCGCTCTTGCGGGTAGGCCGCCTGCGTGGCGTTGAAGTCTTCGAGGATCTTGCGGCGCGCCTCGGCTTCGAGCAGCGGCAGCGTGGCGATCGGTCGTTCCGCCACCTCGTCGCCCGCCACCATCGCGCTGAGCACGCTCCGGTAGAAGCCGAGCCAGCGATCGATGGTTGTCGCCTCGAACAGGTCGCTGGCATAGAGCAGGTCGCCGGCGATGCGGCCGTTCCCCATCGCATCGAGTTCCTCGTGGAGCATCATGGAAAGGTCGAACTGCGCGGCGGTAAGCGGGATGTCCACCGGCGTCAGCGTCAACCCGGGCAATTCCAGTGCCCCGCGCGGTGTGTTCTGCAGCGCGAACATGGTCTGGAACACCGGACTGTAGCTCATGCTGCGCGGCGGTTTGACAGCCTCGACGACCTGCTCGAACGGCACATCCTGATGCGCGTAGCCTTCAAGCGTCTGATCCTTGACCTGCCGCAGCAACTCGGCGAGGGTCATTTCGCCCGGCAACCGCACACGCAACGCCAGGGTGTTAACGAAGAAGCCGATCAGCCCCTCGATCTCGGTGCGCTGCCGGTTGGCCACCGGCACGCCGATGACCACATCATCCGCACCGGCGAGCCGGCCGAGCACGATGGCCCAGGCCGCATGGAGCGTCATGAACAGCGTCGCGTCATGCCGGCGGGCGAACGCACGGAGGCGCTCGCTGAGTTCGGCGCCGAGACTGAAATGGATGCCGGCGCCGGCATGCGTCTGCAGCGCCGGACGCGCATGGTCGGTCGGCAGTTCCAGCAATGCCGGGGCGCCGGCGAGCTGGCGTTGCCAGTAGTCGAGCTGCTGCTGAACCCTCTCGCCAGCCAGCCAGCGGCGTTGCCAGACGGCGTAGTCGCCGTACTGCAGCGGCAGCGGCGGCAACGGATCGTCGAGCCCTTTCCGGCGGGCATTGTAGAGGGCGGCGAACTCATGCGTCAGGATGCCGATCGACCAGCCGTCCGACACGATGTGATGCATGACGATGCAGAGGATATGCTCTTCATCGGTCAGCTTGAGCAGCAGACCACGCACCAGCGGGCCGCGCTCGAGCTCGAACGGCGCCGCGGCCTCGGCCGTGATATGACGCTCGATATCCCTCGCGCGTTGCGCGGCCGGCGTGGCGGACAGATCAACCTCGCGCAGCGCGAAGCGCGCATGCTCGGGCGCCGAAATCACCTGGATCGGTTCCCCGGCCAGGGTGACGAAGGTCGTGCGCAGGACCTCATGGCGAGCCACGATGCCATCAAGGGCCGCATGCAGCGCCGACCGGTCGAGCTTGCCGTGGAGGCGCAGCGCGCCCGGTATGTAATAGGCGGCGCCGGCGCCTTCGAGCTGATCGATGAACCAGAGGCGCTGCTGCGACCAGGACAGGGGCAAGGGCTGGCTGCGGTCGGCCGGTTCCAGAGGAATCGATGCGTCGCTGCTTGCCGCCCCTTGCAGCCGGCGAGCCATGGCGAGCAGTTGCGGCTGCTCGAAAACTTCGCGCAGCGAGAGCTCGCGACCGAGGCTGTGGCGGATGCGTGCGATGAGCTGCACCGCCAGCAGCGAGTGGCCGCCGAGTTCGAAGAAATCGTCGCCGCGGCCGATCTTCACACCGGGCTCGACATGCAGGATGTCCTGCCAGATCTCCGCCAGGGTTTCCTCGATTTCGCCTTGTGGCGCCACGTATTCGCGAGTCTGCCAATCGCCCTGCTCCGGCGCCGGCAGCGCCTTGCGGTCGAGCTTGCCATTCGGCGTCAGCGGCAACTGGTCGAGCGACACGAAGGCGCCGGGCACCATGAACTCGGGCAGCACCGCCTTGAGCTGCGCGCGCAGCTCTTCGATCGACACCACCGCCCCGCCCAAGCGCGTGTAATAGGCGACCAGACGCTTGTCGCCGGGCCGGTCCTCGCGGGCGATGACGGCCGCTTCGCGCACGCCGGCGCAGCGGTTGAGCCGGGCCTCGATCTCGCCGAGCTCGATACGGAAGCCGCGCAGCTTGACCTGATCGTCATTGCGGCCGAGATACTCGATCGCGCCATCACCATTGCTCCGCCAGCGGCCGAGGTCGCCGGTGCGGTACATGCGCGCGCCCGGCTCGGCGCTGAACGGGTCGGCAATGAAGCGCTCCGCCGTAAGGTCCGGCCGCTTCAGATAGCCGCGCGCCAGCCCCACGCCGCCGACGTAGATCTCGCCGGCGACGCCGAGCGGCGCCGGCTCCAGATGATCGTCGAGAACATAGAGACGCGTGTTGCAGAGCGGCTTGCCGATCGGCGGATTGCCGGTCTCGCGCGCATCGCACGAATGCATGCTGACGCAGACCGTCGCTTCGGTCGGACCATAGGCATTGAGCATCTTTCGCCCTGGCGCCCATTTCTGCACCAGCGCCTGCGAGCACGCTTCGCCACCGACCAGCAGCACCTTCAGGTCGTCGAGGCGCGCCTGCGGCGGCAAGGCGGCAAGCGCAATCGGCGCCAGCAGCGCATGGCTGATGCGCTGCTTCGTCATGAAGTCGAGCAGCGGTTCGCCGGGCATCAGGGTCTCGCGACTGGCGAGATGCAGCGATGCGCCGCTCGACCAGGCCATGACGACTTCCCAGGTGCAGGCGTCGAAGCTCAGCGAGGCGAACTGCAGGACCCGGCTGGCGGGTTCCAGCGCAAGCGCGTCGACATGCGTGGCGGCCAGGCTGACCATGCCACGGTGGCGAAGCATGACGCCCTTCGGCGCGCCGGTCGAACCCGAGGTGTAGATGACGTAGGCCAGATGCTCGGGCGTCAGACCGATGTCTTTGGGTTTGAGATTGCTCTTGCCCTGCTTGCCGATCACCGGCCAGTCGCTGTCGAGGGCGATCAATTGCGTCGCCGACTGCCGCTCGTCGCGCAGTGACGCCTGCAGCATGCCCTTGAGACTTGCCTGCGTCAGGATCACGCGCGGCGCGACGTCGCCGAGCATGTACTCAATGCGCTCGGCCGGATAGTTCGGATCGACCGGAATGTAGGCGCCGCCGGCCTTGAAGATGCCGAGCAGGCCCACGATCATCTCCAGGCTGCGCTCGATGCAGATGGCGACGATGTCGTCCGGGCCGACGCCCTGCTCGCGCAGATGGCGCGCTAGCTGGTTGGCGCGGCTGTTGAGCTCGGCGTAGGTCAGGCGGCTGCCGGCGCAATCGACGGCGAGCGCATCCGGCTGCTTCTTCGCATGCGCCTCGAAGAGCTCATGGAAACACTTGTCTTCGGGGAAGCGGGCAACCGTGGCGTTGTAGCCTTCGATGAGTTGCCGGCGATGCTCGCGATCGAGCAGCGGCAGGGCGGCGATCGGTCGAGCCGCGCCTTCGCCGCCAACCTCACAATCGCCGGCGACCAGCGCGGCAAGCAGCGTGCGGAAATGGCCGATCCAGCGCTCCATGGTGGCGCGCTCGAACAGGTCGGTCGCATACTCCAGCTCGCCGACGATGTCGCTGCCGGCCTCCAGCATGACCAGCGACAGATCGAAATGGGCGGCATGACGCGACATGCGCTGCGGACTGAGCTTGAGGCCCGGCAGGTCGAATTCCGACGAGGGCGTGTTCTGCAGCGCGAACATGACCTGGAACAGCGGGCTATGGCTCATGCTGCGCGGCGGCTTGACCGCTTCGACGACCTGTTCGAACGGAACGTCCTGATGCGCGTAGGCGTCGAGTGTGCGTGCTTTCACCTGTTGTAGCAGTTCGCCGAACGCCAGATCGCCGGGCAGTTGTACGCGCAGCGCCAGCGTGTTCACGAAGAAGCCGATCAGCCCCTCGGTCTCGGCGCGTTGTCGATTCGCCACCGGCACGCCGACGACCACGTCGTCCTGGCCGGCCAGCCGGCCGAGCAGCAGCGCCCAGGCAGCATGCAGGGTCATGAACAGCGTGGCGTCATGCCGCTTGGCGAGCGCCCGCAGCCCGGCCGTCAGATCGGCGCCGAGCTCGAACTCGACGACCGCGCCGGCATAACTCTGCGTGGCAGGGCGGACACGGTCGGTCGGCAGTTCGAGCAACGCCGGAGCGCCGGCCAGATGCTGCTGCCAGAAGCCGAGCTGTTTCGCCAGGGTTTCTCCCGCCAGCCAGCGGCGCTGCCAGACGGCATAGTCGGCGTACTGGATCGGCAGCGGGTCGAGCGGATTGCCCTGCCCCTGTTGGAAAGCGGCATAAAGACTGGCGAATTCCCGCGTCAGGATGCTGATCGACCAGCCATCCGAAACGATGTGATGCATCACGATGCAGAGGATGTGTTCCTCCGCACCGAGTTGCAGCAGCAGGCCGCGTATCAGCGGACCGCCGCCGAGGTCGAACGGCGTCTGCGCTTCGAGAGCGACCTGGCGCTCGCACTCGGCCTCGCGCCGGGCGGCAGGCATGGCCGACAGATCCAGGTCGCGCAACGCGAAACGCGCCGTCGCGCCGATCACCTGGATCGGCTCGGCGCCGTCGGCGCTCTCCTTCTCCGTAACGAAAGTGGTGCGCAGGCTCTCGTGACGCGCAACGATGGCATCGAGCGCCGCCTGCAGCGCCTGCCGGTCGAGCCGACCATGCAGGCGCAGCGCGCCGGTGATGTGATAGGCGCTGCGCGCCGTTGCGCTGCCGGCCTGCTCGAACTGGTCGATGAACCAGAGTCGCTGCTGCGCCCAGGAGAGCGGCAGCGGCTGACTGCGGTCGGCAGCGACAAGCGGCACATCGCTGCTCGCGCCGGCGTCTTGCAGGCGGCGGGCGAACTCGTCCAGCTCCGGATGCTCGAAGATTTCGCGCAGCGCCATGTCCCGTCCGAGCACCTGGCGGATGCGTGCGATGACCTGCGCCGCAAGAAGCGAGTGGCCGCCAAGGTCGAAGAAGTTGTCATGGCGGCCGACCTGGTCCAGGTGCAGGATGTCCCGCCAGATTTCGGCGACGGTCTCCTCGAGATCGCCCTGCGGCGCGACATACTCACGTGCCTGCCAGCTGCCCTGCTCCGGCGCCGGCAGCGCCTTGCGGTCGAGTTTGCCGTTGGGGCT
>CAZCPD010000230.1:0-4742 GCA_964500425.1 uncultured Rhodocyclaceae bacterium
TCGAGATCGCGATGGTCGTCACCGACTCGCAGCTCAACACCATTGCCGAAAGTCCGGCATGGGTGGTGCATCAATCCGATGCCGTGCTCGACGGCATGGACGAATGGAACAAGAACACCCACGGTCGCTCGGGTCTGATTGCAAAGGTGAAGGCGGCGACGCTGACCGAGGCAGAGGTCGAGGAGGAGTGCCTGGCCTTCCTGAAACAGTATGTGCCGGCGCGCGTGTCGCCGATGTGCGGCAACTCGATCTGTCAGGATCGGCGGTTCATGGCGCGCTACATGCCCAAGCTGGAAGATTATTTTCACTATCGCAATCTCGATGTCAGCACGCTCAAGGAGCTATGCAAGCGCTGGAAGCCCGAGCTGGCCAAGGGCGTCGTCAAGAGCGGCAAGCATACCGCGCTGGCCGACATCTTCGAGTCCATCGAGGAAATGAAGTACTACCGCGAGAACTTCATCAAGCTGTAATCGCCGGAGGCGCGTCGAATCAGGTTCCGCGGGGGCGGGCAACGGACAAGGATCGGTGGGCGACTTGGTGGTCTCCTTAGCGGATCCAGGTTTCAGCATGGGCATACAAAAGCGGTTGGACGTGGTGGCTGTCGAGATGCCAGTTCTTGTTGCCCGCTCCGTCGGTATCCGCTGTTGCGGCGTGTACATCAAGGAACCTCCAACCATGGCGATTGGCCTCCTTCATGAGGCAAAGGTTCACGTTACGGATCATGTCCAGGAAGGCTTGTCGGTCGCTCGGGTCGCTTAAGCCGTCAAGCGGATAGCCGGGGGCGGGAATGCCCTGAATGGTAATCGAGCGGAACTGTCGTCCAGCCAGTTGAGACGAGAGCCAATCCAGATAGCCGTTCACGGTCTTGATGATGACTGCCTCCAAGGGCTTGTCGCTCTTGTTGGCGATTATCCAGATTCCTTCGTCCGGGCGGCAATCGATTTCGCCGATGGTGAACAGAAGATGGCTGTTGGATGGCGTGTTTTCCAGCTGAGTGGCCAGACATGTCTTGTACTGGTTGGTTTCGTTTTGGCCTAGGTGAAACATCTTGACGCCTCTGACGAGGTGGCTGGTGGTCGTGACCATGTCTCCACACCACATGAAACTGGCATGGGCCGGAATCAGGCAATGCGATTCACCGAAGGAATGCAGCGGAATAGCGTTTTTGGGCGTTGAGTAGATTTCTTTCTGTTTGTCGAGATTTCTGAGCAATGCCGCGATGAGTATGAAGAAAATCAGCGAGCCTCGGCCGCTTCTGTCCAGTTTGTCCGGATCGAGCGATTCCACATGTTGTTTGAATTGCCGTATCGTATTTTTTGCTTCTTCGTAGCGACCTGCAATCCAGTAGGCAACCAGAAGCAACGAGGCAATGCGCCAGCCTTCCTTTGGATTGTCGGCGAGCCCTTTCTCCAGCCAACAGGTGGCATCCGCGATGCGCCCCAGGTTTTGTAGCAATATTCCAACGTTGATGACTGCTTCGGTCAGGCTTGGGTCGAAACTCAACGCTGTACCATAGCTGGCAATCGCATCCTCGATCTTGCCTTGGGATTGGTAGGCGTGTCCGAGGTTGAAGTGTGCATGGCCATCATTTGGCTTCAGCTTGATCGCGGTTTGATAGCTGATAACCGCGGACTCAAACTCCTTCAGTTCTTCCAGAGTCTTCCCCAGCATGTGATGTGCAGCGAAGAATTCGGGCTTGAGGTTGATTGCCTGTTTGTAACTGTCGATCGCCCGGGGCAGGTCGCCTTGTTCTGCAAGGGCGCTCCCGAGGTTGTAGTGGGCATCGACGAACCCGGCGTCGCACTTGATTGCCTGGCGATAGCTGTCGATGGCATCAAGCGGTTTGCCTTGTGCGCTTAGGACGATGGCGAGGTCGTAATGTGCTGGCGCATAGGTGGGTTGCAGCGACAGCGCCTGACGCAAGCGCGCTGCAGCTTCCTCGATCAGCCCATTTGCAAATAGCATGTTGCCGCTGTTGCAATAGAAATGCGGGTTGTACGGATTTGCCTTGATGGCCTTCTCGGCCAGTTCGAGCGCGAGTTCGACCTTGCCGAGTTGATGCGCGATGACGCCGAGCAAATGGAGCGCATCGGCATGATTTGGTGCTAGCCGGGTGACTTGCTCCAAAAGGGCGACCGCTTCGCGCAATCGTCCGGCCTGTTGGTGCACCAGTGCTGATTGATATGCCTTGGAAGCATCGAATACCTTGATCGGTGTCGCTGTGGATGCTGCGCGCTTCTCCTCAAGTCCGCAGCATTGCTTGAACTTCTTTCCGCTGCCGCAAGGGCAGGGATCGTTTCGGCCGACTTTATTCATTTGAGAATCGACTTCCCCGGCGGATGCAACGAGCGATATCGGCGGTTCGTTGCGGTTGTCTAGTTTCGAAAGCTGCTTCCTATGGATCGACTGTCCTGATGCATCGTCGAATTCTATCTCGATCGGATTTCAGCGGCCCGAATCCAGATATCCATGGCCGAGATTCTCCCGATCCAGGGCTAGGTGCGCTGAAACAGCCTGAGCCGCTCGCTGCGGTCGCCCGGGCGGTGTCCTTCCCAGATCTTGCGCCAGCCGGCGGGGGGCTTGTTGCTACGTTCCGGGCCTTGTTCGAGGAGCAGCGCGCAGAGGCTGCTGGCGGGCGCGTCGCCGCGTAACGTCGTGATGCCGGCGAAGTATTCGAGAGACACCTGCTGGGCGGGACCGAGATTTCGACCGATGATGCACTTGGAATTGTCCGGGATGGCCCGGCGCAGCGACTCGGCAACGCCGCGATAACTCTTGCCGTAATCGATCCATGGCAGCAGCAGGGCGATGACGAGAACCCACGTCAGCGTTGCGCCGGCCGCCCAGTGACTGACGGCGCGCCACGGCGAACGCGGGCTGGCGAAGATCAGCCAGAACCAGGCCAGCGTCAGCAAGGCGGCGACGCCATAGGCGAGCGGTGAGAACTGGGCAACGAAACCGGGCTCGAGCTTGGCGAAATTGTGCGCGATCTTGCCCGGAACGCCGGTGGTCATGGCGATGCCGCCCAGCCAGATCAAACCGGCGAGCATGGTGAAGGTCATCATGCCAAACCAGTCGAAGGCATTGGTCGCCCCCCGGCGCAGCAGATGGACGCTGCTGGCGGCTTGCAGGATCAACGGCACCAGCAGCGGCAGCGCCTGCAGGGGACGCGGTTCGCCCAGCAGCAGCAGCGCGATGAAGCTCGACATGGCGCCGATCAGGGGCAGGGCCATGATCGGTTGATGGAGGCGGCGCCGGTTCAGCCAGAGCGCCCAGATCGCCAACGGCAAGGCCGGCCAGGCAAACCAGGAGAGCAGTTCGACCAGTGCGGGCAAGTTGCGCAGCCAGTTTGCCTGAAAACGGATACCGGCAATGGCATGCGTCTGCCAGGCCGCCCAGATGTCGGGGTGGCGGGTTGCCAACAGCAGCGGCCAACTGGCGCAAAGCAGCACGCCAAGCGCAGCTGCAATGAGCAGACCACCCAGGCTTGTGCGGCTGCGCCAGTGCCGGTTGAGCGGCAGCAGCAGCAGCAGCGGGACGAGGTTGATGAGCGCCGCCAGGCCGCTGGCGAGAAAGCCTAGACCGATCCCCAGTCCGGCGAGCAGGCCGCCCGCCACGGGGCGCAGAGGCAAGACCGCAAACCCCGCATACGCGGCGGCGCTGGCGGCGAGCAGCGCGGTGAGCGGTTGGGTGTCGTGGATCGGCACCAGCAGGCCGAGACAGCCGATGGCGATGAGCGCTGCCGCGTTGCCCGCCTGACGGCCGGTTTCGCGTTCGATGTCGCCGCGTCCTTCAGGGTAGCTGGCCTTGTGCAGCAGGCGCCCGGCGAAGGCCAGCAGTGCCAGGAACAGCGCGCCGAAAATGCCGGAAGCGAGGCGCACCGCGCCGTGCAATGGCAGCAGGCCGCCGAACAGGTGGCCACAGATCGCGGCGATCCAGTAATAGAGCGGCGGGGTTTCCAGCCAGGGCGCGCCGCCCAGTTGCGGAATCAGCCAGTCATTGCTGGTGATGAGGTTCCAGGCAACGCCGAAGTGGGTGGCGTCGTCGTTCTTCCACGGATCATGGCTGACCAACCCGGTGAATAGATAGAGCGCGCATATTGCGGCCAGCGGCAGGCCGCGCCAGGGGGGGAGAACGGGAAAGCCGGGCAGCCGCATGAGGCGATGGATTCGACGCGTTCGATTCGTTATGCGGAAATGAAAAAGGCAGCCGCAGCTGCCTTTGTCTGAGCGCTGCGGGCCTTGGCTTTAAGCGACACGCTGGACGTTGCCGAATTTCTGGCGGAAGCGCTCGACGCGACCCGCGGTGTCGACAATCTTCTGCTTGCCGGTGTAGAACGGATGGCACTCGGAGCAGACTTCGATGTGCAGCGGCTTGTTGTTGGTCGAACGGGTCTTGAAATTGTTGCCGCAGCTGCAGGTGACGGCGATTTCGACGTAGTTCGGATGCACGGATTCTTTCATGATGAATTCCTGTATTGATTGTTCTGTTCGCGTATCTGCGTACTCTCGCGTCCCTTGTACAACAATGCAACTGAACCACCGAGTGGTTGGGCAACGAGGCCGCGGGCGCGGGAAAAAGAACGATTATCCTTGAATTTTCGGGGGATTGCAATGCCGTTGCGGAGCAGCGCCATCCCTGTGTCGGGTATCAGCCGCGGCGCATGGCGACGAAGAACTCGCCGATGTTCTTGGTGGCCATGATCTTGTCGAGCAGGAACACCAACGCTTCAATGACGTACA
>CAZCPD010000230.1:4752-5046 GCA_964500425.1 uncultured Rhodocyclaceae bacterium
CATTATCCTTGATTTTTCTGGATTTTGCAATCAGCGAACCTTAACGACGCATCGAGTCAAAGAACTCGCCGTTGTTCTTGGTCGACTTGATCTTGTCGAGCAGGAATTCCATCGCTTCAAGATCGTCCATGTTGTAGAGCAGCTTGCGCAGCACCCACATCTTTTGCAGGACGTCGGGCTTCAGCAGCAGTTCCTCGCGGCGCGTTCCCGAACGATTGACGTTGATCGCCGGATAGACGCGCTTCTCGGCCATGCGGCGGTCGAGATGGATTTCCATGTTGCCGGTGCCCTTGA
>CAZCPD010000231.1:0-5032 GCA_964500425.1 uncultured Rhodocyclaceae bacterium
GCATGAACATCATCAAGGTCGCGCCGGTCGCCGCCAAGGGCGCCAAGCAGATCGACCCGGTGTTCCACGCCTACGGCGCCGGCCGCGGCACGCAGAAAATTCGCGTCGACCTTAAATCGGAAGAGGGCAAGCAGGCCATCCTGCGCCTCGCCAAAAGCGTCGACGTGGTCATCGAAAGCTATCGTCCGGGTGTGGCCGCGCGCCTCGGCGTCGGCTATGAAGACCTGAAGAAGGTCAATCCGAAGATCGTCTATTGCTCGACCAGCGGTTACGGTCAGGACGGCCCCTACGCGCAGTGGGTCGGCCACGACATCAACTACCTGGCGGTCGGCGGCTTCCTCGGCTGCAGCGGCACGGATGCCGAAGGCAAGCCGGCGATCCCCGGCGCCACGGTGGCCGACAGCGCCGGCGGTGGAATGCAGGCGGCATTGTCGATCATCGCGGCCTTGCTGAATGCGGAGAAGACCGGCGCGGGCTCCTACCTCGACGTGTCGATCACCGACGGCGTGTTGAACCTGATGTCGCTGTATCTCGACCAGTATCTCGCCACCGGCGAAGAGACGAAGCCGAACAACGCGGTGCTGACCGGCAAGTTCGCCTGGTACGGGCTGTACACCTGCGGCGACGGTCAGCATATTTCGGTCGGCGCGATCGAAGGGCACTTCTTCAAGAATCTCTGTCGCCTGCTCGACCTCGAACAGTTCAGTGGCAGCCAGTACGATGCGGCGAAACAGAATGAAATGCGCGCGGCCTTTGCCCAGCGCTTTCTCACCAAGTCGCGCGACGAATGGGTGGATCTGCTCGCCGCTGCCGACACCTGTGTCGCGCCGGTGCTGTCGATTTCAGAAGTGACCGCCAACCAGCATCTGCGCGCGCGCCAGACCTTCATGAACGCGCGGCATCCGGAGAAGGGCGCCTTCGAGCAGCTTGGCCCGGTGCTCGCCGGCGGCGAGCGCCAGCAGCCCGAGCATCAGGTGCGTCCGGCCGGCGAGACCGACAGCGATGCGGTGTTCGGCCGCGCCGGTTTCTCGGCCGACGAGATCGCTGCGCTGCGCGCCAGCGGCAGCGTCGAGTAAGGAGCAAACCATGGCGAACGAACAGCAGCAATCGGTGACCGATCTGCCTGCCGATGTGCAGGCGATGCTCGGCAAGCCGCTCTACGTCGAGCAGACCGAGTTCCCGATCGAGATGGGCTACGTCTACAACACCTGCGCCGCGGTGCAGAACGGCAATCCGCTGTTCTGGGATGCCCAGGCCGCGCAGGACATCACCAACGGCCAGATCGCGCCGCCGACGATGTTGTCGGTGTGGTTCCGTCCGCATTACTGGGCGCCCGGTGCGACCGGCGAGCGCACGCCGCTGATGACGCACTTCGATCTCAAGCGCCTGCTTGATCTGCCCGAGGCCGTGGTCGCCAGCAACGAGACCGTGTTCGGCGAACCGGTGCGCATGGGCGATGTGCTGACCATCAGCCAGATCGTGCGCTCGGTCGGCGAGCTCAAGGACACCAAGGTCGGCCGTGGTCGTTTCTGGACCATCGACGTCGAGACCGTCAATCAACGCGGCGAGTGGGTCGGCACCGACACCTATACCTGCCTCGGCTACAGGAAGCCCGGACAATGAGCGCGCCCACGAAAAATCTGCTGTTCGGCGAGGTCAGCGAAGGCCAGGAACTGCCGCCGATCAACCAGCACGTCACGGCGACGCTGGTGGTGCTGGGCGCCATGGCCAGCCGCGATTGGCGACCGATGCATCACGACAAGGACTTTGCGGTCAATCGCAACGGTCTCAAGGACATCTTCATCAACACGCCAACCAACGCCGCCTGGTTCGAACGCCTCATCACCGACTGGACCGGGCCGAAGGGCCGCATCGGGCGCATGAAATTCAAGATGAAAAGCTCGGTGTATCCCGGCGACGACATGACGCTGGCCGGCAAGGTCGCCAAGCTGACGACCGACGAAACCGGCTGTCACTGGGCCGATCTGGAACTCGCCGTGTCGGTCGAGGGCAAGGTCGCCACCGAGTGCCAGGCGCGCGTCGCGCTACCCGCCGATGCCGCCGACAACCCCTGGCAGCGCCGCGGCGAACGCTGGAAACCCTGACGCCACCGTACTCCAGGCTCCGCATTCAAAACATCTACTGATTTAAATCCTATTCAAGAGGCTATCCATGGATCTCAAGTTTACCGACGAACAAAACATGTTCCGCGACATGACCCGCGATCTTTGCGCCGACTACAGCACGATGGCGGTCGTCCGCAAGATGGAAAACGATCCGCTCGGCATCCCCGAGTTGTGGGGGCAGATGCAGCAGACCGGGCTGACCGGCGTGCTGGTGCCGGAAGAGTTCGGCGGCATGGGGCTGGGCATGATGGACTGCGCGGTGATCTACGAAGAGCTCGGCCGCACGCTGGCGCCGACGCCGCATTTTTCCACCTCGGTGATGAGCGCCCTGGTGCTGACCAAGGCCGGCAGCGCGGCGCAGAAGCAGGAAGTCCTCACGGCGATCGCCAGCGGCGAGATCATCGTCGTGCCGGCCTGGATGGAACCCGATAACGGTTACGGCCCGAACGGCGTGCAGATGCGCGCCACGCAGAGCGCCGAAGGCTATCGTCTGAACGGCATCAAGCGCCATGTGTTCTACGGCAAGGCCGCACAGAAGCTGCTGGTGCTGGTGCGTACCGGCGACGGCGCACAGGACATCGACCTGCTGCTGGTGGATACGAATGCGCCCGGCGTGACGCTCGATCAGCAGATGAGCATGGCCTACGACACGCAATATCGCGTGACCTTCAAGGATGTGGTGGTGCCGGCGGCGAATCGCGTCGGCGCCGAGAAGAGCGGCTGGCAGACCTGGAATGCCGCGATGTACCAGGGCGCCATCCTGCTCGCCGCGTTTGCCGCCGGCGGCGCCAAGCGCGCGCTCGAAATCACGGTCGATTATTCCAAGGAACGTCAACAGTTCGACAAGCCGATCGGCGCCTTCCAGGCGCTGGCCCACGACATGGCCGACGCCAGCGCGACCGTCGATGGCGCGCGCATGATCGTGCTCGAAGCCGCCTGGGCGGCCGATGCGGGTAAGGACATCGCGCGCCTGTCGCCGATGGCCAAGCAGTTCGCCTGCCGCGCATTCCGCGAAGTCACCCACATGGCGCAGCAGGTGCATGGCGGCATCGGCTTCACGCTCGATTACGACATCCAGCTGTTCTATCGCCGCGCCAAGCAGCTGCAACTGAACTGGTGGGACAAGAGCCATCTCGACGAGCTGATCGCAGCCGACATTCTCGACCGCGATCTGCCGCGCACGATTCCGGATCCGTTCACGGTTTAAGCTGCGGCGCAGGGCGCTCAGGAGGCAGGATGGGCACGCCTAATCCCACCTACGGTACGGGCGTCTTCCGCCGCCGCCTGCATTGGCGCGCGACGGAGGGCCGCGTCGACGTCGAGCTGGAAGACAGCAACCACGGCTTCCGCCTGCGCCTGCGCCATGACGGCAGCCGCATCGTTGGCGTGGATGCCGAGCCGGTGCGTTATCCCTTCACCACCTGTCCGGAGGCGGTGAAGAACGCGCAGCAGATCGTCGATCTGCCGCTCGCCGATGCCGCGGCGCTGCGCGAGCGGCTGCCGCAGCCGAGCAACTGCACCCATCTGATCGACATGGCGCTGCTCGCCGCTGCTCATGCCGGCGACGTTGGCACGGAGCGCTACTACGACATTGCCGTGTTTGACGAAAGCGCCGAGCGCGATGGCGTCACCCAGGCGCGCATCGAGTGCGACGGTCGCCTGGTGCATGACTGGGCGATCCGCGCGCATGTCATCGAGCAGCCTGCGGAACTCGCCGGCAAGCCGGCGATGCGCGGCTTCTATGCCTGGGCGGCGCAGACCTTCGCCGGCTTGCCGTTCGAGGCGGCGCAGGTTCTGCAGCGCGGCTACTTCGTCGCCCAGGCCCGGCGCTGGAGCTACGAGCCGATCGAGCAGAACCCGGCGTGTACCGACGGCATGCCGCTCGGCGCCTGTTATTCGTACAACACCGGCGCGGTCGAACGCGCCTTGCGCATCAAGGGATCGGTGCGCGACTACTCGAAGAGTTCCGAGCGTCTGCTGCAATTCGCCGACGCGCCATGACATTGCCACGGAGGCCAAATGACTGAAGCAAACAAGCCGGGTGCTGCACAAGGCGCGCTCGCCGGCATCAAGGTGGTCGAGTTCGGCCAGATGGTTTCGGCGCCCTTCTGCGCCAAGCTGTTCAGCGACTACGGCGCCGACGTCATCAAGGTCGAGCCGCCGAGCGGCGACGCCGCGCGCCACGCCGGCCCCTTCCCGGGCGACGTGCCGCATGCCGAGAAGAGCGGCCTCTACTTCGTTAACAACACCAACAAGCGCGGCGTCACCTGCGACGTGCGCACGGTCGAAGGGCGCAAGCTGTTCCTGCGCCTGCTGGCATGGGCCGACGTGCTGATCGAGAACAACCTGCCGCAGCAGATGCGTGCCTGGAATCTCGACTACGCGAGCCTCAAGGCGGTGAATCCCAAGCTGGTGGTGATCTCGATTACCCCGTTCGGCCAGACCGGCCCCTACAGCGGCTGGAACGGCTACGATTTGAACGCCTATCACCTGACTGGCGCTTCCTCGCGCTACTGCGGCCGCCCCGGTGAGATGCCGCTCGAACACGGCACCTTCTCGGCCGACTACTTCGGCGCGGTGAGCGCGGCGACCTGGGGCATGGCGGCGGTCTATGGCCGCGAGCTGGTCGGCGGCGGTCAGCAGGTCGACGTGTCCTGCGCCGAAGCCATCGCCGCGGCCTTCATCGGCGGCCAGAACATCGGCGGCTACGCGCAGGACGGCCGCTTCGACAAGCGTACCGGTGTCGGCATGCCGCAAGGCGCGCCGGCCACCATCATGCCCTGCAAGGACGGCCACGTCTGGATGCTGGCGCTGGAGCCGGGCCAGTGGAACGGCCTGCGCAAGGTGATGGGCGATCCCGACTGGGCCGACCTCGACATCTTCCAGAACATGAAGACGCGCGCCGA
>CAZCPD010000232.1:0-4970 GCA_964500425.1 uncultured Rhodocyclaceae bacterium
CCTGCACCAACAAGTAACCAGCAAGCGGCGCCCAGGCAAACAGGACAACAACACCAAGACACCCAGACCTTGCATCCCCAGAACTAGCCCCCCCAGAAGAAGAGAAACGCTCGCGCTTTTGGGGTGGCCGGGACTGATGCCACTTGGCATGGCAAGACTGACAGAAGAACGTGGTTTTGTTGTTGCGCCATGCCTCGATGGTGCGTTCGGTATGCCTCGAATTAGTACCGCAGCGTGAGCACTTGAAATGTGTCTCCTTGGGTTGGCGCTTAGGTAAGAGCTTGTAGATCAAGGACAAGGCGATAACACCTGCGACGACTATTCCGATGATGGTTTCTGCTGACATTCGGTACTCTGCCTAAAGTTGGAAATAACCGGCGCCCGGCGACTTCATCGCCGTGCGTCCGTGTTGATCGCCGGGTTGAACGAAGCCGCTACGCGGATGAATCGCCTCGCCGAACCGCATGATCCATTCTGCATCTCCGTCAATTTAAACCCGAAGGGTTTGATTTTGCAATACTTCATGAGGAGCAACCAGCACCGCGCACCGGGTCTCGCACCGGTGGTCTCGCACCGGGGTTCTGGTCTCGCACCGGGGTTCGGTCTTGCATTCACACATTAAGACGCTCGCCCCCCCCTTCACCTCTGCCCCGCCGAGCGCCGCCAGCTTTGGGCGGACAAGTCTCGCGCATCGCCAGGTTCGCCGCCATTCGCGGCCGGCAAACCGTGACAGGGGGAAGACCATGAAGGAAGAGGCCTGACCGATCGCTTGTGACCCACGCAAAAACCGACATGCCCGGAGAGGCGCATGGTTGCTTGCTCTCCGCGCTCCGCATCGCGGAGAAGCTCATGGATACTGGCTTCTGGCGCGGTGGCTGATCGGTTGGAGCAGTAGCAATCGTGGCCTGTCCCGAATGATTCCGAAATAATCCGAATTATTTCCAGCGCCATGCAGCGCCTTAATTGCCCCCGGGGCGTAAGCCAAGACCTCGTTGGCGAGGGCTCGCAGTTGTTGCGCCGTCGCGGGACCATTGGCGGTCAGGGCTTCAAGCTTGCCAAATGCTTCATCGAGATGATGAGGTTCATGTCGGTGTTCTCGTTCAAAAGTCGAAGGTCGCGGTGAATTGAGTCGAGGTGGAGTGCACGCCGGCATCACGGAACGCGACGAGGGCCTCCTTGAGATCTGCCTTGATTTCCGTTTCGTGGGCCTTGAGCGCGGATCCCAAGCCTAACCTGACGATCTTGTAGTTGCGCCACTGCTCGCCCCGGTTTTTCCCTCCCCCCGAGAGTTCCAACTCGATACTCAACAGCCGGCCCTTCCAGTAAAGGGCGAAGGTCCAATGGTTGGCGAAATCCTCATGATCTTTAGTCATGTATCGCAGCCAGATGTCGCGTTCACGGTCGATGGTCCAGTCGGGCTTGTAGTGCCCCTTGAAGAACTGCTTGTCGATTTCCTTGATGTGGTATTTCTCGACGTCTTCGGGAGGGATGTATTCATTCACAAAGGCCATGATGGTTTTCCAGTAAGGGGAACAACGACGAGGTCTTACATGCGTTTAACGACGCGCCGTAATGACGGAAAACCACAACCCCATCCTCCGCCCGCAACGCAAAACCGGCGATTATACGATCCGGTTGGCATTTCTCCATGGAATGTTTCGCGCAACAGGGCTGCATGGTATGTCGAAGGAAACACATCTCGGCGCCTATCCGATGTGGTCGTTTCGAACACCGCCGCACGGTACGCGGCCGGCAAACCGTGACCGGGGGGGGGTAGGCCATGAACGAAGCGGCCTGACCGATCGCTTGTCGCCCACGCGAATACCGACATGCCCGGAGAGGCGCATGGTTGCTTGCTCTCAACGCACCACATCGCGGAGAGGCGCATGGATGCTGGCTCCTGGCGCGGCGGCTGATCGGTCGGTGCAGGAGCCGGATTCGTTGGGTTACGCGATGAGGCCGCTAACCCAACATACATAGGCGAGTACACAAGCCGGTTCGCCATTCATCGGTCGTGAAACTAGCGCGCGATCAGCAGCCAGAGCAACAGCAGGTTCAACACCAGCGATACCGCCGCGACGAGCTTCAGCGCCATCTGCGGGTCGCGTTGCAGCAGCGGCGTGCGGCGCGGCATGCGCAGCGGTTCCAGGGCGCCGCGTTCGAGGGCGAGGATGAATTCCTCGGCGGTCTCGAAGCGCTGCCGGGGCTCGCGCGCGACGGCCTTGAGCAGCACGGCTTCGAGCCATTCGGGAATGTCGGCGCGGTAGCGCAGCGGCGTGGTCGGGTCGCCGAACTTCGGGTGCTGGAAGGGTTCGACCTCGCCATACGGATACTTGCGCGTCAGGAGCTGGTACAAGGTCACGCCGACGGCATAGAGATCGCTGCTCTCGCTGGCCGGTTCGCCGCGCAGCATCTCCGGCGCCATGTAGCTGGGCGTGCCGGGGTTGTTGATTTCGCCGAAGCCTTCGCCATCCATGGCGTCGCTGGCATCGAAATCGGACGCGGCGACGCCGAGGTCGAGGATCCGCAGCCGGCCGTCGGCGTCGGCATGCACGTTGTCGGGTTTGATGTCGCGGTGGACGATGCCGAGCCGGTGCAGCGCGGCGACGCCCTTGAGCAGATGCAGCGCGATCTGCACCGCTTCGCCGACGGGATAGCGATAGCCGCTGTCGAGGCGTTGCTGGAGGCTGGCGCCTTCGTGCCAGCTCATCAGGTAGTAGAGATGGGCGCGCCGTTCGTGATGCGCCACCTGGGGAAAGTAGTGCGAGGTGACGCGCCGCGCCAGCCATTCCTCGTGGATCAGCGCGTTCTGCGCTTCGCGGTCGCAGGCTTCGGGACGCAGCGTCTTCAGCACCAGACGCTGGCCGCTGGCGAGATCGAGGACGCGATACAGCAGGGTGATCCGCGACTCGTGCAGCAGCGCCTCGACGCGCAGGCCGTCGATCTCCTCGCCTGGCTTGAGGCGCGGCAGCGGCGGCAGGGCGCGTCCGGCCGAGAGCCGGTCGCGCAGGCTGGCCTGGGCGACGCCTTCGACGCGCAACACCATGGCCGTGCAGTTGTCCTGCGCGCCGCGCCCGGTGGCGCTCGTCGCCAGGGCGGTGGCGGCCTCCTGCGGATCGCCGTGCTGACGCAGCAGTTCGCCGATGCGCGCATCGCCCAGGGTGCTCCATACGCCGTCACTGGCGAGCAGGAAGACATCGCCGCGCTTCAGCTCGCCGTCGCCGTGGTCGAGCGAGAGGTGGGCGTCGAGGCCGATGGCGCGCTTCAGCACGTGGCGCATTTCGGGATGTTCCCAGACGTGATCGCTGGTCAGCCGCGTCAACGCGCCGTCGCGCAGGCGGTAGATGCGGCTGTCGCCGATGTGCACCGTGTAGTAGCGGCTGCCGCGCAGGATGACGGCGGACAGCGTCGTCGCCATCCCGGACAGTTCGCGGCGCACCGCGCCTTGCGCCATCAGCCAGCGGTTTTGCGCCTTGAGCACCGTGTCGAGCGCCTGCGGCACGGCCCAGGTGTCGGGCGTCGCGTAGTAATCGGAGAGCAGGTTGCGCACCGTGTACTCGGCCGCCTCGCGCCCGCCCTGCTGGCCGCCGACGCCGTCGGCCACCGCGGCGAGGATGCCCTTGGTTTCGAGCTCCGCGCCCTCGGGCGTCACCACGCCGCAGAAGTCCTCGTTGCGCGGGCGCGGTCCGATGAGCGAGGCGTAGCCGAGAGTGACGGAGAGGGACATCGGGAATCGGTGAGGGGGTGGGGCGTGGAGTATCGAGTTTACTCCGCCGCCTCACGCCCTCCCTCGCGCCACGTCAGATCTTCGCCGCCGTCAGGTGCGAGGCGCCCCAGGTGGTGCGCCAGCGGCCCTTGATGCGCGTCAGGCCGATGAGCGCCAGCATGGCGAGGCCGGCGAAGATCAGGAAGCCGATCTGGTAGTGGCCGGTCGCCTGCTTGGCGTAACCGAGCGACGACGCGAGGTAGAAGCCGCCGATCCCGCCGGCCATGCCGACGAGGCCGGTCATCACGCCGATCTCCTTGCGGAAGCGCTGCGGCACGAGCTGGAACACCGCGCCGTTGCCAAAGCCCAGCGCCAGCATGGCGAGGATGAAGACCAGCAGCGCGGCTTCCTTGGTCGGCAGGCCGAAACTGACGATCACCAGGAAGACGATGGCCAGCGCATACATGATGCTCAGCGTGCGGATGCCGCCGATGCGATCGGCGAGCGCGCCGCCCATCGGCCGAACCAGCGATCCGGCGAAGACGCAAGCCGCCGTGAAGTAGCCGGCCATCACCGGCTCCAGGCCATACTGGTCGTTGAAGTAGATCGACAGCGAGGAGGCCAGGCCAACGAAGCCGCCGAAGGTGACGCTGTAGAAGAACATGAACCACCAGGCGTCCTTGTCGGCGAGGATCTTCAGGTAGTCGGCGAAGCGCTTGGGCGGCGGACATTCGGGGCTGTCCTTGGCCATCGCCAGGTACAGCAGGAACACCGGCACGAGGGCAATCAGCGCGATGCCGAAGACATTGGTCCAGCCGTACCAGTTGGCCAGCGTCGGCGCGAACAGCGCGGCGAGCACGGTGCCGGAATTGCCGGCGCCGGCGATGCCCAGCGCCTTGCCCTGATGTTCGGGCGGATACCAGCGCGAGGCGAGCGGCAGCGCGACGGCGAAGGCCGCGCCGGCGAAGCCCAGCGAAACGCCGAGCAGCAACGCCTGCTGGTAACTGTGGATGCCGAACTGCCACGCGGCGGCCAGCGCCGCGATGACAATGAGCTGGCCGATGGCGCCGGCCATCTTCGGCTTGAGGTGATCGACGAGCACACCCATCACCATGCGCAGCAGCGCGCCGGCGAGCACCGGCGTGGCGACCATCAGGCCCTTCTGCGCCGAAGTCAGGCCGAGATCGGCGGCGATCTGCACGGCCAGCGGGCCGAGCAGCACCCAGACCATGAAGGCCAGGTCGAAGTAGAGGAAGGCGATGAA
>CAZCPD010000233.1:0-4964 GCA_964500425.1 uncultured Rhodocyclaceae bacterium
ATTCCGATCTGGCGGTCAAGGCGCAGAAGGGGGTGATGGAGTTCCAGCTGATCAACCACCCGCTCGATTGCCCGATCTGCGACCAGGGCGGCGAATGCCAGCTTCAGGATCTCTCGGTCGGCTACGGCTGCAGCGCGTCGCGTTACGAGGAAGAAAAGCGCGTCGTGGTCAACAAGAACCTCGGCCCGCTGGTCAGCACCGACATGACGCGCTGCATCCACTGCACGCGCTGCGTCCGCTTCACCCAGGAAATCGCTGGCCAGATGGAGCTTGGTCAGGCCAACCGCGGCGAGCACGCCGAGATCATGCCCTTCATCGAAGGCGCGATCGAGTCCGAGCTCTCCGGCAACATCATCGACCTCTGCCCGGTCGGCGCGTTGACCTCGAAGCCGTTCCGTTTCAGCGCCCGTACCTGGGAGCTGGCGCGCCGCAAGTCGGTCAGCCCGCACGACGGGCTCGGCGCCAACCTCGTCGTCCAGGTCAAGCACGATCGCGTGATGCGCGTGCTGCCCCTCGAAAACGAGGAAGTCAACGAATGCTGGCTGTCCGACAAGGACCGCTTCTCCTATGAAGGCCTGAACTCCGCCGAGCGTCTGACCAGGCCGATGCTCAAGCACGGCGGCGAGTGGCACGAGGTCGACTGGGCGCGCGCCCTCGACTATGTTGCACACGCCTTCAAGGATATCGCCAAGAACCACGGCGGCGCCGCGCTCGGCGCGTTGGCCGCTCCGCAGGCGACGCTGGAAGAGCTGCATCTCGCGCAGAAGCTGCTGCGTGGTCTCGGCGGCAGCATTGATGCGCGTTTGCGCCAGTCCGATTTCGCGCTCGACGGCAAGCTGGCCGGCAGCCCCTGGCTGGGTATGAAGATCGCCGAGGTCAGCAAGCTCGATCGCGTGCTGGTGGTCGGCAGCTTCCTGCGCAAGGATCATCCGCTGCTTGCCCAGCGCCTGCGCCAGGCCGCCAAGCGCGGCGCTCAGGTGTCGCTGGTGCATGCCGCCGACGAGAATAATCTCATCAAGCTTTACGCCAAGGCCACTGCGGCGCCGTCGCAGCTGCCGCAACTCCTCGCGCAGATCGTCAAGTCGGCGGCCGAGCAGAAGGGCGTGGTTGCCGACGCTGCGCTGGCGGGTGTCACCGTTTCCGTCGAAGCGCAGAAGATCGCCGCCAGCCTGGTGTCGGGCAGCAACGGTGCGGCGGGCATATTCCTCGGCAACTTTGCCCAGCAGCACGCTCAGGCTGCCACGCTGCACGCGCTGGCGCAGCAGCTCGCCGCAATTACCGGCGCGCGCTTCGGTTACCTCGGCGAAGCCGCCAACAGCGTCGGCGCCTACGTCGCCAATGCCGTGGCCGGGCCGGGGGGTTTGAATGCCGCGCAAATGCTGGCGACGCCGCTCAAGGGTTACCTGCTGTTGAATGTCGAACCGGAACTCGATTGCGCCCATCCGCAGCAGGCTGTCGCCGCGCTGAAGCAGGCCGCCACCGTCGTCGTGATGTCGCCGTTCAAGTCGGCGGCCGCGCTCGACTACGCGGACGTGCTGCTGCCGATCGCACCCTTCACCGAAACCTCCGGCAGCTTCGTGAATACCGAAGGTCGCGTGCAGAGCTTCAACGCCGTCGTCAAGCCGCTCGGCGAGACGCGCCCGGCCTGGAAGGTGCTGCGCGTGCTCGGCAATCTGCTGGAACTTGCCGGCTTCGAGCAGAACAGCAGCGAGGACGTGCGCAACGAGGTGCTGCCCGGTGCTCCCGAGTTCGTCAGCGAGCGCCTGAACAATCAGGCGAGCGGCGTTGTCGTGGCCCTGCCGGCAGCTGCCCAGGGACTGGAGCGCATCGCCGACGTACCGATTCATTTTGCCGACGCCCTCGTGCGTCGCGCCGCGAGCCTGCAAATGACGCGTGACGCCGCGACGCCGAATGCGCGCATGAATGCCGCCACGCTCGCCAGACTGGGTCTCGCCGATGGACAGCAAGTCAGGGTGAAGCAGGGCGCTGGTGTTGCGACGCTGGCCGTGCAACTCGATGGCGGCGTGCCCGACGGCTGCGTGCGGGTTGCCGCGGCTCATGTCGCGACGGCCGCTCTCGGTCCGCAAGCGGCCGAACTTACCGTGGAGCGTGCATGATGATGGATGCGCTCAATATGATCCCGGAACTCCTCGGCCCGTTCTGGCCGCTGGTGTGGACGCTGGTGAAGATCATCGCGGTGCTGCTGCCGCTGCTGATCTGCGTCGCTTACATGACCTATGCCGAACGCAAGATTCTTGCCTTCATGCACGTGCGCCTGGGGCCGAACCGCGTCGGTCCGTGGGGCTTGCTGCAGCCGTTCGCCGATGCGGTGAAGATGATCTTCAAGGAAGTCGTCATCCCGTCGAAGTCGAGCAAGGCCTTGTTCATCATCGGCCCGGTGCTGGCCTTCGCGCCCGCGCTGGCGATCTGGGCGGCGGTGCCGTTCTCCGATGGCTATGTACTGGCGAATATCGATGCCGGCGTGCTCTACATCCTCGCGATCTCCTCTATGGGCGCATACGGCGCGATCATCGCCGGGTGGGCGTCTAACTCCAAGTATGCCTTCCTCGGCGCGATGCGGATGACGGCGCAGATGGTCTCGTACGAAATCGCCATGGGTTTCGCCCTGGTCTGCGTGCTGATGATTTCGGCCAGCCTCAATCTGACCGAGATCGTGCATGGCCAGGGCCGCGGCATGTTCGCCGGCACGCCGGTGCAGTTCCTCTCGTGGAACTGGCTGCCGCTGCTGCCGATGTTCCTGGTCTATCTGATCTCGGGCGTCGCCGAAACCAACCGTGCCCCGTTCGACGTCGTCGAAGGTGAGTCGGAAATCGTTGCCGGCCACATGGTCGAGTATTCCGGCATGGCCTTTGCGTTGTTCTTCCTCGCCGAGTACGCCAACATGATCCTGGTGTCGATCATGACCGCGATCTTCTTCCTCGGCGGCTGGATTTCCCCATTCGGTTTCCTGCCCGACAGCTTCGTCTGGCTGGCGCTCAAGACGGCGGCGATTCTGTTCATGTTCCTCTGGTTCCGCGCCACGTTTCCGCGCTACCGCTATGACCAGATCATGCGCCTGGGCTGGAAGGTGTTCGTGCCGCTGTGCATGGTCTGGGTGCTGGTCATCGGCGTCTGGATGATGTCGCCGTTCAACATCTGGAAGTGATGCCATGGGTGCGATGAAACAATTTATCAACAGCCTGTTCCTTTCGGAACTGCGCAGCGGCATGGCCGTGACGTGGCGCTATCTGTTCGCGCCCAAGGTTACCCTCCAGTACCCGGAAGAGAAGACCCCGCAGGGCAACCGCTTCCGCGGCCTGCACGCGCTGCGTCGCTATCCGAATGGCGAAGAGCGCTGCATCGCCTGCAAGCTCTGCGAAGCCGCATGCCCGGCGATGGCCATCACCATCGAGGCGGCCGAGCGCGAGGATGGCTCGCGACGCACGACACGTTACGACATCGATCTGACCAAGTGCATCTTCTGCGGTTACTGCGAAGAAGCCTGTCCGGTCGACGCCATCGTCCAGACGCGCACCTTCGAGTACCACGGCGAGGCGCGCGGCGATCTCTACTACAGCAAGCAGATGCTGCTGGCGGTGGGCGACAAGAACGAAACACAGATCGCAAAAGATCGCGAGCAGGATGCCAAATTCAGGTAAGGAGCAAGGGTGAAGCGTCAGGCGCGGTAAGCAACCTGTCCCATCCTGAAAATCATGGACTTTAAACCCGCTATTTTTTACTTCCTCGCCGCAGTGATGGTGTTCGCCAGCCTGCGCGTCATCACGGCGCGCAATCCGGTGCACGCCGTGCTGTTCCTGGTGCTGGCCTTCTTCAACGCGAGCGGCCTCTGGCTGCTGTTGCAGGCGGAGTTTCTCGCGATCGCGCTGGTGATGGTGTATGTCGGCGCGGTCATGGTGCTGTTCCTCTTCGTCGTGATGATGCTCGACATCGATGTCGAGCGCCTGCGCGAAGGTTTCTGGAAACACCTGCCGATGGGGGGCGCGATCGGCGCCTTCATGCTCGGCGAAATGGCCATCGTCCTCGGTGGTCGCTACTTCTCGGCCGATGCGATGCCGGCTCCAGTTGATCCGGGCGCCGATTACAGCAATACCAAGGAACTCGGGCGCCTGTTGTTCACCGATTACGTCTATCCGTTCGAAATGGCGTCCGTCGTGCTGCTGGTGGCCATCATTGCCGCTGTGTTGATTACCCACCGTCGCCGTAGCGACAGCAAGTCGCAGAGCGTGCCGAAGCAGGTCGGTGTCAAGAAGGGCGAGCGTCTGCGCATCGTCAAGATGGCGGCCGAAAAACCCGAGCCCGTCGAGCAGGGCGAAACGGCGGCGAAGGAATAAGGAACGGACATGGCTAGCTTGTCGCTTTCACACTATCTGATTCTCGGCGCGATCCTGTTCACGATCGGCGTCGTCGGCATCTTCCTCAACCGCAAGAACCTCATCGTTCTGCTGATGGCGATCGAACTGATGCTGCTGGCGGTGAACATGAATTTCGTCGCCTTCTCGCATTACCTCGGCGACAACAACGGTCAGCTGTTCGTCCTCTTCATTCTGACCGTGGCCGCCGCCGAAGCGGCCATCGGCCTGGCGATTCTGGTGGCGCTGTTCCGGAATCTCTCCACCATCCATGTCGACGACCTCGACAGCCTCAAGGGATAAGCCCGAGCGATGGACATGCAAACGCTTTACCTGATCGTACCGCTGGCGCCGCTGTTCGGCGCCATCCTCGCCGGGCTGTTCGGCAAGACCATCGGCCGCACTGGCGCTCATGTGGTGACCATCCTCGGCGTCGCCGTCGCGTTCGTCGCTTCGGTGCTGATCTTCCAGGACGTGCAGGCCGGCAATCTCTTCAACGGCAGCGTTTACACGTGGATGGAGACTGGCGGTCTCAAGCTCGAAGTCGGCTTCCTGATCGACTCCCTCACCGCGACCATGATGTGCGTGGTCACC
>CAZCPD010000234.1:0-4907 GCA_964500425.1 uncultured Rhodocyclaceae bacterium
TGCGCCAGTTGGCAAAGGGCGAGGACATCACCCAGGACGTGTCGACGCTGGAGAATCCGGCGATTCTCGATCAGCTCAAGGGCGGCGTCTGAACGGGATGGTTCGTGGAACGAAAAAGGGCGCCGGGTGCGCCCTTTTTCGTTGCCTGGAGGCCGAATATGGGCGGATCCTGGAGCTCCGCACTCCCGCTTGGGCCCGAAGGGAACGCCCTGAAGCAAGTGGCCTATCCCTGTGGGGCGGGGGAAGGGGCGGGGGAGATGGGGGGAGGGAAATGACATGTCTCAATCGCGTCTGACCAGCCAGCGCCTGGTGGCCGTGTTTCTGTTCGGCTGCGCTCTGCTCAACTATCCGCTGCTGTTCCTGTTCGACCGCGGCGCCACGCTGTTTGGTGTGCCGTTGCTGTTCATCTACATCTTCCTGGCCTGGGGCTGGTTGATCGGCATGATGGCGTGGACCATAGAACGGCGCGGAGATTGAGCGTGAGAGAGTGAGCTGACGATGCTGCAAGGCTGGTTCGTCGCGCTGGTTTCGCTGGCGTATCTCGGCGTGCTGTTCGCCATCGCCTACTGGGGCGACCGGCGCGCCGATGCCGGCCGTTCGATCATCGCGCGGCCGAGCGTGTATGCGCTGTCACTGGCGGTGTATTGCACGACCTGGACCTATTACGGCAGCGTCGGCCGTGCCGCGGGGTCTGGCATCGGCTTCCTGCCGATCTACCTCGGCCCAACGCTGATGATGGCCCTGTGGTGGTTCGCGCTGCTGAAGATGATCCGCATCGCCAAGGCCAATCGCCTGACCTCGATCGCGGACTTCATCGCCGCGCGCTACGGCAAGAGTCAGTGGATCGGCGGCCTGGTGACCATCATCGCGGTGGTCGGCGTGATTCCCTACATCGCCCTGCAGCTCAAGGCGACTTCGAGCAGTCTGCGCATCCTGCTCGGTTATCCCGAGATCGCCATGCCGGCGCGCGAAGCCGCCCATCATTGGGCCGGCGACAGCACCTTCTATGTTGCGCTGCTGCTGGCGCTGTTCAGCATCCTGTTCGGCACGCGGCACCACGACACGACCGAGCGGCACGAGGGCATGGTGGCGGCGATCGCCTTCGAGTCGGTGGTCAAGCTGCTCGCGCTCAGCGTTGTCGGCGTGTTCGTGACCTACGGACTATACGACGGCTTTGCCGACATCTTCGCGCGCGCCGCGGCGTCGCCGCGACTGGCCGGCCTGCTGACGCTGGAGGGGCGCTACAGTAACTGGGCTTCGCTGACCTTCCTGTCGATGGCGGCAATCCTGCTGCTGCCGCGCCAGTTTCAGATCGCCGTGGTCGAGAACGTCAATGAGAACCACCTGCGCCGCGCCACCTGGCTGTTTCCGTTATATCTGTTGCTGATCAATCTGTTCGTGCTGCCGATTGCGCTGGCCGGGCAACTGGAGTTCGGCGGCGCGGCGGGAGGCAGCGTCGTCGATGCCGACACCTATGTGCTGACCCTGCCGATGGCGCATGGCCAGCAGGCGCTGGCGCTGCTCGTCTTCATCGGCGGACTGTCGGCGGCGACGGGCATGGTGATCGTCGAGACCATCGCCCTTTCGACCATGGTCTGCAACGACCTGGTGATGCCCTTGCTGCTGCGCTGGCGCTGGCTGGGGCTGGCAAGCCGCGCTGATCTTTCCGGCCTGCTGCTGTCGATCCGGCGCATGGCTATCGTCATCATCCTGCTGCTCGGCTATGTCTATTTCCGGCTCGCGGGCGAGGCCTATGCGCTGGTCGGTATCGGCCTGATTTCCTTCGCGGCGATAGCTCAGTTCGCCCCGGTCATCGTTGCCGCGCTCTACTGGAAGGGCGGCACGCGCGCCGGTGCGCTGGCGGGGCTTTCGGCAGGCTTCCTGGTGTGGGCGTACACCCTGCTGTTGCCGTCGTTCGCCAAGTCGGGCTGGCTGCCGGCGGCGTTCATGGAGCACGGCCTGCTCGGCATCGAACTGCTGCGGCCGCAGCAGCTGTTCGGTCTGGGCGGCCTGGACGAAATCTCCCACTGTCTGTTCTGGAGCATGTTTGCCAACATCGGCGCCTTCGTCGGCGTCTCGCTGATGCGTCAACCGAATGCCCGCGAGGCCTGGCAGGCGACGCTGTTCGTCGATGTCTTCCGTTCCCGGCAGGGCGCCATCGGCGCGCGCTTCTGGCGCGGCGGCGCCCAGGTCGGCGATCTGCTGCCGCTGATCGGCCGCTTTCTCGGACCGGCGCGGGCGCGCGAAGCCTTCGAGGACTATGCGCGGCGCCGCAGCGTCGCCTCGCCCGAGGCGCTGGTCGCCGATGCCCAGCTACTCATGTACGCCGAGAACCTGCTGGCCGGAGCGATCGGCAGCGCCTCGGCGCGCGTGATGGTGGCCTCGGTGGTGCAGGAAGAACCGCTCGGCATCGACGAGGTGATGAACATTCTCGACGAGGCATCGCAGGTGCGTGCCTACAGTCGCCAGCTGGAGCAGAAGTCGCAGGAGCTTTCGGCGGCGACCAGCGAGTTGCGCGCCGCCAACGAGCGCCTCAAGGAACTCGACCGGCTAAAGGACGATTTCGTTTCCACCATCACCCACGAGCTGCGCACGCCGCTGACCTCGATTCGCGCCTTCTCGGAATTGCTGCGCGAGGACCCCCAGATCGAGCTTGCCGAGCGCAAGCGCTTTCTCGGCATCATCGTTGCCGAAGCCGAACGTCTGACGCGGCTGATCAACCAGGTGCTGGATCTGGCGAAGATCGAGTCGGGCAAGGCCGAATGGAATGTCGGGGACGTCGATTTACGCGATGTGATCCTGCAATCGGTGGATGCCACCAGCCAGCTTTTCAAGGAACGCGAGATTCGCCTGTTTCTAGACCTGGCTGAAAACATGCCGTCCGTGCAGGCGGACCGCGACCGGCTGGTGCAGGTGGTCATCAACCTCTTGTCGAACGCCGTCAAGTTCTGCCAGATCGGCTCGGGCAGGGTGCGGGTGCGCCTGGCGGGAACGCAGGAGGAGGGGAAGGCGATGCTGCGCGTCGATATCGCCGACAACGGACCGGGCATCCCGCAAGCCGAGCAGGCCATCATTTTCGAGAAGTTTCGCCAGGGCGGCGTGGGTGGTCGCGGCAAGGTGCTGACGGACAAGCCGCAGGGCACGGGGCTCGGCTTGTCGATCAGCCGGCAGATCGTCGAACACTGCGGTGGCCGCCTGTGGGTGGAGAGCGCACCGGAAGAAGGTCGGCCGGGCGCCACCTTCTCATTCACGCTGCCCGTCGCCGGGGAGTCTGCTACGCGTATTCCTGAAGTTGTCCTGACTCGGTGACGTGAAAGCCGGCCGGCGCGCGGCGCGCCTGGGCGAGCATGGCGCGGGCCACGCCGCGCGCGGCGATCGGCCGAAAGGCGCGCGGCATGAAGACGGCGAGACGCTGCATGAGCGCGCCGTAGAAATCCTCGGCAGGCCGGCTTTGCGCGCGTTTGCCGGCGAGGTAGGCCGGGCGGAATACGCTGCATGAGGCGTAAGACAGCGCGCGCAGCGCCTCTTCGATCTCGCCCTTGACGCGCATGTAGAAGAATGGCGAGCGTGCATTCGCGCCCATCGAGCCGACCAGCAGGAATTGACGGGCGCCCGCTTCCAGCGCGCGGCGGGCGAGGGCGAGCACGTAGTCGTGATCGATGTGGCGGAAGGCAGCCTGTGAGCCGGCTGCCTTGATGGTGGCGCCGAGACAGCAGAACACCGTGTCGATCGGCGGCAGATCCAGGGTTGCGATGGTTTCGAAGTCGATGATCCGTTGCGTCAGTTTCGGATGGCGCACATCGAGCGGGCGGCGCAGCAATGCAATGACTTCGGTATAGTCGGGCGTGTCGAGCAGTTCGTCGAGCAACTGGCTGCCGACCAGTCCGCTGGCGCCGGCGATGAGGGCGGTAAGTGTCATGGGGTCAGGGTGTCACGGTGTCTGGGTTTCATGGGGAGTGCATCCGAGTCTTGTGGCCGATAAATCTCGCGGAACTCAATCGGGGCCTGGTTTTCAGCCGTCCAGTTTGGCTTGTTGACACTGTATAATCAAGTGTAAAGTTTCCACTGTCGGGATGGCCATGACGATCGACCGGAAGGTGTTCGACCAGAATTTCTACCGTGTGAGTTACCTTCTTTCGCGCTTCACGGTGCCCTACATGCGCAGCGTGTATCGCGAGTTCGATGGCGACATTCTGCTGAATATCGTCATCGGCGAGATCGGCACGCGCAATCTCGGTCAGTTCTACGAGGCGAGCCGTGACAGCGAAACATTCGAAAGCCGTCTCGACGACGTCAGCGAGCACCAGCGCGTGCTGCGTCCCTGTAACGCACTGTCGATCAGTGATGCCACCGGCATCCCTCGGGAAACCGTGCGACGCAAGGTGAACGCCTTGATCCAGCGCGGCTGGGTGAGTCAGAATGAACGCGGCCATTTGTACCTGACGCCCGAAGTCGCGCAGCACTTCCAGCGTTTCCTCTTCTCGCTGATCGAGGAGTTGTTGCCTGCCGCACATGAACTGGCGCAGATCCTCGGTCAGGCTCCGGTGCTCGATGATAAACAGTCCGTCAGACGTCGTTGATTCCGCGTCTCAACGGCTGGCCGGCATTTGTTACGGGCGCTACGCTGGCCGCAAAAAGAGCGTTGAGCGGGGCCGGGTTCGGGGCTTTCTGGCGCCGTCGCGGACTCATTCAATCCGTGCGGTTTCGCTGCGTCGAACGAGTTGACGAAGCGGAAGCTGCGTCTCTATAATCGCTAAGTAATTATTTAACACGTGTGTTAATTATATCTCGGGGCATGGCGGCATCGTGCGATCGGGGCATGAGTGGCTGTATCAAATAACGGATAAATTTCCAGGGGAGTTCCAGTGAAAGTTAACTATTCTGCTGCCGCGACGGTGGAGCAACTG
>CAZCPD010000235.1:0-4852 GCA_964500425.1 uncultured Rhodocyclaceae bacterium
TCGTCATCACCCACGACGACGCCTACTTCTCCTGCGCCGACCGCGTTCTCAAGCTTGAGGACGGCCACCAGGGCAAGCCGCCGGCGACGCCGGCATGAGGAGATTGGGGAGTCCGTTACGCTCCACGGCGCTTGCGCTGAGCCTGAGCCTGAGCATGGCCGCGATGGCCGCCGCCAGCGAACCCGAACCGCTGATCGGCAAATGGCTTGCGGCAGACGACGATGCGCCGCAGAAAGGCAGCTCGATCGTCGAGACCTATCTGCAGGGCGACCGCCTGTTTGCCCGCATCCTCAAGACCATGGATGCACACGGCAACGAAATCGATCCGGTTTGCGAGAACTGTCCCGGCGAGCTGAAGGGAAAACCGACCAAGGGCGTGGTGTTCGTCAGCGACTTGCGCAAGCAGGGCGACCGCTGGGTCGATGGCCGCGTCATCGATCTGCGCGCCGGCGCCACGCAGGGCTGGATCGCCACCTGCGACCTGACGCTGATCGACTCGAAAGCCGTGCTGCATGGCTATCTCGGTATCCGCGCGCTGGGTAAATCGAGCTACTGGGTGCGCCTGCCCGAGACAAGATGATCGGCGGCGCGCACGCGACCGAGCCGTTCCGGACTCGTCCGCCGGAAACCTGAATGCTGCCGTAGCCTCCCTGGTTTTTCCTCGCGATTCAATGTTGCGGAAAAGCTGAATGATTACCCACCGTTCGGACTGAGCCCTTCGACAGACTCAGGACAGGCCTGTCGAAGCCCCCGATTCTTCGAACACGCATTCCCCATCCAGGAACAACGACGAAAAAAACCCTCGGAACGCCGAAGCGGACCGAGGGTGAAGGGAGAGACGTTGAAGCCGGAAGCGCCTAACCAGACGCAAGCGGCGGGGTCAGGGCATCCTCATGCCACCTTTTCAACATCCACCGGCGCGCCGCGCGGGGCGTGGCTCGGACCGCCGTAGTACATGCGGTAGTGGATGTGGTGGTAGCCGCCGGCGAGGTGTAGCGCCTTCCAGGGCGCTTCGACCGGCTCCTGTTGGCCCTTCCAGTCCTTGAACTGGTAGGGTTCCCAGGCGTGGTAGACGATGATCTCGCCGGGCGCGGCGATCGCCGCGACCTTGACCATGCATTCGAAGCCGCTCTGGTGATTGAACACGCGCACCATGTCGCCGTCCTTGATGCCGCGCTTTTCCGCTTCGGCCGGATTCAGCCAGCAGACCGGCTGGCCGCGCTGCAGGCGGAGCAGCAGCTTGACGTCGCGCCAGATGGCGTGGATCGACCAGCGGTTGTGGCCGCCGTACATGCGCAGCGGATACTTGCTGCCGGCATGCGGTGGCGGCTTGTGCGTCGGCAGCGATTCGCCGCCTTCGAGGAACCAGGGGTGGTCGATGTAGAACTGCTGGCGGCCGGTGAGCGTCGGCCATGCCACCTTCTTCTCGACGAAGTCGCGGTGCGGCCAGTGAGTATCCTTCGGGTCGTATTCGCTGTAGTTCTGATAGATCAGCGAGGGGCCGCCAGTGCCGATGACCGGCACGGCGCCCATCGCCAGCGCCTCGCGGCCGCTCTTGGCGCCGACGCTGGGGCTGTTGGCGAATACCGCGTCCATCAGCTTGACCGGATCGTCGGGGTGCGTCGGATCGTACAGGCCATGTTCGGTGTGCTCGTCATAGACGTTGCGCAGATCGTGCGGCTGGTCCTTGAAGCCGCGTACCGGCGCGATGTTGCGCGCCTTGGCGCGCTCGGCGACGAACTTGCTGAGCAGGCCGAACACTTCCCAGTCCGACTTGGCTTCGCCGAGCGGCTCGGTGGCCTTGTCCGAGGTGATGATGTAGGGCACATAGGTCTGGCCATACTTGATGCCGTATTTTTCGTAATACGCGGCGACCGGCAGCACGTAGTCGGCGAACATGGTCGACGTGCTCATGCGGAAATTCACCGAGACGATGACGTCGAATTTCGGCCACAGCACCTTCTTGGCAATCTGCGGCGAAGGCCAGCGGCGCAGCGGGTTGCAGCCGGTGAAGATGTAGGCCTTGGGCGTGCGGTTCTCCGGCGGATGCACCCTGGTCCAGCCCTTGTCGATCGACTCGCGCATGTATTCGGCGATGTTGCGCGGCAGCGCCGGATCCTGCAGGTGCGGCTTGTCCCACATTTCCTTGTAGCCGCCGTGCACGTAGAGGAAGACGATCATCGGCGTGTTGGCTTCCTTGTTGCTGATGTCGACGAAGATGTCTTCGTAGTCGCGCGGGGTCAGGCCCTTGATGGCCTTGGGGATCAGCTTGATCTTGTCCTTGGTGGTGAACAGGCCGGCGGTCATGGCTTCGAGGCCATCCATGCCCCACCAGGCGGCGACGCGCACACCGCTGCCAAACTTGCCCTGGTTGCCGGTGAGGGTCATCAGCAGGGCCATGGCGCGCTGGTAAAGGTCGCTGTGGTAGTGCTTGCAGGCGCCCCATGACGCATAGATCATGGCGCTCGGCGCCGCGGCCATCTCGCGGGCGAAGCTGCGGATCAGGTTGGGGCTGAGGCCGGTGACCTTGGCCGCCTGCTCGGGCGTGTATTCCTTGTCGAGCTTTTCGCGCATCTTGTCGAAGACGGTCTGTACTTCGGCCGTCGTACCGTCGGCCAGCTTGACGCCGAAATTGCCCGAAAGCGCCGGCTTGATGCCGTTCAGCTTGAGGCTGCGACCACCCTCGCCGTCGCCTTCGCAGCCAGGGGCAATGACGGGCGCCTTCTTCGCCTCGTCCCAGACATACAGTGCATTCTCGGCGCCGCCCTTGACGACGTCGGCCTGGCGCAGGAAGCGCCCGTTGTCCTTCCTGACGAGGAAGGGCATGTCGGTCTGCTCGAGAACGTAGTCCTTCTTGTAGAGATTCTCGGCAATCATCACCTGCGCGGCGGCGAGGCCCAGCGCGGCATCGGTCTCCGGCTTGATGTTGATCCAGAGGTCGGCATGCACCGTGCTCGGATTCAGGTCGGGAGCGATGACCACCAGCTTGGCGCCGCGATAGCGCGCTTCATGCAGGAAGTGAGCGTCGGGAATCCGCGTGTAGATCGGGTTGCCGACCCAGATGACGATGTAGTCGGAACGGAACCAGTCGTCGGAGGTGCCCTCGCAGTTGTACATACCCCAGGTCTGCACGAGACCCATCGGCATGTCGGAGACGCCAGCCCAGGAGTCGATCTTGGTGGCCTGCATGGCGGTGGCGAAGCGCACGTCGCCAGCGGTCTCCGGACCGTAGCCGGCGTTGGTGGTGCCATCGTCGAAGATGATGGACTCGGTACCCTGGGCGATGGCCGCATCGATCAACTTGTCGGCGATCTCGGTCAGCGCCTCGTCCCAGGTGATGCGCTTCCACTTGCCCTCGCCGCGTTCGCCGGCGCGCCTGAGGGGGAACTTGACGCGCGATTCGGAAACCTGCAGCTGGGTGTAGCAGGCGCCCTTCTGGCAGCCGCGCGGGTTGAAGTCGGGCACGTCGGGACGGTGCGGTTCGTAGATCGCGGCCTGCTCCTCGCGCCAGGCGATGCCGTCGCGCACATAGACATCCCACGAGCAGGCGGCGATGCAGTTGGCGCGCGTGTGCGTGCCCTTGACCACCTTGTCCCACTTCCACTTCTCGCGCCAGATGTCCGAGTAGTCGTTGTACTTCACCTTCTTGGCGGGCTTGCCCGGCACATCGGCGGGACGCGGCGCGGCCGGCGAGTAGGACTTCGGGCGCAGGCTGTAGAGGCCGATGCCGGCGACGGCGGCGGTCGAGCCAACGATGAAGTGACGTCTGGAAATCTGCATGATGAAAACTCCTCTGGATTCCGTGAGCCGTTGCAAGCTCAAGATGACCGGATCGGTGATGAATTGTTTGCGGAGCGGATGTTAGGGCCTGGCGCGAAGGAATTTTTCGCCAGTAGCCCAAATTGAGCACCTTAGTGGCCAATCGACCGGGCGTCAAACACCATCGGCGAGCGGGAGAGCGCCCCTGCGGGATTCCCTTTGGCCGTTCGCACCGCTGCGCCAGGATCAAGCATTCATGCGGCTTTCGCTGGATGCATCGCCAGGATCCAGTATCCATGCGCCTTCCAGAGCAGTGCTGGATTCGAGGGCAAAAAAATGCCGGATGCCCCATCCCGGGCGGGATGGGAGCAATCCGGCGAGGTGCCTCCAAGGGGATCGTTGTGGGTGGCGTCAGGCGCCAGGCTTGACCTTCTCGACGTCCACCGGCGCGCCGCGCGGGCCGTGGTTGGGGCCGCCGTAATAGACGCGCCAGTGCAGCTGGGCATAGCCGCCGGCAAGGTGCAGCGCCTTCCACGGCGCTTCGACGGGCTCCTGGTTGCCCTGCCACTTCTTGAACTGGTATGGCTCCCAGGCGTGATAGATGATGACTTCGCCGGGCGCGGTGATCGCCGAAACCTTGACCATGCATTCGCAGGTGCCATGGTCGTTGAACACGCGCACCATGTCGCCGTCCTTGATGCCGCGCTTATCCGCCTCCACCGGGCTCAGCCAGCAAGCCGGTTGGCCGCGTTGCAGGCGCAGCAGCAGCTTGACGTCGCGCCAGACGGCATGGATGCTCCAGCGGTTGTGGCCGCCGTACATGCGCAGCGGGAACTTGCTGTTGGCATGCGGCGAGGGTTTCCACACCGGCAGCGACTCGCCGCCCTCGATGAACCAGGGATGGTCGATGTAGAACTGCTGGCGACCGGTCATGGTCGGCCAGGCAATCTTCTTGTCGACGAAGTCCTTGTGCGGCCAGTAGGTGTCCTTGGGATCGTAGGGACTGTAGTTCTGGTCGATCAAGCTGGGCCGCCCCGTCCCAATGACCGGCACAGCGCCCATGTCCTGAGCCTCCCGACCGGTATTGCAACCG
>CAZCPD010000236.1:0-4848 GCA_964500425.1 uncultured Rhodocyclaceae bacterium
GTCATCATGATCCAGGCGGGCGAGGCGGGGCGGCTGCCGTTCTTCTGCGCGCACCCCGCGGGGGGCGACGTCCTCGGCTTCCAGGCGCTCGCCCGTGCGCTGGGCGCGGAGCGGCCGTTCTACGGTATCCAGTCAGCGGGACGCCTCATTGGCGAAAACGTTCATCAAACCTTGGAGGAAATGTGCGCCGATTATCTGCGCGACATCCGCAAGGTGCAGCCGCACGGTCCCTACTTGCTGGGCGGGCATTCGATGGGCGGCAAGGTTGCCTACGAGCTGGCGCGCCAGCTGGAAGAGGCGGGCGAGGAGGTCGGCGTGCTGGCGATCCTCGATTCCGACATCATCAACAAGAACACCTCGATGATCGATTCGCTGATGCTGTTGAGCGAAACCTTCCGCCTCAACATCCAGCGCGAGGAGCTGGCGAAGCTCGAACCCAAGCACATGATGGATTACCTGCTGACGATGGGCAAAAAACGCTTCGCCCGCGTGCTGGAAATCGCCTACGACATGGACCTGCTGCCGCGCGGCTTCCGCACGCGCGACGCGGAGATGTTCCTGAATCGCATCGCGACCAACATCCATGTTTCCGATGCCTACGTCGCGCCGCCGATCCACACGCCGGTCAGTCTGTTTCTGGCCGCGGAAATCGGCGAGAACAGCTATCTGATCGACGTCGATGCCTGGCGCAAGGTGGCGCTGGGCGGCGTTGACGCCATCACGGTGCCGGGCAACCATCTCAATCTTGTCCAGCAGCCGCATGTCGAGACGCTGGCGGAACGCCTCCGCGCATCGATCGAGTGGGTTGAGCGGGTGGAGCGGGGGCGGACGAAGTAGCTGCCGGACCAGGGGGGAAGGGCAGAGCAGCTTCGCCGCGGTTGCGGCGCGGCGAGCGCCGGTTCAGGGATTCAGACTTCCTCGAAGGTACAGCGCTCGAAGTCCGTGCCGGTTTCGAGGCGGCCGGTGAGGCGGAGCTTCCTGCTGCCGGTTTCCGAGCTGATCTCGATGACATGGCCCGGCTGGAACCAGGCTGGCGGCGTCAGGACGCTGGCGGGCTCGCCGAGACCTTCAATGATCGGCAGGGAAAAGCCGCGGCAATATTGCGCCTTGATCGAGCCGATGCCATCGGTATGCAGCGTGGCCGCTTCCGGCGGGCCGGGCAGGATGTGAATGCCGGCCAGCAAGGTATCGCGGTTGCCGCTGACGGCGGCCCATTGCACCTTGCCGATCTGCAGGCTGTCGTTGCTGCTCGTGCGCACGGCAACGAGCTGCGCGCGCGCCAGCCGCTTGCCGGGCTGATTGAGCATGCGTTTCAGGAGAATATCGGTGACATTCTCGTCAAGCTCCTGCCAGTCCTCGATGGTGTAGTCGGCGATCAGCGTGTCGTCGTCGGCGTTGTTCTCCGTGGCCAGGCCGAAGGCATTCGGTTCGCGAAACACCTGGCCAGAGAAGAAATAGTGGATCGCTTCGATGCCGACCACCACCTGGCACGCTCCGGCGCCGCCCTTGACGACGGCGCGCCGTCCGCCGCGACACCAGTCCTGGTAGACCTGCCGCAGCAGGATTTCGCAGGCGGGCTGCTGGGCGTCCTTGCCCAGCTTGAGGTTGACCGGGGACTCGCCCTTTTCGAGCGCCGCCAGTGTCTGCTTGATGGTGATGCGCACGCCAGCCATGTCGAACCAGCGCATGTTCTCGTTGGCGGTCGGATTTGCCTTGAACATGCCGGCCTCTTCGCCGGTAATGTCGATGCCGAGTGGCGGTGTGCGCAGATCGGCCGGCGGTGCTGGCAGGACAGGCACCTTGTTCGACCAGAGCTTGGCCCAGTAGGTTACCTGGGCGATCTGCGCCGGGTTGAGTTCGAGCGGATTGGCGGCGGCGAGCAGCAGGGTCTCGACGTAGATGGTTGCCACCGAGGTGGTGAACTGCTGGCGCAAGGGATCCTCGACGGTCAGATGCGTCAGGTGCATTTTCTCGAGTGCGCGGTAGATCCGGTGCAGGCGATACCAGAAGCCCGGCAATGGCAGCACGGCGGCGCGACAATCATCAAGGTAGGATGAAAACAGCGACGTCAGCACCCGCACGGCGGCGAGGGCGACCTGCTTGCGGGTTTCCTCGGTTGCCGCGGTCGCGTTGTCGATGAAGCTCTGCAGGCAATGCAGGTAGCCGATTTCCAGCGCTTGCCAGAGCGCCTGGCAGGTGTCGAATGCCGCCTGCTCGGGCGGCGCCAGCGGCAGCGGCCGCGCGGTGAACCGGATCGAGCACTCATAGTGCACGGCGTAGATCGGCTCGCGCAGCAGTTCGAGCACCTTGAAGCGCTCGTCGGCGGGCATCTGGAACCGATTGAGCAGGTTCATCTGGCGCAGCAGCAGTGCCTGCGCCTGGCGGGCATTCGTGGAAGAAAAGCCGGCCACCCACTTCTGGCAGGACGCCGCATCGGTGAAGATCGGCGGCTGCTCAGTCGTGAGTTGCGGCAGTTCCAGTCCGAACAGGGTGGAGCTCATTCAGTGCCTATTTCCTCGTCTGCGCCTGGCGCCATGCCGGGTTGCGGAAGCATGCAGGGGTCAATGCTGGATGGATTCCAGCGCGCCAGTGGTTCAGATATTAGCGCACTAGCCGAGGGGGCCACAATAACCGCTTGTCAGGAAAGGTGACACGCCGGTCTTGCAAATGGAATTCCTGTTTCGGGACAGTCGAGGTGCTTGAGCGACAATCGGCCCGCAGCGATTCAGACTTCCTTGTCGACCCCGACGATGTCGTCCGCTTCGAATTCGTCCGGTACCGTGCCGTCGCCAATGCCGGTGACCATCGCCGCAGTGGCGTGGCTCTGCTTGATGAAGTATTCCGCGCTGATGGGGTCGTAGAAACGCTGGCCAAGGGCCAGTTCGCTGAACTTGACACGGTCACGGCTGGGTTGTGGGATCATGGGATCGATCGGGAATGTGGGCGGGTTGGAGTCAGGAGATGCAAGGCGATTCCGGCGCGGATTGTCGATAGTCCGATCCGTGCAATCGGAATCATGGAAAGCATCGGGCCATCACGAAGGATGGCTCGATGCTTCTTGTATTGGCGGCGTGCAGTTTACTACCGAACAACTTGCTGTTGGGGCCAATTAGCACTGGTGCGGGTTGCTGCGGCAACGTGCTCACGAGCCCTCAATCACCCGAGCCACGTCGCCGTGACACTCGGCACACTTGCCCACCAGCAGCAGGTCGCCACCCTTGATGGCCCCGGTGAAATTGGTAATCGTCACTTCGTGGCGGCATTGCCCGCACCAGATGTTGGCCAGCAGGCGCTGGCGAATATCGACGGGGATGGACTCCCAGCGCTGGCGGGCGGGGCGAGTGAAGTTGGGAAGTGATTCAACGGTCATGGCTCATTCCTCCGGATTTCAACCTGTGCCGCCACCGGAATGGGTATCCAGCCAGCGTTGCCCAAGGGGGCAAGCGGTAGCGCTGCTTGTTACTGCGCGGAGTCTCGGGCCGAGTCATTTACACCTGGCTGGAATCGAGTGCCGGCAAGATGTAAGCCTTGCGGAAATGCTTTTCGTCTTTCAGTCTCAATGCCTGCTGCATGGCGGTTCGGAACAACTCCTCTTGTAATGCCACCACGCCCCACCCCCACTTCAGGGGTGACTTCATGGGTAACTTCGGGGGCAACTGCCCCTTTGACTTCCCCTGTGACTTACCCTGCAATTTGGTCCGCCACTTCGTATCCCTCCCTGGGGTCGTTCTCGTCAAACCCAGACCAGGAAAACTCCAGACGCATCGCGCCATTGTCGAGATCAACCCGGCCATCAAGATCGCCCTGCACCAGGCCAAACTGGAACTCACCGGTCCGGTCTTCGCGAATCGTGATGTGCGCCGGCACTTCCATATCAAAGTAGTCCTCATCCCAGACTTCCATGCCCGTGATGATGGCGGCCAGTTTGTAGTGCTGGGTGTCGTAGCTCTTGCCGTCGGCGGCAGTTATTCGAAATTTTCGAATAACTGAAGCCTCCTCCAGCTCGCTGTCGGAAAACACCTTTTTCAGGTGGTAGTTGATGGTATGGGTTTCCACGTCGTAGAGCACGCCCATCATCTTCTGGGTCAGCCAGATGCTTTCGTCGGCATACACCGTCTCCCCGCCCCCCTGGCCGCTGGCGGCAACAAAGGTCAGGTATTCCGCCGCCGAGGAGCGGACGATAGAGACTTCGTGTTTCCCGGCTGCCTGGGGTGAGTTGCGTTTGGCCATGACGTATTTCTTCAAGCCACCGTGACCTGGCCGTTCATCAGCAGGGGGAGGAGCCAGTCGCGGAGTTCGGCGAGTTTCTGGTTTTCCTTTTCGTGCAGCAGGTGCTTCTTGAATATTGGCGCTATTTTTTCGTGCGCCCTAACAAGCAACTCAGTCGGCGGGATGCAAATCCTGCTTTGCTTCAAATGGTCTTGTGTGATGTGACCCATTGTTGTTTTTCGCTTTTCGGCCATCATCTTGAAATGCGCCAGATACCTCAATAATTCAAAGTAGTAAAAGGTCTTGGGATATTCATCAGAAGTAACTTTGAAAATATGCTGATTGAGCGCTCCTTTACCTTGCGACCAGATCTTCACGTCCAACGTGGCTGACCAAGAAAAAAGCACATCCCCATCATCAATAATCGCTTCTTGAGGAATGTCAGGGCGAGCTTTTTCTGTGCTGTCTGAAATACCCTCGCCCATCTCTCTGATCTTGATAACTGGCAGATAATCACTACCGATAGGTCTGTGTTTCTGCATTGCAAGACCATTGAAATATCGTGCAATCTCCCACAGCGATCCATCCTGCCACCCCTCCGGAATCTCCCGTTTCAGCGTGGCGTTGTAGACCATCTTG
>CAZCPD010000237.1:0-4113 GCA_964500425.1 uncultured Rhodocyclaceae bacterium
TGCGTCGCGCCCGCCAGCAATGGCGGGCGAGGATTGAAACAGCGTATGCCGCCGCACCGTGACGCCTGGTCTCTGCGTCGCGCCCGCCAGCAATGGCGGGCGAGGATTGAAACATGGAGACCCCTTGCCAGAGGCTTGCCCCGTGGCGACGCGTCCGTTAGAAATGGCAGGCGATAGCGATCGGGGCGGGCAGGAAATAGATGAAGGGCGCTAGCACGGTAAATGTCGATGCCATGTCGCCTATTGTCAATCTATTGTCACGGCACGGGCAATAGCCGCATCCGCCCTGGCCCGGTCTGCTTTCAGGCGCCCGAAGCCGCACCTTTGACTCATCCAGGAGACTCCCGAAACATGAAACCAACCCCAGGCCAGACCTACGCCAGTCCGAAAAATCCTGAAATCTTGTTTTTCATCGAAGCTGTTCACACGGATGAAAGGGACGGATTTTTCACGGTCGAAATGTGTCACCCGTCTGACATCGACATAATGAACGCCCCCACTTATGAACTGACTTGTGATGAATGGACTGCGCTTGCTGCGGAATACGCTCTGGCGCTTTCAACGTAAAGCTCCCCGATCGACACGCCGCCCACCATTGCCCGGAGAAGCGCATCAATGCTTGTTCTCCGGGCAATGCTGCATTTCGCCAATCGATTCGTCGCCTGTCGCCTTGCCTCGTGCAGCCCAACCCGGCATAATGCCGCCCCATCGCAGGGAGAGCGTGAAGCCCGTTTTCTGTTCCTGAAAACCGCTTCACCGCCGAAGGCGCAATTCCCGAAACCGCTCAGGCAAACGAACCGGCGACGCAGGACAAATCTGGAGAGAGGTGAGTTCGACTCACCCACCGAAGGGGCACGCGGCGCCACGATCGACACCTTGATCCGGCCGCAATCTCTCAGGTACAAGGGACAGATGGGGCGAATGGACGAAGTCTGTTCGCCCTTTTTCTTTTCATGCGATATTTCGCGAAGGAACCCTGCCAGGTCATTGTCTATCATGGAAAACCATTCCCCTACCCTCCGCACTCCGCTCTACGAATGCCATCTGCGGCTTGGCGCCAAGATGGTCGACTTCGCCGGCTGGGACATGCCCATTCATTACGGCTCGCAGATCGAGGAGCACCAGGCGGTGCGCAACGATGCCGGGATGTTCGATGTTTCGCACATGCTCGCCATCGACCTCGCGGGACGGGATGCCAAGCCCTGGCTGCGCCGCCTGCTCGCCAACGACGTCGCCAGGCTGACGCTGCCGGGCAAGGCGCTTTACTCCTGTTTGCTGCGCGATGACGGCGGCGTGATCGACGACCTGATCGTCTATTTCTTCGATGAGCAGCGCTACCGCATCGTCGTCAATGCCGGCACCGCCGACAAGGATCTGGCCTGGATGCGGGCCCAGGCCAATGGCTTCGAGATCACCCTGACGCCGCGCCGCGACCTGGCGATGATCGCCCTCCAGGGCCTCAATGCCCGCGAGAAGTTCTGGCAGGCCTGCCCCGGCAGCCGTCCCGCCAGCGAAGGGCTGACGCCTTTTCAGGCCGCCTTCGACGCCGACTGGCTGATCGCGCGCACCGGCTACACGGGCGAGGACGGTTTCGAAATCGCCATTCCCGTCGAGCAGGCCGTAACGGTGTGGGACAATCTCAATGCCGCCGGCATTCGCCCGTGCGGCCTCGGCAGCCGCGACACGCTGCGTCTCGAAGCCGGCATGAATCTCTACGGCCAGGACATGGACGAGACGGTCTCGCCCCTCGAAGCCGGCCTGGCGTGGACGCTGGCCATGAAGGACGACCGTGACTTCATCGGCAAGAAGGCCCTGACGGCTCAACTCGCGCAAAAACCGACGCGCCAGTTCACCGGCCTGCTGCTGCTCGAACGCGGCGTGCTGCGCGCCCACCAGACGGTGAAGACCGCGCACGGCGATGGCGAAATCACCAGTGGCACCTTCTCGCCGACACTGAGCCAGGGCATCGCCCTGGCGCGTCTGCCGACGGCCGTGGCGCAGGGCGAAATCGTCGAGGTCGAAATCCGCGACAAGCTTTACAAGGCGAAGGTGGTCAAGCCGCCGTTCGCGCGCAATGGCAAGATACTTGTTTCCTGAAACTCCCCCCTCCCCCAACCTGGAGAAGCCCATGAACGTTCCCGCCAATCTCAAGTACGCCAAGACCCACGAGTGGGCGCGCCTCGATGCCGACGGCATCGTCACGGTCGGCATCAGCGACCACGCCCAGGAAGCGCTCGGCGACATCGTCTTCCTCGAACTGCCGCAAGTCGGACGCACGCTCAAGGCCGGCGAGGAATGCGCCGTCGTCGAGTCCGTCAAGGCTGCTTCGGACATCTACGCCCCGATCGCCGGCGAGGTGGTCGAAGCCAACCAGGCCGCCGTCGATGCGCCGGAGCTCGTGAACCAGGACGCCTACGGCGCCTGGCTGTTCAAGTTGAAGCCGGCCAACGTCGCCGAGCTTGACAGCCTGCTCGACGCCGCCGGCTATACGAAGGTGGCGGAGAGCGACTAAGCGCACGCGCTTGCGCCACCGATCGGCCCGTTGCACCCGTAGCAGTTTTCGTCCCCGTATTCCCTCTCCCCGGCCTCGCCAAGGACGCGGGAGGGGAGGAAGTCAAACCATGCCCAACACGCCCTCCCTGCTTGACCTTGAGCAACGCGACGCCTTCATCGCCCGTCATATCGGCCCGAATTCGAACGAGATTGCGGCAATGCTGGCCGTTATCGGCGCCGCCAGTCTCGACCAGCTGATCGAGCAAACGGTGCCGCCGGCGATCCGCCTCACAGCGGCGCCGGCGCTGCCCGAGGCGCAGCCGGAACACGAAGCGCTGGCGCAGCTCAAGGCGATCGCGGCGAAGAACGTGGAGAAGAAATCGCTGATCGGCATGGGTTACCACGACACGCTGATGCCGGCGGTGATCCAGCGCAACGTGCTGGAGAATCCCGGCTGGTACACCGCCTACACGCCTTATCAGGCCGAGATCGCCCAGGGCCGTCTGGAGGCGCTGCTCAACTACCAGCAGATGGTGATCGACCTGACGGGACTCGAACTTGCCAACGCGTCGCTGCTTGACGAGGCGACGGCCGCGGCCGAGGCCATGACGATGGCCAGACGCATCTCGAAGTCGACGTCCAACCTATTCTTCGTCGACGACGCCTGCTTCCCGCAGACCATCGACGTACTGAAGACGCGCGCCGGTTTCTTCGGCTTCGAGCTGATCTTCGGCGCGCCCGAGCAGGCCGTGGCGCAAGAAGTGTTCGGCGCGCTGTTCCAGTACCCGAACGACCGAGGCGAAATCAAAGACCTGACGCCGCATATCGCCGCGGTCAAGGCGGCCGGCGGCGTCACCGCGGTTGCCACGGACCTGCTGGCGCTGGTGCTGCTCAAGCCGCCCGGCGGCCCGGATGGCATGGGGGCGGACATCGCCTTCGGCTCGGCGCAGCGTTTCGGCGTGCCGCTCGGCTTCGGCGGCCCGCATGCCGCCTTCTTCTCCACGCGCGACGAGCACAAGCGGCAAGTGCCGGGCCGCATCATCGGCGTCTCGATCGACGCGCGTGGCCACAAGGCGCTGCGCATGGCGCTGCAGACCCGCGAGCAGCATATCCGCCGCGAAAAAGCGAATTCCAACATCTGCACATAGCAGGTGCTGCTCGCCAAACTGGCCGGCATGTACGCCGTGTATCACGGCCCGGTCGGACTACGGAACATCGCGCTGCGCGTACATCGGCTCGCCGCGCTGCTCGCCGCGGGCCTGCGCGAAGCCGGGATCTGCGTGACCGAAGCGCAGTTCTTCGACACGCTGCGCGTCGATCTCGGCGTACGCGCGCCGACCGTGCTCAAGGCGACGCGCGCCGCCGGTTACAACCTGCGCGAGGTTTCCGAATGCGAGCTCGCCGTCGCGCTCAACGAGAAGACCACGCGTCAGGATGTCGTCGAACTGGTCCAGCTGATTGCCGGCCGTCTGCCCGATCTCGACGCGCTCGATGCGCAGCGGCCGACGGCGATCCCGGCCGAACTGCTTCGCCGTGACGCCATCCACGGGCATCCGGTGTTCAACATGCAACACCCCGAACACGCCAGGCTGCGCAACCTGAAGAAGCTGCAGAACAAGG
>CAZCPD010000237.1:4123-4817 GCA_964500425.1 uncultured Rhodocyclaceae bacterium
CTCGGCCCAATCGACGAGCAGTTGCGAAACGATGACCCCAGCCTGCCGCCGTCCTTTCTGCGCAGTGACGCCATCCTCACGCATCCGGTGTTCAACACCCACCACACCGAACACGAAATGCTGCGCTATCTGAAGAAACTGCAGAGCAAGGATCTGGCGCTCGACCATTCGATGATCTCGCTCGGCTCGTGCACCATGAAGCTCAACGCGACGAGCGAGATGATGCCGATCACCTGGCCGGAATTCAGCGACATCCACCCCTTTGCGCCGCTCGATCAGGCCGCCGGCTACATGGAGATGATCGGCGGTCTTTCGGAATGGCTGCGCGCGATCACAGGCTTCGATGCGATCTGCATGCAGCCGAATTCCGGCGCACAGGGCGAATACGCCGGCCTCGTCGCGATCCGCCGCTACCAGGCGAGTCGCGGCGAGCAGCAGCGCAACATCTGTCTGATCCCGAAGTCGGCGCACGGCACCAACCCGGCGACGGCGCAGATGTGCGGCCTGACGGTGGTGGTGGTCGACTGCGACCAGAGTGACAGTAGCGGCGGCAACATCGACATCGCCGACCTGAAGGCGAAGGCCGCGCAGCACGCCGCCAACCTCTGCTGCCTGATGATCACCTATCCCTCGACGCACGGCGTGTTCGAGGAAGGCGTGCGCGAAATCTGCGCCACTGTCCATGAACATGGCG
>CAZCPD010000238.1:0-4800 GCA_964500425.1 uncultured Rhodocyclaceae bacterium
CCATGCTCGGCATCCTCGACGAGAACGGCTACCCGACCCGCGAAATGGGCATCCTTGAAACCCCGCGCGAAAAAGGCGCCGCCAAGGTCATGCAGGGCGCACTGTGCGGCGAGTGCGGGAATTACACGGTGATCCGCAAGGACGGCAGCGACTTCTGCAGCGCCTGTGGAGCGGTGGGGAGTTGCGGCTGACTTTGTGGTTGATGCGAGAGAAAAAGCCGAAGCCTGCAGGCTTCGGCTTTTCGGGTGATGACTTGATTGATGCCTGAATGCACGACCCGTCACCATAGCCAGGACCGCACATGCTGAAATTCGAGTGGGACGATGCCAAGGCGCTCACCAATCTCGCCAAGCACGGCGTATCCTTCGAGGAAGCCGCTTCCGTGTTCGGCGATCCTTTGGCAATTACGTTCCCAGATCCGGACCATTCGATCGGCGAGAAACGTTGGCTGACTTTTGGTGTCTCCCATGGGGACCGCTTGCTCGTCACCGCACACTCCGAGCATGGCCGCGCAATTCGCATCATTTCCGCCAGAAAGGCGACGCGACATGAACGAGGAATCTATGAACATGGATAGCGACAAAATCAGAACCGAGTACAAACGCGAAGATCTGGGTAAAGGTGTTCGTGGCAAGCATTACACCCAGTACACGAAAGGCACCAACCTTGTATTGCTTGACGACAGGGTAGCCAAGGCTTTTCCGACCTCCGAAGATGTCAATGCCGCTTTGCTGGGGTTACTTGCTCTCGTACCCAAGACCCGTACAACGAGTCGTACCAGCGGACGCTCCAAAGCACGGCGCTGACTCCAGTCAACGCTTGTGCACATTGCCCATCTCATCATCCACCGCGACACCTTGCTCGGCGTGCAGAGCGGAAGGCAGCTGCGGCTGATCGCCCTCACGAAACCGGAGGCGTTATGACATTTCTGTTTCTGGGGTTGCTGGTCTTTCTCGGTGTGCATTCGACGCGCATCATCGCGGAAGACTGGCGCGCGGCCCAGATCAGGCGACTTGGCGAGATGACCTGGAAAGCCCTGTACTCGGTGCTTTCCCTCGCCGGTCTTGGCTTGATCGCCTGGGGCTACGCCCAGGCGCGGCAAGCTCCGGTCGTCCTGTGGTCGCCCCCCGCCGGCATGCGTCATGCGACCGAACTGCTGACCCTGATCGCATTCATCCTGCTGGTGGCAGGGTATGTACCGCGCAACGCCATCAAGTCCGCTGTGCATCATCCGGTCGCACTCTCCGGATGGTTTTGGGCCGGCGCTCACCTGCTGTCAAACGGCAAGCTCACTGGCGCGGTTTTATTCGGCACATTCCTGGTCTGGGCAAGCGCCTGTTTCATCGCGGCACGCAAACGAGACCGGCTCGCCGGCACGCAATACCCTGCGGGGTCGCCCGGCGCCACCGCAATCAGCGTGGGCATAGGCGCAGCAGCCTGGGCGGGGTTTGCTTTCTGGCTGCACGGCGCACTGATAGGCGTGCGGCCGTTCGGTTGATCTGGCCTGAGAGCCAGCATTCATGCGCCTCTCGGGGCATGCACGGTTGATTTCATGGAAAAATATCCGACCATGGCGCTTATTACTATGCACCTCGTCAGCGAAGAAGAGAGGCGCAAGAAAATAATCGGGGTCTGACCTCGGTTCTCCGACCCGGTTTTTTTTGATGCATCTCGCGGTCGGCATATATTTTCTGGATTTGCCGGAGACATCTAGAATATCGAACCCCTTTAACTTGAAAGGGCGATTACAGATGGAAGGATTACGACATGGCTAGATGCACAGCTCCAGTACGCGGACATAGCTCAGCGACAGCGGCTGCAGCCTGCCCTGCTTGCCGTTACCGCGGTAACTACCGCTATGGCTCTTACGGCTCGTCCTACTCATCGTCGGGCAGCAGCGGGGCTAGCTATAGTAGCAGCGGTGGCGGCGGTGGTAGCAGGTCCAGCAGCAACTCAAGGCCGCGCTGGTCGAGAGTAGGTTCGTCCGTGTCGTACACGCCTGCCCAAGTGCAGTCACTCACGCCAATCCGCCAAACCGTTGAGACACGAGCAGCGGAGCAACCTGACCTTCGTGACGTCTTTCTGTGCCACGCGTGGGACGACCGGCAGGGACCAGCCAAAGAGCTGCACGATTTGCTCGTGTCGGCTGGTGTAAAAGTCTGGTTCAGCGAAAAGAGCCTTGGCCTCGGAGTGCCTATGATGCGTGCCATCGACAAGGGCTTAGCGAATTCGCGAATCGGCCTTGTGCTGGTTACCCCTGCTCTGCTCGCCCGCCTACCAAAAGAGAGCGTCGCCGACAAAGAGCTTTCGGCACTCCTGGCGGGTAACCAGCTCGTTCCCATCGTGCACAACACGACGTATGAAGCTCTCCGCAATGTCAGCCCTTTGCTCGCCTCTCGAAGCGGTCTGGACACTGCTGAAGATTCAATGGCGGTGGTCGCGGCAAAAATCGCCGAGCTGGTTGCTCTCTAGATTTATTGCCCACAAGGTTGCTCTGTCTCTTGTTCAGGAATTATTCGAACCTGGCCATTTCTTGCTTTCGGTGCAGAGGACGCAGCGTGATAAAACCGCGCAGCGCCCCTGAGCTAGAACATTGGGCACCATGAACTCCTCCACGCAAATGACCGACGAAGGGCGAATTTAACGGGCCAAGCTCGCATTTCCACAAACAACAGCAACCTGCCCTGAAAGCCAGCATCCATGCGCCTTTCCAGCATGCCTCGCGGCGAACGCCGCAAGGAGTCCTCGCTGCCAGATCCGGCAGCGCTCAAGGCGAGATGACCTTGGAATGTTCCCCTTTCTCCGCTTTATCCTCAACCCATGCCCTCTCTGATTCCCTCCGGCGCATTGCTCGCGTTCTGTTTGGCGGCGTTTGCCTTGCCTGCCGCCGCCGCCCCCTCGGGCGCCCCTTCGATCACTGCCCGCCTCGGTTCCTGCGATGCGGCCGTCGTTCGCAAGGCGGTCGATGAAATGCTCGGCGATTCCAAGACGCTGCGGGAACCGCTCATGCTGTTCCATGCGGCAGCGGGAGAGCGCAGTGCGGGACGCGCAGAGGAAGCCGCATTCCTGTACCTCGCGGCACGGCTGCGGACTTCCCGTCAAATCCTGTTCGAAAAGGGAGACCGGCCCCAGCTTCTGACCATCATGGTGATGACCAACGGGCCGCTGGTGATGCCGATTCTTGAGGCTGATCCCGAACTGGCGCAGCGCGTGGTCAAGCGTGTGATTGACTGGGACCGCGCCACGCCCGACCCGTTCCGCGAGCGCGAGGCGGCGAAGATCGGCGAGATCGCGGAGAAGCTCGCCGCGATCGACGCGGGGCTCACGCTTTTGCCCGATCAGTTGCGCGACGACCCTGCCCGCGCGGCGCGGGCACGGCAGGCACTTGACGAATCCGAGCGGCAGATCAAGGCCGCCTATGCGCAGCGCTGCGCTCCGGGCAACCTGGACCCAGCGGATGCGGAGGACGCCAAGGAGCGCATCACGCGCGCGGCGGAAAGCCTGGCCCGAAGCCATCCTTTCGTCATGGCCGAAGCTGGCGGCGAGCTCCGATCCGCCAACGTCGGCTCATACAGGATGGGCCCCGACGGCCTGCCGACTCGGCTGACCGTGTCGGTGACTCCGGCGAAGGGCAAGGCGATCTACGCAGAAGTGGATGTCGAGTCGACGATCACGCCCGAGCGCAAGCTGGGTGCGTTGAAGATGTCCCTGGCCTGCGTCACCGATCTCTGGATCGGGCAGCGCGACGCCTTCTGGAAGGACGTCTGCGTCGATGATCCGAAGGCGCGCAAGCCGACGCCTGCAGCGGCGAGCGAACTCAAGCCCTTCGATTTTGCTGCGGACGAGAAGTCCCGGCAGGTCCTCGCACGGAATTCGGTGTGCGGATTTGCCGACCTGAAGTTTCCGGAGCGGTTCTCGATTTTTGCCGCCGGGGCTTACTCCGGGCGCAAGATTGCCCACCAGATCGATCAGAGCGGCCATGAAGGCACGCAGATCGACGTTGCGGTGAATAGTCCCGACAAGCCGGTGGTTCTGATGCTGGGTGCGTATGAGCCGACGATCTGGAATGTCGGCTGGACGCCGAAAACCAGAATTGCGGCGGTATTGGTCGGGGGCTATCACCGGCAGGCGGTTGCCGGCCTTGAGCGGAGCACGCCCTTGCTGAACAGTTCCTACGACAACAAGGGCCCCTGCGGTTACTTCTACGTCACCCCCGACAGTCTCGAAAAATTGAACCCGCTCGCCAGGCGTGTTTTCGGGCGCGCTGTGGACATGGTATTCCCGGCAACCAAGGGCAAGGTGGTGATCGGCGAACCGCTTGCAAAGGGAACGGCACTGGTCACCTCCGGCGCAATCACCCCGGAATCCTTTCACGACAGGAACGCGCCGCTCGCCGGTCCTGCTGGCCTCGAGGACGCGGTGCGCAAGGGTCTGCTGCGCAAGGCCACGGCCGCCGATGCCGACGCCTGGTCCGAAGCCGTGCTGCAAAACATGCCGCAGCGCGATCTGCCGCCGGTGGCCGGCCAAGGCGTACCGCGACCGCCCAAGCCGAGCCTGGTCAACGGCTATGTGGTCCTCAAGCGCTTCACCTATCCGTCGGGCTTGTACGGCGGCAACTTGGCGACCTTCCTGATTCCCAAAGGCATGACGAAGCCCGAGGGCAATCCGGGACACTCGTCCGTCTATGATTTCAACACGCTCAAGTGCCAGGGCGCTCTGTGCGGTGGGCGATGATGTTGCATTTCGCATTTGAAGTCGCAAGGGCAGTAAAAATAAACGCTCGCTATTTGGCCTTACCTA
>CAZCPD010000239.1:0-4768 GCA_964500425.1 uncultured Rhodocyclaceae bacterium
GGAGGCCGCTCCCACCGCAAGCAACGTTGGCCTGGTGCAAAAGAGATGACATTTTCACAGCCTCTCAGACAGGCCAGTGTGACGCTGGACGAGACCGACCGCCGCATCATCAATGCGCTGCAGGGCGACTTTCCGCTCTGCGACGAGCCGTATCGCGCCGTCGCGGAACAGCTCGGTCTGAGCGCGGAGGCATTGTTGGCGCGCCTCGGCAGCCTGCTCGAAAACCGCGTGCTGACGCGCTTCGGGCCGATGTTCCAGGTCGAGCGCATGGGCGGCGCCTTCGTGCTCGCCGCGCTGGCGGCGCCCGAGCCGCGTTACGACGCGGTGGCCGAACAGGTCAATGCGCTGCCCGAGATCGCCCACAACTACCGGCGCGAGCATCGCCTCAACATGTGGTTCGTGATCGCCACGGAAACGCCGGAGGGCATCGCGCGGGCGATCGAACGCATCGAAACGGCGACGGGGCTGCCGGTCTATGCGTTCCCCAAGGAACGCGAGTATTTCGTCGAGATGAAATTGCAGGCATGAGCGCACGGGACACGCGAGACACGAGTGGCATGAGAGACACGGAGACCATGGTGCTGGATGAGGAGGATCGCCGCCTGATCAAGGCGACGCAGGCCGGGTTGCCGCTGGCGCCGCGTCCCTACGATGTGCTGGCGGAGCAGCTCGGCACGACGGGCGCCGAGGTGCAGGCGCGTCTCGCCCGGCTACTGGAGCGCGGCGCGATCCGCCGCATCGGCGCGGTGCCGAATCATTACGCCATCGGCTACACGGCCAACGGCATGTCGGTCTGGGACGTCGCCGATGAGCGCATCGACGCGCTGGGCGCGCGCGTCGGCGCGCTGGAGTTCGTCACGCATTGCTACCGGCGGCCGCGCCGTCTGCCGGAGTGGCCCTACAACCTGTTCGCCATGGTGCATGGCCGCGATCGCAGCGAGGTTGCCGAGAAGGTCGCGTTGATCGCCGAATTACTCGGCGCGGACTGCCGTGCGCACGACGTGCTGTACAGCTCGCGCATCCTCAAGAAGACCGGGCTGCGCCTGGCGGATTGAACTTCAGACAAGGATAATGTCATGTTTCGTATTACCCTGTATCTGCAGGAAGTCATCAATCCGACGCCGCTGACCGAGAAGCGCTCATTTGGCGACCTCGCGCCCGGTCCGGTGGTGATCTGGAACCTGATCCGTCGCTGCAACCTGACCTGCAAGCATTGCTATTCGATTTCGGCCGACAAGGATTTCCCCGGTGAGCTGAACACCGAGGAGGTCTACACGGTGATGGACGACCTCAAGCGCTTCCGCGTGCCGGTGCTGATCCTCTCGGGCGGCGAGCCGCTCTTGCGGCCGGACATCTTCGACATCGCCAAGCGCGCCAAGGGCATGGGCTTCTACGTCGGCCTGTCGTCGAACGGTACGCTGATCGACAAGGACAACATCGACGCCATCGCCGAGTGCAACTTCGATTACGTCGGCGTCAGCCTCGACGGCATCCGCGAGACGCACGACAAGTTCCGTCGTCTCGATGGCGCCTTCGAGGCTTCGCTGGCCGGCATCCGCCTGTGCCGCGATCTGGGCCTCAAGGTCGGCGTGCGTTACACGATGACGCAGGACAACGCGCACGACCTGCCCGGGCTGCTGAAGCTGATCGAGGATGAGGACATCGACCGCTTCTATTTCTCGCATCTGAATTACGCCGGGCGCGGCAACAAGAACCGCGAGGACGACGCGCATCACCGCATGACGCGCGAGGCGATGGACCTGCTGTTCGACACCTGTCTGGCCTATCTGAAGCGCGGCCTGCAGAAGGAGTTCACGACGGGCAACAACGATGCCGACGGCGTGTACATGCTGCACTGGGTGCGCAAGCACTTCCCCGAACGCGAGGCGCACATCCACGCCAAGCTAGCGCAGTGGGGCGGCAATTCGAGCGGCGTGAATGTCGCCAACATCGACAATCTCGGCAACGTGCATCCGGACACGATGTGGTGGCACCACAACCTCGGCAACGTCCGCGAGCGGGCGTTCTCGGAGATCTGGCGCGACACGTCGGACCCGCTGATGGCCGGGCTCAAGGCGCGTCCGCGCACGGTCAAGGGGCGTTGCGGGGCCTGCGCGTATTTCGACATCTGCGGCGGCAACACGCGCGTGCGCGCCCAGCAGGTGAGCGGCGACCCGTGGCAGGAGGATCCGGGGTGCTATCTGACGGATGATGAAATCGGGATTGCAGAAGGCAGCGAGCGGCTGCAGGTGACGCCGTGGACGCGCGCAGCGAACCCTACAGGAAGCACTGAATAGCGCCCAGGTTATGTAGGTTGGGTTAGCGGCCTTATCGCGTAACCCAACAAGTTGAATTCTTGCATCGACTGATTTCTGCGCACATCATGTCGGGTTACGGCGCAAAAACCGCGCCTAACCCAACCTACGGGTCGTTGCAGGAGCCGGGGGTGTGCGCGATGACTATTGACGGAGTACGATCGAACATGAGCATCCATAAATGCATCGGGCATGTGCTGGGCGCTTTTGCCCTATGGGGGGCCGTCACTGCGGCGTTCGCCGCTCCCGCCGAGCTCTACCAGCAGCATTGCGCGGCCTGTCACGGCCCGGACCGGCTCGGCGCGATGGGGCCGGCGCTGTTGCCGGAAAACCTGGAACGCCTGCGCAAGCCGGAAGCCCTCAAGACGGTGCGCGACGGCCGCGCGGCGACGCAGATGCAGGGCTACTCGGCGACGCTGAAGCCGGAGGAGATCCAGGCGCTGGTCGACTGGGTGTACACGCCGGTGACGCCGCGCCCGACCTGGTCCGAGGCGCAGATGAACGCTACGCGCATCGTGCATCATGCGCCGGGCAGCTTGCCCGACAAGCCGGCCGCCGTGTTCGACAAGGTCGACATGATGAATCTGTTCATCGTCGTCGAGGCGGGCGACCATCATGTCTCTGTGCTCGATGGCGACAAGCTCGAGCGCATCCACCGCTTTCCCTCTCGCTACGCGCTGCATGGCGGGCCGAAGTTCACGCCGGACGGGCGCTACGTGTTCTTCGCCTCGCGCGATGGCTGGGTTTCGAAGTTCGACATCTGGAACCTGAAGACGGTGGCCGAGATCCGCGTCGGCATCAACACGCGCAATGTCGCCGTGTCGGGCGACGGCAAGTATGTGATGGCCGCCAACTACCTGCCGCATACGCTGGTGGTGCTGGATGGCGACCTCAAGCCGATCCGGACGATCGAGGCGCGCAGCCAGAAGGGCGACAGGACGTCGCGCGTCTCTGCCGTCTATGACGCGGCGCCGCGCAAGAGCTTCGTCGCGGCGATGAAGGACATCAGCGAGTTGTGGGAGATCAGCTACGATCCGAAGGCGGAGCCGGTCTACGAAGGCCTGGTGCATGACTTCCGCATGGGCGAGGGTATCCCGATGCCGGGTCGGTTCTACCCGCGCCGCACGCTGCTGGAGGACGTGCTCGACGACTTTTTCTTCGACGCGACTTACGAGCACGTGATCGGCGCCTCGCGCGAGGGCGGCAAGGGGCAGGTGGTGTATCTCGATTCGCGCCGCAAGATCGCCGACATCGCGCTGCCCGGCATGCCGCATCTGGGCTCGGGCATCACCTGGAAGTGGCAGGGGCGCACGGTGCTCGCCAGTCCCAATCTCAAGGAGGGCGTGGTCAGCGTGATCGACATGGCCGACTGGAAGACGGTGAGGCAGATCCCGACGCTGGGCCCGGGTTTCTTCATGCGCAGCCACGAGAAGAGCCGCTACGCCTGGGTTGATTCGATGATGAGTCCGCACAAGGACACGCTGCAGGTGATCGACAAGGAGACGCTGGAGGTGGTCGCGAAGCTGCGGCCGGCGCCGGGCAAGACGCTGGCGCACATCGAGTTCACGCGCGACGGTCGTTACGCGCTGGCGAGCCTGTGGGAAATGGACGGCGCGGTCATCGTTTTCGACGCGGCGACGTTGAAGGAGGTCAAGCGCATCCCGGCGGCCAAGCCGGTCGGCAAGTACAACCTTTTCAACAAGATCACACGCTCGGAAGGTACGAGCCACTGACGATTTCGGTTAACCAAGGGAGCAAGGCGATGAAAACAGGCAACTTCTGGAAATTGCTGGCCGCGGCAGGTCTCGGCGTTTCTCTGACGGCGGCGGCGCAGGTGACGGTGAGCGGCGGCAACGTCAGCGTCAATGCCGGCGGTACGTCGGTCAATGTCGATGGCGGCAAGGTTTCGGTGAAAACCGGCGCCGGCGGCCAGACGGCGGTCGCCACGGGGACCGGGGCGACGGCGGTGAATGTCGCGGGCGGCAACGTTTCGGTCAAGTCGGGTCGGGAAGGCCAGACGGCGGTCAGCACGGGTTCGGGGCGGACAACCGTCAATGTCGGCTCCGGCAATGTCGTGGCCAACGAGCGGGGCACCATCGGTGGCAGGCCGGTGCCTGAGGCCGACGAGCCGGAAAAGCCGAAAAAGCATGGCAAGCGCAAGGACCGCAAGAAGGACTCGCAGGGCGCGGATGACGACTTCTGGGGCGAAAAGGGCTTCTGGGGAGACGAGGGCGAGCCGGGGACGGGCAGAAAGAAGAGCAAGTAGCGCGGCGGGCAGCAAGCCGGCCGCCGCCCGCGTGTGTTGCTCGCCGCGAACGGTGCCGGCATGCTCTTGCGTCAGGCCGTCAGCTTCTTCTCGTAGAGCGCGATCGCCGCATCCATCTTCTTCAGCAGTCGTTCGCTGAAGGTGCAGACGGTGGCGGTCAGGTGGCCGGAGTGTCCGGAGTGTCCGG
>CAZCPD010000240.1:0-4751 GCA_964500425.1 uncultured Rhodocyclaceae bacterium
ATTCTTGGTGCAAGATCCGGCGGATCAAGCAGGAAGGTGTACTCGCGGACCAGCCGCCCCGAAGCCCAGGTCAATTCGACCAGCATGTCGATGAACGGCTCGTTCAGGGGCCGATCCGTGCTTATTTCAAGGTAGCGACGGCCGCCGCGTTCCTTGATGTCGCGAGAGAACCGCAGACTTGTCAGGACCTGCGAATATTCGATTCCGGCCTGGCGGAAGGCCTCGGCGCCAGCAACCTTGGCCACCAGGGAAGGCGCTTCATCGCGCGTCGCGGTCACTTCGAGTTCAGCCTTGAGTGGCTGACCCAGGGCCGAGAGCACGGTAATCCTTCCCAGCCCGGCGGCATGCGTCGCCAAGGGCAGGACGGCGATTGCCGCCGCCAAGAAGGTGACTTTGAGACGATTTCGCTTGTCAGTATTGGGCACTGTGACTCCCGACGGGCTCTTGATCATGTTGTCAAAACGAAGTTTCGGCAGAGGCTGGCGTCAGCTTCATAGGCGCCGAGCGTAGCGGTCGGCCGTAACTAAAATAACATCATGGTGTTAGCGATGCAAGCTCAACCTTACCATTACATTCTGGTCGCATCCGGTGCGCGGCATCAATGCAACAGGATACGGAGCATCCGCCGCAAAGGCTCCGCAGCCCCCCAAAGCAGCTGGTCACCCACCGTGAATGCAGACAAATACTGCGGTCCCATGCCTAGTTTGCGCACGCGTCCGACGGGAACGCCCAGCGTACCCGTCACAGCCGTCGGTGTCAGCTCATCGAGGGTAATCTCGCGCTGATTCGGCACCACCTTAACCCAATCGTTGTGCGCCGCCAAGATGTCGTTGATCTCGTCCAGCGGTACATCCGCGGTCAGTTTGATGGTGAAAGCCTGCGAATGGCAGCGCATGGCGCCGATGCGCACGCAGAGACCATCGATCGGAATCGGCGCGGCAGCGCGCCCGAGGATCTTGTTGGTTTCGGCCTGCCCCTTCCATTCCTCGCGGCTCTGGCCGTTGCCGAGGTCCTTGTCGATCCACGGGATCAGCGAGCCGGCCAGCGGCACGCCGAAGTTCGCCGTCGGGAAGCGCTCGTCGCGCAGGATGCCGGCGACTTCGCGGTCGATGTCGAGGATCGCCGAGGCCGGGTCCTTCAGCAGGTTCTCGGCGACGCGATGTGCTTCGCCCATCTGCTGCAACAGCTCGCGCATGTTCTGCGCACCGGCGCCGGAAGCCGCCTGGTAGGTCATCGACGTCATCCAGTCGACGAGGCCGGCCTCGAACAGGCCACCCAGCGCCATCAGCATCAGGCTGACGGTGCAGTTGCCGCCGATGTAGTTCTTCACGCCCTTGTCGAGCGCGCGGTCGATGACGGCGCGGTTGACCGGGTCGAGGATGATGATGGCGTCATCCTTCATGCGCAGCGTCGACGCCGCGTCGATCCAGTAGCCGTTCCAGCCCTGGGCGCGCAGCTTGGGGAAAATCTCGCTGGTGTAATCGCCGCCCTGACAGGAAATGATGATTTCCATGGCGCTCAGCGCCTCAAGGTTCATGGCGTCCTTGAGCGGCGGTGTTTCCCGGCCGATGTCCGGACCCTTGCCGCCGACGTTGGAGGTGGTGAAGAACACCGGCTCGATCAGGGCGAAATCTTTTTCCTCGCGCATGCGCTGCATGAGCACGGAGCCCACCATGCCGCGCCAACCTACCAGACCGACTCGTTTCATTGTTGCACCTTCTATCTAAATGGAATGTTCAGTATCGGTTTTCTTCAATTGGTCAATTGGTGGCGCGCTGGATGGCCTCGCCGCCCTTTTCAATGTCCTTGCCGATGCCCTTGACGGTGTTGCAGCCGGTCAGCAGGGCGACGATCGCCAGCAGGGTCAATGTGATACGCATAATCCGGGCTCCTTTGACTTCGACGGGTTCGCATCGGGTCCCGTCCGGGGGCCGTCTTCTGACGGAGCGCGCCCGGCAGTCATGCCGACCCGACCCAAAAATTCACAATTTTGAATTATTGCATAGCGGGCCAGTGCTGTCTTCAAAGCGAGAGTCGCGCAAGCTTCTCTGGATGCTCCCCTCTCCCTCTTGCGGGAGAGGGGTTGGGGGAGAGGGAAACGGACATGACTTTCATGCTTCGGGGTGTCTTGTTCAAGGTCATGTCCGTTATCTTGACAGGGCGGAGCGGGACTTGGGAAGCCCCGCCGGCGTGACTTCGGGCACATCAACGGGGCGATTGTCGGACGCTTCTTCAGCCTGGTGTGACTTTGTTGGAGGGCGCGCCGCCCTCCCTGATGTCCTCGCCATGGGCGTCGCGCATTCCGCGCCACATCGTCAGCAGGCCGGCTAACGCGAACAGCGAGCCCATGCTGTAGGTCCAGCCGGCGCCGACGACATCCCACATCTGGCCGCTCAACAGGCCGCCGAGCAGGCCGCCGGCGCCGAAGGAAATGCTGCCGTAGAGCGCCTGGGCGCGCGCCTGTTCGCGGCCGGGAAACCACTGGTGAAGAATCGCCACCATCGCCGCGTGAAAGGCGCCGAAGGTGATGCCGTGCAACAGCTGGGCCAGCACCAGGATGCTCAAGGAATCCGCGCCCCAGCCAACCATCAGGAAGCGCAACACGGCCACGGCGAAGGTCGTCAGCAGGATGTCGCGCAGCGCGTAACGGCGCAGCAGGCGCGGCATCAGCATGAAAACGAATATCTCTGCGAGCACGCCGAGCGACCAGAGCGCGCCGACCAGCGTCTTCGAGTAGGTTTGGTCGACGAGGTGGATCGAGTAGAACACGTACAGTGGCCCATGCGCCGCCGACATCAGGAAGCTTGACCAGAGCAGCGTCATGAGCTGGGGCCGGCGCAGCATCGTGCCCAGCGAGACGGGCGGCTGCGGCAACCGCTCGGCCGGCGCTTCACGCAGCAGCAAACCGCAGCCGAACAGCGTGGCGAGCAGCGCCAGTGAAGCCCACAGGAGGCTGTCGAGCGGTTGCACGTCGAGCAGTGCGCCGATGCCCTGCACGGCGACGATGAAGCCGACCGAGCCCCACAGGCGGATGCTGCCGTAGCGCTCGGGAGTGTGTTTCAGGTGATCGAGGGTCAGCGCCTCGACCAGCGGCAATGACGCGCTCCAGAAGAAGGCGAGCAGCGCCATCGCCAGGAAGGTCGCGGCGAAGCCGCGCGTGAAGAAGAACGCCGCGAAGCTCGCCATGCATAGCAGCGCCGTCCAGCGCACGACCGGCGTCTTGCGGCCGCCGCGCTCGGCCAGCCAGCTCCACAGGTTGGGCGCGACCAGCCGCATGGTCTGCATCAGCGACAGCAGCAGGCTGATGTCCCAGGCGGAAAAACCCAGTCCTTGCAGATACACGCCAAAGTACGGCATGTAGGCGCCGATGAAGGCGAAATAAACGAAGTACCACGCCGAAAGGCGCCAGTGGGTCATCGACAGAGGGGCGGGGTGCGGGAAGAAAAAGCCGGCCGCGCCTTAACGTGAAAGTCGCCTGGGCGACTCTGGAAGCCACCCTCTCCCTGGCGCGGGAGAGGGGTTGGGGGTGAGGAAAACGGACATGCCATTCATGCTTCAGGGCGTCTTCTTCATTGTCAGGTCCGTTAGCGGCACAGCCCGACGTCATGCAAGGAGAGCGGCGCGCTTAGCTGGCCTTCTGCGCCTTGAGCATGTTGTGCAGCTCGTCCTTCAGCTTGAGGCGCTGCTTCTTCAGGTTCTCGAAGGTCTCGTCGGCGACCGGCGTGTTCTTGCCTTCCAGTACGATCACTTCGCGATTGACCTTGTGGTATTCGTCGAACAGACGCGCGAAGTGATTGTTGCCGGTCTTCAGTACATGGATTTCGTTCTTGAATTCGGGGAATTCGTTGTGCAGATCGTGATGATCGGGCTGACTCATGATGTTGCCTTTCCAGGTGATGTTGAATGAATAGGGGTTAGGGGTGTGGCGGAATCTTCGGCGTCGGGCAGGCCACGTCGCCGCATTGCGCGCGATGGCGCAGCGCCTGGTCGATCAATACCAGCGCCAGCATCGCTTCGGCGATCGGCGTGGCGCGGATGCCGACGCAGGGGTCGTGGCGACCGTGCGTCTCGACTTCGGCCGGCTGGCCGGCGAGGTCGATCGAGCGGCGCGCCAGGCGGATGCTCGACGTCGGCTTGATGGCGATATTGACCAGGATGTCCTGGCCGCTGGTGATGCCGCCGAGGATGCCGCCGGCATGGTTGGAAAGGAAGCCCGCGGGCGTCAGCTCGTCGCCGTGCTCGCTGCCCCGCTGTTCGACGCAGGCGAAGCCGGCGCCGATCTCGACGCCCTTGACCGCGTTGATGCTCATCATCGCCGACGCGATGTCGGCATCAATGCGGCCATACACCGGCTCGCCCCAGCCGACCGGCACGCCGCTGGCCATGACGTGGATGCGCGCCCCGATCGAATCGCCCGACTTGCGCAACTGGTCCATCGCCTCTTCGAGACGCGGCAGGATCAAAGCATCGGCGGCGAAAAAGGGATTGTCATTGACGATCGACCAGTCATTGACCGGAATCTCGATCGCGCCGAGCCTGGTCATGCAGCCCCTGACCTCGACGCCGTAGCGTTCGCGCAACCACTTCTTCGCGATGGCGCCGGCAGCGACGCGCACGGCCGTCTCGCGCGCCGACGAGCGCCCGCCGCCGCGGTAATCGCGGATGCCGTATTTCTGCCAATAGGTGTAATCGGCGTGGCCGGGACGGAAGGACTGGCTGATGTTGCCGTAATCCTTGCTGCGCTGGTCCTG
>CAZCPD010000241.1:0-4744 GCA_964500425.1 uncultured Rhodocyclaceae bacterium
AGCGCCACCTGGCGCATGTAGGTCGATTTGCCGCCCATGTTCGGGCCGGTGACCAGCAGCATGCGCCGCGTCGCCGCGAGTTGCGCGTCGTTGGCGATGAAGTCGCCCACCTGCGATTCGACGACCGGATGGCGTCCGCCTTCGATGGCGATGCCGGCGCCGTTGGCCGTCTGGAACTCCGGCTGGCAGTAGTTCAGGCGGCGCGCCGCGTCGGCAAAGGCCGCCAGGCCGTCGGCCAGCGCCACGGCGCGGGCGATGCGCTGCAACGCGTGGATGTGTGCCGCGAGTTCGTCGAGCAGCGTGTCATAGAGCTGCTTCTCCAGCGCCAGCGCGCGCTCGTTGGCTGAGAGCGCCTTGTCCTCGAAGGCCTTGAGTTCCGGCGTGATGTAGCGCTCGGCGTTCTTCAGCGTCTGGCGGCGGCGGTAGTCGTCCGGCACCTTTTCGGTGTTGGCGTGGCTCACCTCGATGTAGAAGCCATGCACCTTGTTGAACTCGACCTTCAGGCTGCTGATGCCGGTGCGCGCCTTTTCACGCGCCTCCAACTCCAGCAGGAATTCACCGCAGTTGTTCTGCAGGCCGCGCAGCTCGTCGAGTCGGGCATCGAAGCCGTCGTTGATGACGCCGCCCTCGCGCAGCACGACGGAGGGCTCGGGGCGGATCGCCCGTTGCAGCATGTCGAGCACCGCCTGCGGCGTGGCGAGGTTGGCGCAGACCTCGACCAGCAGCGGCGCTTGCGCCGTGACCAGCGCCGCGCGCAGTTCGGGCAGCGCGGCAAGGCTGTCGCGCAGGGCCGAGAGATCGCGCGGCCGGGCGCTCTTCAGGGCGATGCGCGCGGTGATGCGCTCGATGTCGGCCACCTGGCGCAACCCGCCGCGCAGCGTGTCGAGGTGGGCGTTACCGCTGCCGGCGTCGAGCAGCTCGGCGATGGCGCGGTGGCGTTCGGCCGCCAGGCCCTGGTTGGCCAGCGGGTGGTGCAGGCAATGGCGCAGCCAGCGCGACCCCATGCTGGTCGCGCACGTGTCGAGCAGCGAGAGCAGCGTCGGCGCCGGCTCGCCGCGCAGCGTTTCGGTGATCTCCAGATTGCGCCGGGTGGCGGCGTCGAGACGCAGGTACTCGCCAGCCGTTTCCACCGTCAGGCTGCCGACATGCGCCAGCGCCTGGCGCTGCGTGGCGTGGGCGTACTGGAACAGCGCGCCGGCGGCGCCAAGGCCCAGCGCGAAGCTGTCCTGAGTTTCGCTGCTCTCGGGCACGCTTTCGGGCAGGTACGCGGCGAGGTCGCGCGTGCCGAAATGGTCGGAAAGCTGGCGCGTCGCGGCGGCAGCGTCGAAATGCCAGTCGGGCAACCGGCGCACCGCCGCGCCACGCGTGTCCGGAAGTTCGATGCGAGATGTGGTTCCGTCCGCCACCAGCACCTCGGCCGGGCGCAGGCGTTCGAACTGCGCCGGCAGCGCATCGGCGGCGCATTCCAGCGCGCGCAGCTCGCCGTTCGCCAGATTCAGCCAGGCGATGCCGGCGCGCTGGCGTTCCACGGCCACGGCCAGCAGCAGGCAGTCGCGCTTGTCGTCGAGCAGCGCCGCATCGGTCAACGTCCCCGGCGTGACGATGCGCGTCACCGCCCGCTCGACGGGCCCCTTGCTGGTCGCCGGATCGCCGATCTGCTCGCAGATCGCCACCGACTCGCCGAGCTTCACCAGCCGCGCCAGATAACCCTCGACCGCGTGATAGGGAATCCCCGCCATCGGAATCGGCTGCCCCGCCGACTGGCCGCGCCGGGTCAGCGTGATATCGAGCAGCCGCGCCGCCTTCTCCGCGTCGCCGAAGAACAGCTCGTAGAAGTCGCCCATGCGGTAGAACAGCAGCATGTCGGGATGCTGAGCCTTGAGGCCCAGGTACTGCTGCATCATCGGGGTGTGCTTGGCCAACCCCTCGGCGGTGTCTTTGCTCATTCGGTACGGAAGCTATTGGTCAGTGATGCGATGGTCGATGTGGAAACGTGTCATCCCCGTGAAAGCGCCCAGTCAGAAGTACCCTTGGGGTACGGGGATGACGATGATAGCGAACTCCGGCGGATGCAAACCGGGATTATCCAACAGTTCGCGGCATGCCGAAGTCCATGGGCATCGATTACCCCTCGTCAGGCAGCCAATACGCCTCGATCAGTTCATCGCCATCCAGCAGCCACCATTCCCCGCCTTCATCGGTGTTTGCGAAGAACAAGGCATAGCCGAGCCGCCAGTCGCGCGCGACGGCCGCGCGGATGGGGGCGGGAATGCGGTCGTCCTCGATGTCGAACGCCATTCCATGCCATTCCGGCTCGCCGCAGCGTTGGCGTTGGTTCTTGAAGAAGCCGAAGATGCCCATGGGGATGAGTGGTCGGGGTATTGTCGTTGTCGGTCGGATCAAGGAAGAACAGAGCCCGTCCGGATTTCGTCATTCCCGCGAAACTGTTCCGAAGGAAATACCCTTGGGGTGCGGGAATCCACCATTTTGGCGACGTATTCGACGACACGGACTCAGCGCCGTCACGGATCGAGCAGCGCGACGCCGGTTTTTTCAATGTCCGACGTATTGCGGGTGACCATGGTCATGCCATGCTCCCGCGCGGTGGCGGCGATCAAGGCATCGCGTTCCGCGCGCGGGTCGGAGACGACGTTGGTATCGAGGACGTACATCAGGAGATGTTCGCCGGATGGGCACCGCACTGCCAGCGCCGCGCCTCGAACTCGATGGCCGTGGCTTACTCCGCCGGCATTGCCAGCAGCTCGACGATGTTCCGGCCCCGGCCGATGAGCCGCTGGTATTCCTCGATGGACAGCAGCACATGCGCCGGCCGGCCCCGGTCGGTGATGAATACCGAACCGTCGGCGGCGGCTTTCTTGGCGCGGCTGGCGTTCTGGTTGAACGCGCGGCTGGTCATGGTGTGGATGGGCATGGCGGCCTCCAAGGGTAAATAGGGCGTAGTAACGTCACTACCTTTGTTCCGTGTTGGGCAAGGCGGCACGTCATCGTGGTTGAAGCGCAATCGGGCCGGTGGGTCTTGTCGAATCGAGCCGACGGCTGTGAGCTTGGGGCCGAAGCATCGTGAAAATTCATTCTGGAATGGGTGTAAATGGGTGCGCCATCGGTGCGGAACAAGGACGTATGCGGCGTGGATTCTGATTGCCATCACGGTCGATGGTGGGCCAATACCTTGCGAAGTGTGGCTACGCGACGTGCCAGCCCTGTCGATGTTAGGGAACGCGAAGATCGCGAAACGCGGAACTCGATTGGTGCACTGTGGTGTGGAATCTCGGTCAATAAGTAGCAAACCCTGTTGACGTAATGCATTTCGGGAATGATCCATTGGTCGTTATCAGAATCCACTACCGTCCAGACGTGTTCCTGCGAATACTCTCGCGCGATTAAGAGATCGTCGCCAAAGGTTTCCAACCCATGGCCACCCCAGGTATTGCGCGTTGTACTTGGGTGTCGAAATGGGCGGAAATATTCGTAAAATACATCCTCGTGGAACGAACTGGCTTTAATCACGGCGTATGTTCCCGGTTAAGGTTTTGCGTTGGTGGTCATGATGCCATTCGGCTATCAACAAAAACCTTAGCGCGGTGATAGGCCAAAAATATCGGACTGGGTGCGAAACGTTCTGGCACTTCAATTGGTCGACCATTCAGGGGATGCAACACCCGTACTACAAATTCGTCGTGGCGTTTGCACAGATCTTCGGACAATACAATCCGCAAATCGTCAGTCAGGGTAATGAGCCCTTGGTCAAATGCGCGATCATGGATGGCAGAGAGGCAAAGGCCATTGCTTGGATTGAGCCGGTTTGCCTTGTCTTTACTCCAAGGAACGATATGGCTTGCGATCAGCAAACGGGATTCAGAAAGGCCAGACATACAACAGCGTCCGCGATAGCTGCTGAGTACAGTGCGTCTAAAGAAATGTTGCTTTATGCGCTGTTCCGTGACGACACGACGGGTTTCTGCGTAAAAAAGGTCTGGGACGAAGGTGTCGTTCGGATCGGAATCCTCAGGCAATTCAGAATAGGGGGCAGCACCCAGTGACCGGCGAACTTCTTCGCATTCAAGAGCCAGTCCCTCCCAATCTGCGTGAAACTCGTCCCACACTTCGCGATCAAGTGCCGACGCGTTGCCGAGTCCTGATCGACCTGTGCCGGTGATGGCCGGATCAAGGCTTGCAAGGTTGACCAACTTCATTGCCACGGCAGATGGGGTTCGGCCGATAAGCGAAGCAAGTTCGATAATCTCCGGGTTACGGCTATGCATCTTCCCAAAGGGAAGTTGGCAATAGAGATGGAAGGCCAGCTTGAGTTGTTCTTTTTTCCAACGACCAGAGCCCATGATGTCTATTGGCACCGCTGCCGTTGTCGGAGGCGGAACCGTTTCCTTCCTAACTAATGACGAAGCCATGAGTGTAGCTGCTGCTTCGATCATTGACACAACCGCCTCCCCGGAGGAGCCCGTATAGGCTTGAGTAGTTCGCGTGAGCGGTGCCATCGGCATGCTGCCCGCGGGCGAGAAAAGTGTGTGGGGCCAGAGTGGCGACAGCGGCTGTCGTCATTCCGATTCTTCCTGCCGCCGCGCGGCATTGATGGCGTCGTCCTCGCACTCGATTTTGCGGCGGAGTTCATCTTCGGTGGACAGGATCAGCCGGAACTTGGTGGCAAAGAGCTGTTCGCTGTCGACGCGCAGCAGGGTTCGATAATGGGTCCAGCTCAATTCGGTAC
>CAZCPD010000242.1:0-4648 GCA_964500425.1 uncultured Rhodocyclaceae bacterium
CGAACACGCCGCCCATGATGAACAGCACGATCTCCTGGCGCACGATCACCGCCACCGTGCCGAGCGCCGCGCCGAGCGCCAGCGCGCCGACGTCGCCCATGAAGACCTCGGCCGGGTAGGCATTGAACCAGAGGAAGCCGAGCCCCGCGCCGGCCAGGGCGGCGCAGAACACGGCCAGCTCGCCGGCGCCCGGGATGTACGGCAGCAGCAGGTATTTCGAGATGCCGGCATGACCCGCGACGTAGGCAAAGATGCCGAGCGCCGCGCCGACCAGCACCGTCGGCATGATCGCCAGACCGTCGAGGCCATCGGTGAGATTCACGGCGTTGCTGGAACCGACGATCACCAGATAGCTGAGGATCATGAAACCGAACACGCCGAGCGGATAGCTGACGCTCTTGAAAAAGGGCACGATCAGCGCGGCATGCGCCGGCAACTCCATCGAGAAGCCGCCATCGACCCAGGCGCCGAACAGATCCGCGAGCTTGCTGTTGTCGTTCGCCGAAACGCTGAAGGCGAGGAACACGGCGGCGACGGCGGCGATCACCGACTGCCAGAAAAACTTCGCGCGCGCCGACAGCCCCTTCGGATTGCGATGCACCACCTTGCGCCAGTCATCAACCCAGCCGACCGCGCCGAAACCCAGCGTCACCAGCAGGACGATCCAGACGAAGCGGTTGCCGAGATCGGCCCACAGCAGGGTCGCGGCGGCGACCGACATGAGGATCAGCGCGCCGCCCATGGTCGGCGTGCCGGCCTTGACCAGATGGGTCTGCGGGCCGTCGTCGCGCACCGACTGGCCGATCTTCTTCGCCGTCAGCCAGCGGATCACCCCCGGCCCGAAGGCGAACGAAATCAGCAGCGCCGTCATCGCCGCCAGCACCGCGCGCAGCGTGATGTAGCCGAACACGTTGAAGGCGTGGATATCCTTCGCCAGCCATTGGGTCAGTTCAAGCAGCATGGCGATCTCCGTGGCCGTAGCGTGTCTGGTTAGGGTTCTGGTTCATTTGATCCGCTTCGTCATCCGTTTCGTCAGGCGGACTTGCTCTCGATGGCGTCGGCGACGCGCTCCATGCGCATGAAGCGCGAGCCCTTGACGAGCACCGTGGTGTTCGCGTCGAGCTGCGGCCGCAGCGCCTCGACCAGCGCCGCCGCGTTCTTGAAATGCGTCGCGCCCGCGCCGAAGTTGCGCACCGCCGCGGCGGCATGCTCGCCAAGCGCCAGCAGACGGTCGACGCCCATGCTCTTGGCGTATCCGCCGATCTCGTCGTGAAACTGGCCCGATTGCGCGCCGACTTCGCCCATGTCGCCGAGCACGAAAATCTTCTTCCCCGGCAGCGCCGCGAGGACGTCGATCGCCGCGCGCATCGAGTCGGGATTGGCGTTGTAGGTATCGTCGATCAGCAACGCGCCGTTCTCCGCCGCGCGGCGTTGCAGGCGCCCCTTGACGCCGGCATAGCCCGCGAGGCCGGCGGAAACCGCCGCGAGGCTCGCGCCGGCGGCCAGCGTCGCGGCGGCGGCGGCCAGTGCGTTGCGCGCGTTGTGCAGACCGGGCACCTTGAGTTCGATGTCGAGGGCGCCCTGCGGCGTCGCGACCACGAGGCGGCTGCCGAAGGCGAGCGGCTGGCAGGTCGCCCGGACTTCGGCCTCCTGTTCAATACCAAAGCCGATGACGCGGGCGATGCCGGCGGCTCCGGCCAGTTCGCGCCAGAGGCCGGCCTGCGCATCGTCGGCGTTGATCACCGCGGCGCCGTCGCGCGGCAGGCCGTTGAAGATTTCGCCCTTGGCGCGCGCCACGCCGGCAAGGCTGCCGAGCCCTTCGAGGTGGGCGCGCTGGGCGTTGTTGACCAGCGCGACGGTCGGCGCGGCGATGCGCGTCAGATAGTCGATCTCGCCGGGATGGTTCATGCCCATCTCGATCACCGCCGCGCGATGCGCCGGACGCAGACGCAGCAGCATCAGCGGCACGCCGATGTCGTTGTTGAGATTGCCGGTGGTCGCCAGCACCGCCAGCGCCGGATCGAAACCATCGAGACGGACCTGCTCGCGCAAAATCGCCGCGCACATTTCCTTGACCGTGGTCTTGCCGTTGCTGCCGGTCACGCCGATCAGGGGAATCGGGAAGCGTCGGCGCCAGACGGCCGCCAGCGTCCCCAAAGCCAGCCGCGTGTCGGCGACGCCGATCAGCGGCAACGCCAGGTCGGGGCCCTGCTGCGCCAGCCAGGTTTCATCCACCAGCGCGCCGGTCGCCCCCTGCTCGATGACCTGGCGCACGAAATCATGGCCGTCGAAGTTCTCGCCGCGCAGGGCGATGAACAGCTCGCCAGCAACGATGCTGCGCGAGTCGGTCGACACGCCGCCGAATTCGGGATTGCCGCCGCCAACGCCGAGCAGGCGGCCGCCGCAGGCGCGCGCGGCTTCAACGAGTTTCATCATTCGGCGGCCCTCCATTCGTTGAGCGCGGCACGCGCCTGTTCGAGATCGGAAAACGGCAATCGAGCGCCGGCGACTTCCTGATACGGCTCATGCCCCTTGCCGGCGATCAGCAGCACGTCCTGCGGCTGCATGCCGCGTACCGTGTCCCGGATCGCCGCCGCGCGGTCGAGTTCGACGGGCGCGTCCGCCGGTGCGTTCATGCCGTCGAGGATCGCGGCGGCGATGGCCTGCGGTTTCTCGCCACGCGGGTTGTCGCTGGTGACGACGAGGGCATCGGCGAACCGCTCGACGACGCGGCCCATCAGCGGGCGCTTGCCCGGATCGCGCTCGCCGCCACAGCCGAAGACGCACAGCAGCCGGCCGCCGCGCGCCACGGCCACTTCGCGCAAGGCCCGCAGCGCCTGCTCCAGCGCATCGGGGGTGTGGGCGTAGTCGACCACCAGCAGCGGCTCCGGGACGGCATCGCCCGAGGCGACGATTTGCAGCCGGCCGGGCGGCGGCGTCAGGTGGGCGCAGCTCGCCGCCGCCGCTTCGAGCGCCACGCCGGCGCCGAGCAGGGCGCCGAGCACCGCGAGCAGGTTGGAGGCGTTGAAGCGACCGATCAGCGGCGCGCCGACGGCGACGTCGCCCGCCGGAGAGGCAATGCTGAAGCGCAGTCCGGCGCCGGCGATCGTCAGGTTGCGCGCCACGAGCACTTCATCGACGCTGTCGCCATGGGGGCATTGCTCGTCCAGCGTGTAGCCGATGCGCCGCACCCGGGGTTGTCCACGCCCGGCGAGGTTCGCGGCCAGCACCACGCCGAGCGGGTCGTCGAGGTTGAACACCGCCGTGCGGATGCCCGGAAGTTCGAACAGCCGGGCCTTGGCGGCGCCATACGCGATCATGCTGCCGTGATATTCGAGATGATCGCGCGTCAGGTTGGTGATCACGGCGGTATCGAAGCGGGCGGCATTGACGCGCCCCTGGTCGAGACCGATCGAGGAAACTTCCATGGCGCAGGCCTGGGCGCCGGCGGCGACCAGTTGGGCCAGCGTGGCATGCACGCTGATGGCGTCCGGCGTGGTGTTGGCGCTCTCGCGCAGCGCTCCCGGCAAGCCGGCGCCGAGGGTGCCGATGACGCCGCAGGGGCGGCCGAGCTGGTCCAGCGCCTGGGCGATCCACTGGCTCACCGAGGTCTTGCCGTTGGTGCCGGTGATGCCGCACAGCCAGAGGTGCTGCGAAGGGCGGCCGTAGATTTCGTCGGCGAGACCGCCGGCCAGCGGCTGCAATCCGGCGACCGGGACATTGGGGACGCCGGCGAGCCGGTCGGCCAGACCGGACGGCGCATCGCCGCTTTCCCAGACCACGCCCGCCGCGCCCTGCGCCAGCGCCGCTTCGATGTAGTCGCGGCCATCGCTGCGCACGCCGGGCATGGCGGCGAAAACCTCGCCATGCCCGACGCGCCGCGAGTCGGCGCTGATGCCGCGCGGATTCACACCCTGGCGGCGCAGTTCGGCGAGGATACGGTCGATTTCGCTCACATGCTCTCCTGGACGGGTGCGGCATCCGTGGCGACGATGGCCGCCGGCGGCCGGATTTCTGCATCGGGCGCGATGCCGAGAGTGCGCAGGCTGCCGGCCATGACGCGCGAAAACACCGGCGCGGCGGCATCGCCGCCGTAATAGATGCCGGTGGACGGCTCGTCGACCATCACGGCCACCAGGAGGCGCGGCTCGGAAGCCGGGGCGAAGCCGACGAAGGAGGCGACATACTTGTTGGTGTAGGCATTGCCGTCGAGCTTGTGCGCCGTGCCGGTCTTGCCGGCGACGCGATAGCCGGGCACCTGCGCCTTGGGCGCCGTGCCGCCGGGCAGCACCGCCAGTTCGAGCATGGCGCGCACCTCGCGCGCCGTTTGCGCCGAGAAGATCGGCTTGCCGCTGGTCGGCGGCGACTCCATGTGCAGCAACGACAGCGGCACCAGATCGCCGTCGCGCGCGAAGACCAGATAGGAACGCGCCAGCTGCATCAGCGTCACCGAAATGCCATGACCATACGCCATGGTCGCCTGTTCGATCGGTCGCCAGCTTTTCGCCGGCCGCAAGCGACCGCCGACTTCGCCGGGGAAGCCGAGCTTGAGCGGGGCGCCGAAGCCGATGGCGTCGAACATGCTCCACATTTCCTCGGGCGGGAAGGTCAGCGCCAGCTTCGCCGAGCCGACGTTGGAGGATTTCTG
>CAZCPD010000243.1:0-4621 GCA_964500425.1 uncultured Rhodocyclaceae bacterium
CCAGCATTTCCTCGAAGGTGATGGTGTTGAGCCGGCGGGCTTCGGGGACGATGCGCGGGTCGGTGGTGTAGACGCCGTCGACATCCGTGTAGATCTGGCATTCGTCGGCCTTCAGCGCCGCCGCCAGGGCGACGCCGGTGGTGTCGGAGCCGCCACGGCCCAGCGTGGTGATGGCGCCGTCGGCATCGACGCCCTGGAAGCCGGCGACGATGACGATGTGGCCGTCGTCGAGATCGGCGCGCATGGCCTTGCCGTCGATGTCGAGGATGCGCGCCTTGGTGTAGGTGTTGTCGGTCAGAATCTTGACTTGCGCGCCGGTGTAGCTCTTGGCCTTGAGGCCGAGATCCTTGAGGGCCATCGCCAGCAGGCCGATGGTGACCTGTTCGCCCGTGGAGATGACGACATCGAGCTCGCGTGGATCGGGCGTCGCCTGGACGGCCTTGGCGAGGTCGATGAGACGGTTGGTTTCGCCGCTCATCGCGGAAACCACGACCACCAGCTGGTGGCCTTCGCTCTTCCATTTTGCGACGCGTCTTGCGACGTTCTTGATCCGTTCCGGCGTGCCGACCGATGTGCCGCCGTATTTCTGGACTATCAGTGCCATTTCCTGCCTAGCTGACTAAATAAAAAGGGAAATTATATCCGATATCGATCCGCGGCGTCCGCCTCGGGGCGGGAGGGGGGGGTGTCGAGGCTGGGACAACTGATTCTGTTACGCCTTCAACATAGTTCTTGTATGTTGAAAATATATTGTATATAGTGGCATTACTATTACTTAGGTAATAGGGCGCAGAACAATGTACTTAGCCCGACGTATTTCTAAAAGGATATTGCCATGAAGACTCTTGAGAAGATCGACGCGCGCGAGATTCGCCGCAAGATGGGTATGAACCAGCAGCAGTTCTGGTCGAAGCTGGGCGTGACGCAGAGCGGTGGCTCGCGTTACGAAAGTGGCCGCAACATGCCGCGTCCTGTGCAGCAGTTGCTGCGCCTGGTGCACGTCGAGAACATCGACATCGGCAAGGTCAAACGCGAGGATTTCGAAATCGCCGAATACCTGAAGGCGCACGACCAGGAGCAGTACAAGTCGCTGAAGAAGCTGGCGCGCGCCGCTGCCGTCGCGAAGTCGAAGAAGTAATTCGGCTGAATGGCATCAGGGGCTGACGCGAGCGCTCAGCCCCAGTTGCCGAACCCGTTCCGCCAGCGCTTCCAGCCAGGCGGCGGGAAGCCTGCCGAGGCGTGGAGCTTCGGCCTGCAATGACGGGCGCGCAAGCCCGTAGAGATGCACGCCGGCGAGCGTGCCGGAATTGTCCCCTGATGCCCCCTGCGTAACCCGCGCCTGTCCGAGGATGTCCAGCCAGGCGGCGATTTCCGTGTCTTCGGGGGGCTGACCATCGAGCCTGAAGCAGCAGGTCTGTACCCAGGTGGTGCAAAGATGCGCGCAGGTCCTCAGCCGGCGAATCACGCCGGCCGGGTCGAGGTCGACGCTGTTGATCCGCGCCATCCCGGTGCGCGAGCCCGCATCCAGTTTGAACCACACTTCACCGTCGGCAGCGCCGAGACGGGCGATGCCTTCCTGTACCTCAGACCGGTCGAGCAGGCTGCCATTCGTAATCAGGCGCAGCTTGGCATCGAGTTTGAATTCGGTGCGCAGGCGACTGGCGAGGTCGACGGCGGCGGCGAACTCGCGCGCGCTGGTCGGCTCGCCGTTGCCGGAAAAGGCGATGTCCTCGATGCGTCGAGCGTCTTCCGGGACGCGGCGGGCCATGAAATCGCCATGCAGCAGGTTCTCCAGCATCGTGCGCAATTCCGATTCAAGCAGACCCATGTCGATGACAGGGGCGCTGCCGCGCGTCAGATTCGGCACCTGGCAGTAGATGCAGCGCCAGTTGCAGGCGTTGTTCGGGTTCAGGTTGATGCCGACGGATACCCCGCCGGCACGGCGCGAAACGACCGGGTAGACGTAAGTCATGCCGGCGCTGTCGCGGCTGTGGTCGGCGCTGTCGAGCAGGCGGTCCTGCGGCGGATTCGAGCTTGGCGACGTCATCGGGGGGGGGCGGAGCTTGGCGGAGGGGGCGCTGGGATTATAATCCCGCGTATTTGGAGCAGGATCGAGCGAAGCCCGTTTTCCGGTCTCCGGTCCGCTGCCCCCATCGCCAGTTCAGCGAAAGTCTCGCCATGCAGATCACCAGACGCCTCGAATTCGATGCCGGTCACCGCATTCCGGATCACCAGAGCCAGTGCCGCCATCTGCATGGTCACCGCTACGCCATCGAGATCACCCTGGATGGCGACATCATCCAGGCGAGCGGCCAGCCGATGAACGGCATGGTCATGGACTTTTCCGACATCAAGTCGCTCGCCACGCAGGCGCTGGTGGCGGAATGGGACCACGCCTTCCTCGCCTATCGAGGCGACAGCGCCGTCGTGGACTTTCTGGCCAGCCTGCCCGGGCACAAGACGGTCGTGCTTGATGTTGTGCCGACGGCCGAGAATCTCGCGGCGATCGCGTTCCTCCGGCTCGATCGGGTGTATCAGGATCGCTACGGCAATCATTTGCGGCTCGAGCGCGTTCGTCTGTATGAGACTCCCAACTGCTGGGCCGACGCGCTGCGCGCGGATTTCGCGGCTGATTGACGATTGAAGGCTGACGATTGACGGCTGACGGCGATTCGGGCTCGGTCGAGCCCGCCCCTGTCCTTACCAACGGTGGAGAAAACACCATGCTCAAGCTCTGCGGATTTGCGGTCAGCAATTACTACAACAAGGTCAAGCTCGGCCTGCTGGAAAAGGGGGTGGCCTTCGAGGAAGAGGTCATCTATCCGGCGCAGAACGAAGCGGTGAAGAAAAATTCGCCGATGGGCAAGGTGCCGTTTCTGCGCACGCCGCAGGGGGTGATCAGCGAGTCGCAGGTGGTGGTCGAGTATGTCGAGGATACCTGTCGCGAGATTCCGCTCTTCCCGGCCGATCCCTATGCCCGCGCCAAGTGTCGTGAGCTGATCGAGCATATCGAGCTGTATCTCGAATTGCCGGCGCGGCGCCTCTATCCGCAGGCCTTCTTCGGTGGCACGGTGACCGAAGAGACCAAGGCCGAGGTCGAGAAGCAACTGACGCTGGGCTTGCAGAGCCTCGCGCAACTTGCGCGTTTTGCGCCGTTCATTGCCGGCGACACTTTCACCCACGCCGATTGCGCCGCCTGGGCGCATCTGCCGCTGGTGTCGCAGGCGACGCGCGCGGTGCTTGGCCGCGATCTGCTCGATGAGCTGGCGCCGGCGGCGAAGCCCTATCTGAAGCAGATTTCCGCGCGCTCCCATGCGCAGAAAGTCGCCGCCGATCGCAAGGCGGCCACCGAAGTATTCCTGTCATTGAAAGCAAAGGCATAGTAATGAGCGACCTGATATTCACCGAAAGCAAGGACGGCATCTGCCGCATCGAGATCCGCCGCCCCGAAAAGAAGAACGCGCTGACGACGGCGATGTATGCGGCGATGGCCGATGCGCTGGATGCCGCCGAGCGCGATGCCGCGGTCCGCGTGATCCTGATTCACGGCCAGTCCGGCTCGCCCGGCGTGTTCACCGCCGGCAATGACCTCGGCGATTTCCTCGCCAATCCGCCGCTGCAGGAGGATCCGCCGCCGCCGGTATTCCGTTTCCTGAATACCTTCAGCACCCTGAAGAAACCCTTCATCGCCGCCGTTTCTGGCGTTGCCGTCGGCGTCGGCACGACCATGCTGCTGCATTGCGACCTCGTTTATGCCGGCCAGAGCGCGCGCTTCCAGCTGCCTTTCGTCAGTCTCGGTCTGTGTCCGGAAGCCGCTTCCAGTCTGCTTCTGCCGGCGCTGGCGGGTCATGTGCGCGCCTCGGAAATGCTGTTGTTGTGCGAGCCGTTCAACGCCGACAAGGCGCGCGAGGTCGGCCTCGTCAATGCCGTGCTGCCGGACGACCAGGTGTTCGAGCATGCCATGGCGCAGGCGCGCAAGCTCGCCGCGCTGCCGACCGCCTCGGTGAAGCTGACCAAGCAGATGCTGAAGGGCGCGCAACGGGCATTGATCGATCAGACCATGCACAGCGAGATGCGCAATTTCAAGGAACGCCTGGTTTCGCCGGAGGCCAAGGAAGCCTTCGCCGCCTTCTTCGAAAAGCGCAAGCCGGATTTCAGCCAATTCAACTGAACGGGCGTGATTTTGAAAAAGACATCCCGAAACATGAAAGTCACGCCCGTTTCCATCACCCCAACCCCTCTCTCCCGCAGGGATTTCCTTCGGTCACCGTGAGAGGGATAGGGAGAGGGTGGCGTCCACAGTCGCTCACGCGACTTTCAAGTTGAAGGAATCGAAAGGATTCGCCATGAACGAAGACATTCTGAAGCTGGAGACGGCGCAGCGCGTCAGCCCGGAATACACGCGGGCACGTGGCCTGCTCATCGAACGCGAGCTTCTGGAACAGCAATTGCAGGCGCTCGACCATGAGCTGGATATTCTTGGCGCGGCCGGCAAGCTCGCCAGGATCGACCGCTTGCGCGAGTCGCTGTTGGTCAGCAGCAAGGTGATTGCTCCCGTGGGTTGAGGGCCAGGGCAATCGCACACACATTCGTCATTGGCACGGCGATCGTTATTTGGAGC
>CAZCPD010000244.1:0-1335 GCA_964500425.1 uncultured Rhodocyclaceae bacterium
CTATCCCTTGAGCTTCAACAACAACTCCAGCATCTGATACGCGCGCTTGCCGTAGGGCGGCTGGAACAGCATCTGGATCGCCGACAGCGGGCCCTGGTAGAACACCGGGCGCAGCTTGGAGAAGGTCAGGAAGCCTTCATGGCCGTGGTAATGGCCCATGCCGCTGGCGCCGACGCCGCCGAAGGGCAGGTCGTGCTGGCCGACGTGAAGTAGCGGCTCATTCACCGAGACGCCGCCGGACATGATGCGCGTGATGTAGAAGTCCTGTAGCGACTTGTCGTGGGTGAAGGGGTAGAGCGCCAGCGGGCGGTCGCGGCGGTTTACGTAGTCGACGACTTCCTGTTTGTCGCGGTAGGTCTTGATCGGCAGGATGGGACCGAAGATTTCGCGCTGCATCAATTCCATGTCGTCGGTGACGTCGAGCACCAGATGCGGCGCGAGCTTGCGCAGCGCGGCATTCGGCGCCTGGCCCGGCGCCAGGTTGATCAGCCGGGCGCCCTTGGCGCGCGCGTCTTCGAGCGCATCGACCAGGCGTTGATAGGCGCGCGCGTCGATGATCGAGGTGTAGTCGGCGCTGTTGATGTCCGGGTAGCGCGCGGCGACCAGGCGCCGGGCATGTTCGGCGAATTCGTCGGCGCGGCCTTCCGGCAGGAACAGGTAATCGACGTTGGTGCAGATCTGGCCGGCGTTCAACATCTTGACCCACATGATGCGTTCGGCGGCGGTCTTGATCGGGAAGTCCGGGGCGACGACGGCGGGCGCCTTGCCGCCGAGTTCCAGCGTCACCGGCGTCAGGTTGCGCGCCGCGTTGGCCATCACGGCGCGGCCGGTGGCGCCCGAGCCGGTGAACAGCAGATGGTCGAAGGGCAGCGAGGAGAAGGCCGGTCCGCGGCTGCCTTGGCCATCATCGGCGAAGAACATCAGCTTGTCGGCGGGGAAATATTTCGGGCTCAGTTCGGCGAGCAGGCGCGCGAGATGACGTGAGTTCTCCGACATCTTGACCATCGCCCGGTTGCCGGCGGCGAAGATCGCCGTGAGCGGCGCGAAGCTCAGCAGCAGCGGGAAGTTCCACGGCACGATGACGCCGACGACGCCGAGCGGCTGCGGGATCACGCGGTTGCGACCGCCGGGGTAGAGCATCAGGTCGATATGGCGGCGCTGCGGCTGCATCCATTTGCGCAGGTGTCTTTGCGTGACCTTGATGTCGTCGAGCGCCACCAGCAGTTCGACGAACAGCGTTTCGAAGGTCGAACGGTTGCCGTAGTCGCGGTTGATCGCGTCGATCAGCGCGGCGCGGTTTTCCTTGAGCAGGCGCGCGAGTTGTTCGAGATCGGC
>CAZCPD010000244.1:1435-4620 GCA_964500425.1 uncultured Rhodocyclaceae bacterium
CGATCAGCGCGGCGCGGTTTTCCTTGAGCAGGCGCGCGAGTTGTTCGAGATCGGCACGGCGCGCGGCGTAGCTGGGTTCGGGGTCGGCCAGGTACGCCGCCTTCTGGCCGTCGAAGCAGTCCTTGAATTCGGCGGGCAGCAGGGCGTCCGTGAAGGGCGTGGGGGTGGCGTTCATGGGGAGTCCTCGGGCAGGCGGACAAACCGGATAGCCTTTCATGCTAGCCGATAACCGTCTGAATCGAAAGGGGTGCGGGAGTCCGGGGAAAAATGTCTTGGAAATACCACAAACACATGACTCCCGGATGGCATCGCATGGAGCCGGTGCTACGCTGGTCCTACAGCTTCGGCTGGCACTCCAGGCAGGCAATCCGAAAACCAAACAGACAGGGGGCATGATGGATTCTCGAATTCAGCAGGGAACTCAAGTGGGCGACTATCCGCGCTTTCGTCGTCAGGCTCTGGCGGCCGCATTGGCCTGCGCCTTGGGTGGCGTGAGCGGGCTGGCGCTGGCGCAGGGCGGAGCGGCTGCCACGGGCTCGCAGGCGGATGGCGGCAAGGCGCAGGGCGCCGACAAGCTGGAGGAAGTCATCGTCACGGCGCAGAAGCGCAGGGAGTCGCTGCAGAAGACGCCGATCGCGATCACCGCCATCACCACGCGCGACATCGAGAATCTGCGCGTCGACAACCTGATGAACCTGGCCAACAAGATGCCGTCGCTGAGCATCGTGCCCTTCACCGGCAACCGCGCCGCGCCGAATCTTTCCATCCGCGGCATGGGCAACACCGATTCGCAAACCACCAAGGACAACGCGATGGGCATCTACATCGACGGCGTGCCGGTCGGTCGCGGCGTCGGTCTGGCGGCAGACATCGCCGACCTGGAGCGGGTGGAAGTGCTGCGCGGGCCTCAGGGCGCGCTGTATGGCCGCAACACGACCAGCGGCGCGATCAACTTCATCACCATCAAGCCCGAAAAGGATTTCTCCTTCGAGCAGGGACTCACCTTCGGCAACAATGACCTGTTCGCCAGCAAGACCCGGGTGAATGTGCCGCTGACCGACAGCCTGTTTACGCGCTTCTCCTACATGCGTTCGTCGAATCACGGCTGGGTCGACAATACCAACACCACCTTGCCCAACCAGATCAATTTCAACGAGGACGACAAGGAGGCCGCCAAGTGGGCATTCCGCCTCCTGGCGACGGATCGCTTCACCGCCGACCTGAGCCTCGATCATTCCAAGGTCACCTATGGCAACGTCTTTTTCCAGAAAGTGGCCGGGGCGACCGCGCCCCATGGCCGCCAGGAGTCGGCGCCGGCCGTGAAGGGCCTGTCGCCGAGCCATACGACGGTGCAGGGCCAGAACCTGACCCTGACCTGGAACCTCGACGGACTCGTGCTCAAGTCGATCACCGCCTACCGGAAGATGAGCAACCAGGCGAACCAGGACTACATCGACGTGTTCACGCAGGTGTATGACCAGACGCAGGACCAGACCTCGCAGGAATTCCAGGCGATCGGCGACGCATTCGGCCGCCGCCTCGAATACGTCGCCGGCATCTTCTACTTCAAGGAAGACGGCAACGAAGCGGTGACCTCGAACTATGGCGGCCCGATGGTGGATACCTGGTCGGTCAAGGCGGAGTCGAAGTCGAAGGCCGCGTATGGCCAGGCGACGTGGAAGCCGCCGGTGCTCGACGACAGGCTGCGCCTGACCCTGGGCGTGCGCGAGACGCATGACAAGCGCTCGGCGACGAAGAATTTCATCGTCAGCGGCTTCAACCCGACCGCCAATGGCAGCGTCGTGCCGGGCCACAAGAGTTTCAAGAAGTTCACGCCGACCTACACGGCCGACTACGCCCTGACCGACGACGTCAGCGGCTACGCCAAGATCGCCAACGGCTATCGTGCCGGCGGTTTCAACACGCGCAGCACGGTCGCCGGCTTCGGCAACGGCTTCGACCAGGAGAACGTGCGCTCGACGGAACTCGGTGTGAAGGCCGACCTGCTCGACAAGAAGTTGCGCGTGAACGTGGCGACCTTCATCAACAAGTACACCGACCTGCAGGTCGACCAGGTGCGCACGCCGGCGATCTTCACCGATACCCTCAACGCCGGCAAGGCGCGCGTCAAGGGCGCCGAGCTCGAACTCACCGCGTTGCTGAGCAAGGGCCTCACCGCCAACCTGTTCTATACCCACCTCAACGCCAAGTACGATGCGTATGTCGACAATGGCGTCGATCTTGCCTCCATCAAGCACATGCCCAATTCGCCGAAGGGCCAGGGCGGCGTCGGCATGCGCTACGAGGGCGATCGCATGGCCTACGGCCGGCTCATGGTGAATGTCGATTACAAATGGCAGAGCGAGTTCTACGCCGGACCGAACCATAACACCTGGACCAACGGCTATGGCGTCTGGAGTGCGCGCGTCCAGCTCGGCGACATCCGCCTGCCGCAGGGCAAGCTGCGCGTGGCGCTGTGGGGCAAGAACCTCGCCGACAAGGAGTACGCGGTGGCGACCACCAACCTCGGCGTTCTCAGCGCCCAGTATGGCGAGCCGCGCACCTTCGGCGTCGATGCGATCTACGAGTTCTGAGCCGCGCGCCATGGCGCACTGGCGGCCGGCAAGGCGCTGATCGGGTATCCTTGCCGGCTGACGTTTCACTCGGGAGTGGGGCAGCGATGCCCCACTTTGCTTTGATGGCGAAAAACATGAATGGTGCGAATGGCGCGCCCACCCGCCGCCGCCGCAAGATTGGCGTCGCGCTGGGCGGCGGCTCGGCGCGCGGCTGGGCGCATATCGGCGTGCTGCGTGCGCTCGACGCAGCGGGGTTGCGTCCCGACGTGGTTTGCGGCACCTCGATCGGGGCGCTGGTCGGCGCCGCCTACGCCGCCGGCGATCTGGACCGTCTCGAAGCCTGGGTGCGCGACATGGACGTCGGCGACGTGCTGAGCCTGCTCGACGTCAGCCTGACCACCGGTCTGTTGAAAGGCGAGCGGCTGGTGCAATACCTGCGCGACAACTTCAGCGACCGGCCGATCGAGTCGATGCCCATGCCGTTTGGCGCCGTCGCCACGGCCCTGGCGACCGGCGCGGAAATCTGGCTGCGCGAAGGCTCGACCGTCGACGCGGTGCGCGCCTCGATCGCCCTGCCGGGCATCTTCACGCCCAGTCTCAACGACGGTC
>CAZCPD010000245.1:0-4606 GCA_964500425.1 uncultured Rhodocyclaceae bacterium
ACGGCGCGGTCAGTCAGCAGGTCGGCATGATCCTCGGCGCCGCCATCGTCCTCACCTACACCACCTTCGGCGGCATGTTCTCGGTGGCCATCCTCGATTTCGTGCAGATGACGGTCTCGATGGGCGGGCTGCTGTTCATCGCCTGGATCGTCAGCGGCAAGGTCGATGGCGGCGTCTCCAGCGTCGTCGCGCATGCCAGCGCCGCCGGCAAGCTCGACTTCTTCCCCGAGATGGATCCGCTCAAGTGGGTGGCCTTCCTCGGCGCCTGGATGACCATGATGCTCGGCTCGATTCCGCAGCAGGACGTGTTCCAGCGCGTCACCTCGGCGAAGAGCGCGAAGATCGCCCTGTGGGGCTCGATTCTCGGCGCCTCGATTTACTTCTGCTTCACCTTCGTGCCGATGTTCATCGCCTACTCGGCGACGCTGATCGACCCGGCCGCATTCGCCAAGATCCTCGAGGAGGACAGCCAGCTCGTGCTGCCCACGCTGGTCCTGCAGCACACGCCGCTGGTCGCCCAGGTCCTCTTCTTCGGCGCCGTGGTGTCGGCCCTCATGAGCTGTTCCTCGGCGACGCTGCTGGCGCCGTCGGTGACCTTCGCCGAGAATGTCATCCGCGGCTTCTGGCCGAAGATGAGCGACCACCACTTCCTCTGGGTGATGCGCTTCACGGTGATCGGCTTCGCCTGTCTGGTGCTGCTGTTCGCGCTGAATTCCGAGGCGTCGATCTTCAAGATGGTCGAGAACGCCTACAAGGTCACGTTGGCCGGCGCCTTCGTGCCGCTGGTCGGCGGCATCCTCTGGAAGCGTGCGACCAACCAGGGCGCGCTGGCGGCGATCGTTGGCGGCCTGCTCTCCTGGATCATGATCGAGGTGCTGATCAGCGGCGGCGCCAGCAGCAGCGGCGATTACGCCTACGCCCTGGTCGGCGAGGAGGGCATTCCGCCGCAGCTCGTCGGCCTCGCCGTTTCGGCCGTCGGCATGGTCGCCGGTTCGCTCCTGCCGCAATGGATCGGCCACAAGCTGCCGGGGCGTCCGCTGCACGAACTGCAACATCACGCCGCACGGCAGACGCACCACGCGGCCGAACATCACCATCACTGATCGAGTGATCGAGAAGGGCGTGTCATGGCGCTCCTCGAACTGAAGAACATCACGCGGCGCTTCGGCGACTTCACGGCCGTCGATGACGTCAGCCTGGCCATTGATGCTGGCCAGAGCTTCCTCGACGGTCTCCCGCTCGCCGGCATGCCGCCCGAGAAGCGTCCGCTGCATACGGGGTTCCAGAGCTACGCGCTGTTCCCTTCCCGGAGGGTTGGGCCAGGAAGGCGCGTCTGCGGCGTTGCGGCGCTTGTCCATAGATGGACTATGGGCGGCGCACCGCGCCTTGCATCCATCGCCTTCCTGACCCAACGCAATCCGCCGACTGAATGAGAACACGCCCTAGAGCCCCACCCGGAGCGTAAGGCGCAAGGTGCGCGGTTCAGCGGGGTGAGCGTGAGTGTCCGGCGCCGCTACCGCCTCACCAGTCAGTTGGGACTCATACCAGTAATCGATGTCGCTGGTTTTACGGTCGAACAGATTCAGCACTTCCAGGGACAACCGGATCTTGCGGTCGAATTTGTAGCTGGCTTGCAGGTTCACCAGCGTCGATGGTTTCGAGCGCACCGAGTTGTCTTCGGTCAGCGGACGTGCGCCGAAGTGGCGCAGCCGCACGCCGCCCGACCAGCGTGACAGGCTGTCCGTCTCCATGTTCTGCATGGGGTCGTGGCTATGGGCATGGCCGTGGCTGTGTTCATCCGACCAGTGCGACAGGTCGTTGATCGACACGCCCAGCGAGAACGCGCGTTCGATGGCGCCGGGAATGTGATTGCCCGCCACGCTGGCATCGGTTTCGGTGAACCGCGCACGGGATAGCGCCAGGTCGGCATCCACCGTCAGCCCGGTTGTCGGCGTCCAGTAGTTGGCCCATTCGATGCCCGTGCGCCGGCTTGGGAAACCAGGCTCGGTGGTGCCGGCATCGCCGATGAAGAGCAGTTCGGAGGCGCTGTCGAGCCGCCACAGGGCCAGCGCGGTTTGAAAGCCGGGCGCCAGCGCGCTGCGCAGGCCGAGTTCGTAGGCTTTTGTGCGCACCAGCGGCGTGGAGCCGTCGAGGGCGCCGAGGTAGTTGGCGCTATCGCGGAAATCGGGATTGATCCTGGCGGTCACGCCACGGGCATCGTTGCTGTGAAAGCCATGGCCGGCGTTCAGGTAGTACTCTGTCTGGTTCCAGGGGCCGAAGATCAGGGCCAGCTTGGGGTTGAACATCCGGTCGCTGGCCCGTCCGGAATTCGCCGCCCTATCGCTGGCGACATTGAAGCGGTAGAAGTCGCCGCGCAGGCCGAGAATGCTGCGGAACTTGTCATGCCACTGGATCTGGCTCTCGCCATAGAGGCCGATACTGGCTTCGTCGACGGCGTCCTCACGCAGCGTGCCCCATCTTTGCCGTGCCGTGGTGGTGTAGAGGCCAAGCTTGCCGATATGGTCGAAGCGGGACTGGACGCCGAGGGTGAACTCCGACTCCTGGCCGAGCGTCTTGCCATACCAGGTGCGGGCACCGTTGGCGCCGTAGACCTGACGCCGGTCGACCTGTTCGAACTGGTCGCCGCGCAGGCAGGTCGCCGGATTGGGGTCGGTGCTGCAGAAGCTGAAGTTGGACCACAGGTTGAGGCTGTAGTCGATGACGTAGGCATTGGCGCGTTGCCAGATGTTTTCCTCGCGCGCCGACCATTCGCCGGAAAGGCTGTAGCGATGGGTTTGTCCGCCATCGCTGGGGTCGAGATTGCCGTAGCGACCGATCAGCCCGCTGTCGATGGCGCGTTGCGGTACCTGATCGGTGGCGTTCCAGCTTGCCTGATAGGCCATTGCCGCCACCGACCAGCCGTTGTCGCGGGGCCCCTCGCCGTAGCGCAGTACGCCATTGATCTTGTCCAGGTTCTGCGACAGTTGCCACGGGCCATCGTTGCCGGTCCATTCCACGGCATGCAGGAGTTGCCCGTTCGTTGTAGCGGTGGAGCCTGCCAGCAGCGCGCGGCGATAGCCGTTTTCACCGATGCCCAGGCTCAGGTAGGGCGCATCGAGCTTGCGGAAATAGTCGATAGACGCCGCGCCGGCCGAGACGAAGTCGCCCTGGTCCGCGCCATAGGGGCCCTTGCGGTATTGCATGCGCTCCACCAGTTCGGGGATCAGGAAGTTCAGGTCGGCATAGCCCTGGCCATGGCCGTGCGAGGGCATATTGACCGGCATGCCGAGCACGCCGATGGCGAAGTCGGTGCCATGATCCAGATTGAAGCCGCGCAGGTAATACTGGTTGGCCTTGCCGTCGCCGCTGTGCTGGGAGACGATGAGCCCCGGCACGGCTTCGAGCACTTCCGCCGGGCGCAGCAGGGGGCGCTGTTCCAGTTGAGCCGCGCTGACGGTGCCCTGGGTCGCGCTGGAGGCGACGCCGAGCAGATCGTCGCGGCTGCCGGTGACGACGACGGTTTCCAGGGTTTGCATGCCGCCGGCATTAACATTGGCGCTGCCGGCGCAGCCCAAGGCAAGCAGCATCGCGGCGCGATGAAATCGTTTCACCTATTGCTCTTCCGAGTGCAGCCTGAGCAGCGCGAGCAACTTCCGGCGTTCGGCGGGAGACCCCGGCAGGGCATGCATCAGATCTCCATCGGGCAGCGTCGCCGCCGCCTTGAGCCAAAGGTCGGCTGCAGTCCGGTCGAGCCTGCCGGCGATAGCCAGGGCCGGGGTCGCAGGGGGGGGCTGAGTCTGAGGGAGACCACATAAAACGCTACGGCCCACAGCTCTTCTTCCGACAGCGCGGGAAAGCCCTGCATGGCCGTGTTCTGGATTCCCAGCTTGACGGCGCCGAAGGCGGAAAGCGGCGAGACGGCCGCCATGCGCGTCGCGTCGAGGAAATCGGTGGGCTTGGGCGTCAGCGCCTGCGCTGCCGGGCCGCGACCGTCACCTGTCGTGCCGTGGCAGGAGACACAGTTCGCCTCGAATACCTGTTTTCCGCGCGCCAGGCTGGGCCAATGGCGCGGCGCCGTTGCCACGCCGGTAGCCAGGAAGATCTCGTCGCGCACCTTCAATGCCTGGGCCTTGATCGCTTCCGGCGGCGCCGTGGCCTTGATCAGGTCGATGAGCTTGACGATCCCGCCGCGGATGGACGGTTGCGCGGCAAGCGATTTCACCTGGCTGCTGACCTCAAGGGCTGAATTGCTGACGACGAGTTGTTCGACATATTCATCCTCGTCGATGACTTTTCCGTTCGACACGGCGAGGGCGTAATCGCGCGACACGTAATCCAGCATCTGCGCCACGAAATCCGCCGTATAGGCGGGGCGGATTCTTTCCTGCGCCAGCGCTCCGGAAATGGAGCAAAGGCCGAGCAAGGTTGCCAACAGGGCTGTCGTCAGCAGTGTGGACATGCCGTGTCTGGTTCTGTCGGTCATTTCATCTGTGCCCCGGTTTTTGCAACGCTCCCAGTGTTCTCCCGCAGCGCGACACGCGCATCGACGGCGGCGATCTGCTGCGCCAGTTCCTTGTACGCATTCGCCCGTCGACGTTTCTCTGGA
>CAZCPD010000246.1:0-4588 GCA_964500425.1 uncultured Rhodocyclaceae bacterium
CGGCGTTCAAGGGGCCATGATCGGCGGTGTCAAGACCGCCGGGATGCTGACTGGGCCGTTGGGTTTCTTCCGGCTGATGGGGAAAATGATCGCTGCCCGAAGAGGCTCATGAATGCGTGATCTCCAAAGGGCGTTGCCACAAGATCCAGCATTGGCGCGGTTCTCCTGAGCATGCCTGACGGTAGCTCACCCCAAGTCGCCGCCGTGGCAGCATCGGCTGTCTTGGTGTTGGCTTCGAGCCTGAATCATCCCCGCGCTTCAAGCATGTCTTCCGAAAACATCCTGAAACAACCTCGCCCGGCTTTCTTGGCGCGGTACATCGCCATGTCGGCCTGCTTCAGCAGCGCATCGGCATCTGCACCAAAGTCGGGATACAGGCTGACGCCCAAGCTGGGACTGGATTTGACCTCGCGACCTTCGAGCAGATACGGGTGAGACAAGCGCTCGACGATCTTCTCGGCGACCAGAGCCGCAGCCGGGCCATCCATGACATGGGTGAGTATCACGACAAATTCATCGCCGCCCAGACGGGCGACGATGTCGCTGGCCCGCGCGCATGATTGCAGTCGCGCCGCAATCTCCGCCAGCAGCAAATCGCCGACATGATGGCCCAGCGTGTCGTTGATGCTCTTGAAGCGGTCCATGTCGATGAACATCGCGGCGACATTTCGATTCTCGCGCCGCGCCGCGAGCATGGCCTGCTCCAGACGGTATTCCAATCCAAGTCGATTCGACAACCCGGTCAACGTGTCGTGGTGCGCCAGGCGATGCATTCGTTCTTCCGCTGCCTTGCGTTCGGAGATGTCGACGAAGGTGACCATGTAATTGACTATTACATCATAACTATTCCGGATTGCCGTAATCGTTGCCCACTTGGGATAAACGCTGCCGTCCTTGCGGCGATCCCACAATTCCCCCTGCCAGATGCCCGTGTCGAGGAGCGTCCGCCAAAGCACCGGATAGGTCTCGGGCGGCGTCAGACCGGATGCGAGCATCCGGGGGTTCCTGCCCTTGACTTCGTCGATCGTGTAGCCGGTCAGTTGGGTGAACTCCGGATTGACGTCGACGATGTTGTTATCGCTGTCTGTGACGATGATGGCATCACCGCTGGACTGAAATACCTTGGCATACAGATGCAATTTTTCCTCGGCACGCTTGATGGCCGTGATATCCAGCACCGTGCCGCGCGACCGTAGGGGCGTTCCATCCCCGGCGTACACAGTTTCGCAGCTTTCCTGCACATGCTTGATGCGTCCATCGGGAAAACGCAGGCGATGGATCAGGCGGTATGGCGTGCGATTCGTCAGCGATTCCTGGTAGGCGCGGTCCACCATGTCGCGATCTTCCGGATGAATGGCGTTCAGGAAGCTCTCGTAGGAAGCGGCGAAGCGGCTGCTGTCGATCTCGAAGATCCGGTAGATCTCGTCCGACCATTCCAGTCGGTTGCTGTGCAGATCGAGTTCCCAGCTGCCGACGTTGGCGATACGCTGCGCTTCGTTCAGCCGTTCAAGGCTGACCGCCAGTGCCATCTCGGCCTGTTGCCGCTCCGCGAACAAAGCAGCCACGAACTGGCCAACCAGGGCGAGGCTCAACAGAAACAGGTCGAGATCGACAAAGCCGCCGCTGATCGCTCCGGCAAACAGCTTGATGTCGAAATGCGCATAGTACAGATTGAGCAGCATGAACAGCGCCGTGCCCAGCGTTGCGGCGCTCATGCCATGGCGCGCCGCCAGGAGCACCATCAGCGGCGGGATCATGGCGATGCCGATATTGGCGCCCTGAAATTTCGGCGCCGCCATCATCACGGCGAATATCGCCAGTATCAGCAGAAGCGGCTGCCAGGCCTTGCGCAGCGCGATGCGCATATCCTGCCGCGTATTGTGCAGCGCGGCATGCAGCGAGAGCAGCAAGGGCGTGACGACGACCTGGCCAATGACGTTGCCGAGCCACCATACGCTCCATGAATTGACATAGCCCGCCGCGTTGAGCTTGCCGTCCAACAGGAGGATGAGATTGCCGAAAGTCGCGCTGATCGGTTGCAGCACGAAAGCGATCAGCCCCAGCAACAACGCGACGTCGCGAATCCGGTCGTACGCCTTGTGCAGTCCCAGGCGCGCAAACAGAACCGCGCCGAGCACTGCCTCGCCACTGTTGATCGCGGCGATGGCCAGCGCCGTCGGCCATGACAAACCGTGAAACAGCGCCAGCACGATCTGTCCGAGAAAAATGCCCGGCCAGACCCGTGTTCCCCAGAGGATGGTTGCGGCAAGGGAAACGCCTTCGGCCATGAACACCACCACGGTGACGATGCCGCTCGTCGCCGACAACGAAATACTGACTTCCCCGGCGGCGAAGTAGCACACCGCGACCGCGAGTATCTTCAGCCACAATTCGCGGGGCGCGAACCGGCTCGGCTTGGGAATCCAGTCAGTCGCATTTTTCATCCACGCAACTCCTCGCAAGCTGAAGGCGAATCGAAAAAACCGGAGGCTAACCGCGATCCGCTACCCGAATGGGCATACCCTGCGTCTTATACTCGACATGAACTCTCGATACAAGATGGATATCCGGACGATCGCATTGGTGGGGGGAGGCTCTCCCCCTGACCCTGGAGAGGAGAAGGGCCTGGACAATTGCACGAATGCCGTATGGATGACTCGCCGGACGCCAACGGTCTGGAACCATCGTCGGTGGCGTTTGAGTCCTCACGTCATGCCCGCGAAAGCGGGGATCCGGGGAAGCGCTGATCAAGTACCCGCCGTTCGGGCTTGATCCGTATTCCTCGGGTACCTCTTTCCCCGGGTACCCCTTTGAAACCATGAACTCCCGCCTTCGCGGCAATGACGACTGCAGGAAGTTGCTGTGGGACGGAGTCTGGACTTGCTCTGCGCGTCGCCTAGGGCTATCCCGAAAGCGCCGGATAATCCGTATATCCCGTCGCCCCACCCGCGTAGAACGTCGCCCCATCCTGCGCATTCAAAGGCGCGCCGCGTTGCAGGCGCAGGGCCAGGTCGGGGTTGGCGATGTAGGGCTTGCCGAAGGCGATCAGGTCGGCGTGGCCGCGCGCCAGCAGGGCTTCGCTGCGTTCGCGCGTGAAGCCGCCGCAGGCAATGATGGCTCCGTCATAGACGGAACGCAGCGCCGCCATCAGCGGGTGGCTGGCATCGTGGATCCAGCTTTCGCTCTGGTCGTAGATGTGCAGGAAGCCGATGTGGCGACGCGCCAGTTCGCGGGCTAAATAAGGGTACGTGGTCAGCGGTTCGGGATCGGGCTGCATGTCGTTGGCGACGCCGTAGGGCGACTGGCGCACGGCGATGCGCGCGGGCTCATAGACGCTGGCCACCGCATCGATGACTTCGAGCAGCAGGCGATAGCGGTTCTCCAGTGAGCCGCCGTATTCGTCGCTGCGCGTGTTGAGGAAGGAACACCGGAACTGGTCGAGCAGGTAGCCGTTGGCGCCGTGGATTTCGACGCCGTCGAAGCCGGCCAGCCGCGCCATGCGGGCGGCATTCGCGAACTCGGCGACGACACCTTTCACCTCGGCGGTGCTGAGCGCCACCGGTGCTTCGCAATCGACGAGCTGGGCGCCCGCGGCGGTGGGGATCCAGGTCTTGAGGCTGGCGGCGGCAACGTTGGAGACGCCGGCGGGTTTGCTGCCGTCGGCATGCAGCGCCGAATGCGAGACACGGCCGACGTGCCAGAGCTGGGCGAAGATCTTGCCGCCGGCGGCGTGCACGGCGTCGTTCACCTTCTTCCAGCCGGCCGCCTGCGCCTCGTTCCACAGCGCGCCGGTACCGACGTAGCCGCGCGCGCGGTCGGAGACCGGCACGCCTTCGCTGACGATCATGCCGGCGCCGGCGCGCTGCCGGTAGTACTCGACCATCAGGTCATTGGGCGCCGCGTCGCGGTGGTCTGCGCGGCTGCGCGTCATCGGCGCCATCACGATGCGATTCGCGAAGCGCAGCGCGGAGTTATTCCAAGCGTCGAATAGCGAAGCCATCGTCATTCCCTCAGCCCGCCAGCTTGGCGAACGCCTCGATGACTTCCTGCGGCGCCTGCACCAGTTCAATCAACACGCCTTCGCCGGCAATCGGAAACTGCTCGTTGGCCTTCGGATGCAGGAAGGTGATGTCGTAGCCGGCTGCGCCCTTGCGGATGCCGCCGGGGGCGAAGCGCACGCCCTGCGCCGTCAGCCATTCGACGGCGACGGGCAGGTTGTCCACCCAGAGGCCGACGTGGTTCAGTGGCGGCTCATGCACGGCCGGCTTCTTGGTGATGTCGAGCGGCTGCATCAGGTCGACTTCGACCTTGAACGGGCCGCTGCCCATGGCGGTGATGTCCTCGTCCACGTTTTCCTTCTCGCTGACGAAGTTGCCGGTCACGGTGAGGCCGAACATGTCGACCCAGAGCTTGCGCAGGCGGTCCTTGGAGGGGCCGCCGACGGCGATTTGCTGGATGCCGAGTATCTTGAAGGGACGTTGCGTTGCGGTCATGCTGTTTTGCTCCTGCGCAAAAGAAAGTAAAGACCGAGCAGGACCATGGGCACGCTCAGCCACTGCCCCATGCTGACCATGTAGCTGTGACCGAA
>CAZCPD010000247.1:0-4503 GCA_964500425.1 uncultured Rhodocyclaceae bacterium
TGTCCAGCGCCTGGTCGACATCGGCATCGATTCGCTGAAGATCGAAGGCCGCACCAAGTCGCCGTACTACGTGGCGCGCACCTGCCAGTCGTACCGTCAGGCCATCGACGATGCCATGGCCGGCCGGCCGCTCGATCCGCGCCTGCTCGCCGAACTCGACGGCCTCGCCAACCGAGGTTACACGGACGGCTTCTACCAGCGCCATCACGACGCCGAATACCAGAACTATCTCTATGGCTCGTCGAAGTCCGGGCGCAGCCTCTACGTCGGCAAGGTACGCGGCTACGATACCAATGGCCTGGCCAGAATCGAAGTCATGAACCGCTTTGCCGTCGGCGACCGTCTCGAAATCGTTCACCCGCGCGGCAATCTCGACATGACGCTCGAAGCCATGCGCAATTCGGATGGCATGCCCATGGAAATTGCGCCGGGCAACGGCCACCATGTTCGCATCGCCCTGCCCCCCGGCTATGAGATGGCCTTCGTCGCTCGCTACGTCTGAGCGTCGTCCATGAGCGAGCCCGGCAAACTCCTTGAAGTCCGCATGCCCAAGTACCCCGAGTGCTGGGAGAGCTGCGGCAATTGCGCGGCCGGCAACGTCATCGTGCAGTCGCTGCTCGTCGCCCCCGGCGACGTGATCGAGCGCGACGCCACCATCCTCGTCCTGGAAACCGGCAAGGTCGCCCTGGACATTCCCTCGCCCCATGCCGGCCGCGTCGTCGAAGTCTTCGTCGAGGAATACGATCCGGTTGAAGAATACGAACTGCTGCTCACGCTGGACCCTACGGCAAGCTGAAGCGGCAACGCTTTCTGGCGTTCAGGGATGCCGCCATCCATACTCAAGGACGGTATAGGGCGAACAGTTCCGGGGGCAAGCCCCTATTACCAAAGTAGCGTTTTTCCGCCTGAACGGAGTAGTATGAATACGTAGTCAGTGCAACTCGGCGCAACTTACTCCTGGAGGTACCGTAATGAAGCTGAACAAGAAATTCCTGATGGCCTCGGCGTTTTGTCTCGGCGTATCCGCCTTACCGGTACAGGCCGAGGATGGCGTCAGTGCGAACGAAATCGTTCTCGGCATGGCCAATGCGCTCAGCGGTCCGGCCTCCGGTCTGGGGACGGGAATGCGCGACGGCAGTCAGGCTTATTTCAACCAACTCAACGCCGCGGGCGGGATCAACGGCCGCAAGATCAAGCTGATCAGCGTGGACGATGGCTATGAGCCGGCGAAGACCGCCGCCGCCACCACCAGGCTGATCGAACAGGACAAGGTCTTCGCCCTGTTCGGTTATGTCGGCACGCCAACATCGGCGGCGGCCGTGCCGCTGGCCTCCAAAACAGGCGTTCCCTACGTGGCGCCGTTCACCGGCGCCGAGGCCCTGCGCAACCCGGTGAACAAGGTGGTATTCAACGTGCGCGCCTCGTATTTCGACGAGACCGAAGCACAGGTCGAACACCTGACCAAGGATCTGGGCATCAAGAAGATCGGCGTCTTCATCCAGGACGATGCCTACGGCGCGGCTGGCAAGGGCGGCGTGCTCAAGGCGCTTGCCAAGCGCAGCATGACACTGGCCGGCGAAGGCAAGTACAAGCGCAACACCACCGAGGTCGACGAAGGCGTCGCCGCGCTGAAGGCCGCCCAACCCGAAGCGATTGTCATGGTCGGCACTTACAAGGCCTGTGCCGCCTTCGTCAAGAAGGCCAAGGCCCAGGGCATCAACGCCAGGTTCCTCAATGTCTCCTTTGTCGGCACCTCCGACTTCATCAAGGAGGCGGGAGCCGACGGAGAAGGCGTGTACATCACGCAGGTGGTGCCCTCGCCGGACGACGCCAGCGTACCCATCGTCAAGAAATACCAGGCCGACATGAAGGCCGCGGGGAAGACGGAGTTCGACTACACCAGCCTGGAAGGCTATATCGGCGCCACGGTCATCAGCGAAGGCCTGAAGAAGGCTGGCAACAACCTGACGCGCGAGTCGTTCATCGGCGCCATGAACGGCCTGAACACCGACATCGGCGGCCTGAAGATCGGTTTCTCCCCGACCAATCACCAGGCCCTGAAGACGGTGTACGTCACCCAGGTAAAAGGCGGCAAGGCCGTCACCATCACGAAGTTCTGAGCGGCAAGGCCAATTTCATGACAGGAGGAACGCCGCCGTCCTCCTGTCATGTCAATGAAATCGCAGACATGAGTTCGGCAGCGATCAGCGCTACGCCACCGGAGAGAGCACCATGACCAGGCTTCTGCAATTCGACTCGCTGCGCAAGAAACTTCTGCTCCCCACCCTTTTCCTCATCACCGCCGTGCTGAGCCTGCTCGGCACGGTTCTGGTCTTTCAGCAGCACCGAGCGCTGGAGGCCAGCATGGAATCCAAGGCGGCGAGCACCATCAACTTCCTGGAGAAAGTCAGCGTCACCTACATCATCAACTACGATCTTTCGGCGCTGGAGGGCTTCGTCAAGGAAGTCACCCGCGACCCTGAAGTCGCCTTCGCCGAGTTCTACGGCAGCGACAAGAAGTCCCTGACCGCGAATATCATGAAGCAGCCCGACGACACGACCGGGCTGATCGTCCATGAGCGCACCATCAGCGATCCGGATAAAAAGCCGATCGGCCAGGTGAAGATCGGCTACAAGCGCGCCTCGCTCGATACCCATCTGCGCAACAACATCATCACCGTCATCGTCAGCACCCTGCTGGTGCTGATTGTCCTCGCCTTCGGCCTGACGATGATCGTGCGCAACGTCACCAGGACGGCCGAGGAGATACTCGCCGCCTTCACTCGACTGGCCGGCAGTGAAGGCGATCTGACGGCGCGCATCCATGTCGTCAGCCGCGACGAATTCGGCAAGATCGTCGCCGCCTTCAACAAGGTCATGGACAAGATGCAGACGCTGGTCAGCCAGGTGAAGCAATCGGCCGAAACCGTCTCCCAGTCCGCGGTGCAGTTCTCCCGATCCTCGGCCCATGTCGCCGAACGCTCGTTCAAGCAGAATGAAGCCGCCGCGGCGAGCGCCGCCGCAGTGGAAGAAATGACCGCCAGCATCGCCTCGGTGGCCGAATCCAGCGAGAAGGTGCATCAGATATCCACCGTCGGCGCCGAGCGCGCGCAGATGGGCAGCGAGCGGCTCGGCGAACTGGTGGGGGAAATCGGCCACATCGAGTCGGCGGTGAAGGAAATCGCCGACTCGGTCAGCCAGTTCGTGCAAAGCACCGATGCGATTTCCAGCATGACCCGCGAGGTCAAGGAAATTGCCGACCAGACCAACCTGCTGGCGCTCAACGCGGCGATCGAGGCCGCCCGCGCCGGCGAGCAAGGGCGCGGCTTTGCCGTGGTCGCCGACGAAGTGCGCAAGCTTGCCGAAAAGTCGGCAGCCTCGGCCAACGAGATCGACTCCATCACCCGCAAGATCACCGAGCATGCGGCGACCGTGGATCAGGCCATCGAAAACGGCATGGCCTCCCTCGCCACCAGCCAGCAGTTCCTCGGCGGCGTCTCGACGACCCTGACGGAGACCGGCGAATCGGTGACCAGCGCCAATCAGGGCATCGACGACATCGTCCATTCGATCAACGAACAGAAACTCAGCAGCGCCGAGATCGCCAGAAACGTGGGGCAGATCGCCCAGCTCGCCGAAGAGAACAACCGCATCATTCAGGAAACCTCGGAGGCCGCCCGCCATCTGGAGCAATCGGCGGGCGAACTGAAAGACGTGGTGGGCCGCTTCAAGGTCTGAGAAGACGCTTCAACTCATCGCCAGAGGCAATCGCATGAACTGCATTTCTCCCCTCTCCCACCCGTGGGAGAGGGGCTGGAGGAGAGGGCGCGTTTACATGAATTCGGCATTCATGGGAGTACCCTGAATCCTTGCGAATTCCCGTTCCCGCCCGAGCGGCGGCCGCTCGGACTGACTGCTCAGGCCGACTGCTTCAGCACCTTGCCGGAACGGTCCAGCACCTTCAGATCGACTGCAAATCCGCTGCGCACGCTTTGCGTGACCACGCAGAAGTCCTCGAACTGGGCGAGGGCGCGGTCGAGATGATCGAGTCCTTCGGCATCGGCATCGACCTGGATTTCGACGCTGACATTGACGACGCGCAAGCGTCCCTGCTCGTTGCGCTCCAGCCGCGTGGTGGCGGTGGTCCGGATCGGCCCCGGCTGATTCTTGAACTTGCGCAGAGAGAACAGCAGGCTCGCCGACAGGCAGTTGGCGACGCTGGCCGCCAGCAGCCGCGCGGGATTGGGACCGGCGCTCTTGCCCAGCGGCGGCGGCTCGTCGGTGAGCAGCGGCAGCAAACCGCCGTCGAAGCGCACCAGGAAGGCATAGTCCTCCTGCTGTTCGAGGGTGAAGGAAAACTGATGGGTTTCGCTCATGACAACCTCCGTCCACAATGACTTTCCATCTTAACCGATGCTCGCGCCAGGTGTTCCCATCGGCGCGGTGCTGGCCAGGGCAATCGCACACACATTCGTCATTGGCACGGCGATCGTTATTTGGAGC